>NZJU01000054.1 GCA_002692325.1 Candidatus Pelagibacter sp.
TCTGCTGAACCTCCTATTTCGCCTATCATAACTATTGATTTAGTTTCCTCATCTTTTAAAAAAAGCTCTAAACAGTCAATAAAATTAGTTCCATTAATTGGATCACCACCAATTCCTATACAAGTAGATTGACCCATTTCATTAGTAGTAGTTTGAGCTACTGCCTCGTAAGTAAGCGTTCCAGATCGGGAAACTATACCAACGGTTCCTTTTTTATGTATTTTACCTGGCATAATTCCAATTTTACATTCGTCGGGTGTAATTATTCCTGGACAATTAGGCCCGATCAATCTTGATTTACTTTTATTTAAAACTTTCTTAACTTTAAGCATGTCTAAAACTGGAATACCCTCCGTGATACATACAATCAGTTCGATTTCGGACTCCACAGCCTCAATAATTGCTGCACCAGCAAATTGGGGTGGAACATATATCATCGTTGCATTTGCAGAAGTTCGCTCTTTAGCCTCTTGCACAGTGTTAAAAACAGGTAATCCAAGATGTTTTTGGCCACCTTTTTTAGGTGTAATACCTCCAACTAATTGTGTGCCATATTTTATTGCTTGTTCTGAATGAAACGTTCCATGTTTGCCAGTGAACCCTTGACATATTACCTTCGTATTTTTATTCACTAATATCGACATTTATTTTATTGCATCTACAATTTTTTTTGCAGCATCATTTAAATCCGAAGCTGATAATATTTTTAAATTTGATTTATCTAAAAGTTCTTTTCCTTGTTTAAAATTTGTTCCTGCCAATCTTACTACAAGTGGCACGGACAAATTAACTTGTTTAGCTGCATCTATAACTCCTTGAGCAAGAACATCACATCTCATAATCCCCCCAAAAATATTTATTAAAATTCCTTTAACATTTTTATCTGCAAGAATTAATTTAAAAGCTGCTGTTACTTTCTCTTTTGAAGCTCCACCTCCTACATCTAAAAAATTTGCGGGCTCTTTTCCGTATAATTTTATTATATCCATTGTTGCCATGGCTAATCCTGCTCCATTGACCATACATCCAATTGTTCCATTTAATTTGATATACGCTAAATCATATTTACTTGCTTCAATTTCTGCAGGCTCTTCTTCGTTTAGATCTCTTAATTCTAAAATTTCTGGTCTTCTGAAAATTGCGTTGTCGTCAAAATTCATTTTTGCATCAAGACATATTATTTTTTCATCTTTTGATATTATCAATGGATTTATTTCAATTAAACTCGCATCCTTCTCTATCAAAATTTTATATAGTGCTTTAATTAATCTTTTTGCAGTTTGACGCTGATTATTTTCAAACTTAAAAATTGAAATTATTTTTTCTATTTCTTTTTCATTTGGACCTTCGAATTTATAATCAATTTTACTTGTTGTAATTTTCTCTGGCGTCTCTTTTGCAACTTTTTCAATATCCACACCACCCTCTGTACTACTTATAAATGCAATTTTTGATGTTTCTCTATCCACTAGGCAAGAAAGATAGTATTCTTTTTTTATATCTGAGGCCTCCTCAATATAAAGTCTTTTTACCTCTCTTCCATTGGGACCTGTTTGATGAGTGATGAGAGTTTTTCCCATCATCTTTTCTGCTTCAATAATTAATTCTTTTTCGTCTGACACAATTTTTACTCCTCCTGCTTTGCCTCGTCCTCCGGCATGGATTTGTGCCTTTAAAACATATTGACCAGGTTTAATTTTTTTAATTTCGCTTTTTATTTGATCAATAGATAAAATCGCTACTCCATTTGATACAGGAGCGCCATAATCTTTTAAAATCTTCTTAGCTTGATATTCGTGGATATTCATTTAAATTTTAAATATATACATTATTATTTTTAAAGTTACACGAATATTTTATATATAATGAGCTTTAGTAATTTGAAAACAAATTATCCCACATTTATAGTTTTTTTTTTAATTTTAATAGTGGGAGTTTTTTTTTACAAAGACTTTGGATTTAACATAGATGAAAAATTTCATCGTCAAAATGGATTTTACTGGCTTCATTATATAGCAAAATTTTTCAATTTAGAAACTCTCGAAAAAGTTTCTAGAACAGAACTTGCTGGCATCAAAGGGTTTACTTTAGACTCGGTGGAATATTACAATAAATATGGGATTATTTTTGATGTTCCAGCAGCGGCGCTTGAGCTAGTTTTAAAATTAAATGATCCTTTAAAATATTATTACTTAAGACACTTATTGGTTTTTTTATATTTCTTCGTTGGATTAATTTATTTATATAAGATTCTTAAGAATAGATTTAAAATTAGTAATCTTGCATTATTTGGTGTTTTACTAATGTTTGTCACTCCAAGAATTTTTGGTGATAGTTTTCAAAACACAAAGGATATTATTTTTCTATCTTTTTTAATTATTTCTACTTACTTCGCTTTTAAAATTAAGGATAAGTTTTCACCTTTAAATATATTGTTATTTTCTTTTTTTTCTGCCTCGGCAATATCTCTTAGATTATTTGGTTTTATATTAATAATTTCCTTAATATTAATTGAGTTAGTGACAATAAATAGGGATAATTTTAAATCCAAATTTTTGAAAATTAGTATTTTAATAATTACGCAATTTATATTTTTAATTTTAGTATGGCCCTTATTATGGGAAAATACTATTCAAAACTTTTTAAATTATTTTCCACAAATTGATGAACATTTTAATGCTAAAGTTCTTTTCATGGGAAAATACTATGACTCGGGTTTATTGCCTTATTCATACTTGCCATTTTGGATATTAATATCAACACCTATTTTACACTTAATTTTGTTTTTCTTTGGTTTCTTTTTTTGTTTTAAAAGATTTTTTAAAAGATATTTATCTATAAAAGAGGGAAATTTATTTGAAGACTATTGGAGAGGAAAAAATGAAAAAAAAGATTTTTTTATATTAATCAATTTTTTAGGTATCTTATTTTGTTTTTTATTTTTAAATATGAAGTTTTATAATAGTTGGCGCTTAGGATATTTTTTATATTTTTTTTTAGTTTATTTTGCTGTTTATGGATTAAATCTAATTTTCTATAAAAAAAACTTTTTTTCTTTTAATAGGCAATATGCAAAATCTTTGATATTTATTTTTTTTGCTTTCACTGTTTATAGAATGATTTTATATCATCCTTATCAATCTCTTTATTTTAATTTTTTAGTCCCAAATCAAATTAAAAATAATGTTGAGGTTGATTATACAGGTTTATCTTCATTTCATTTTCTTAATAAAATAGTCGGTGAAAGAAAAAACATCAATGAAATTAAAATAGGTGTTGCATCATGGTATCCATTATGGCGTGTGTTAGAACTGATTGATCATAAAAACAGCGTTAAAGTAGTTGCTATAAAAGACAATCACACGGCAGATTTTTTATACTCTAACCGAATATCCGATGTTGATAAAAATTATAATAAAAAATATGATATACCAACTAATTTTATGATAAAGGAACAGTTTAAAATTGATGGTGTCATCATTTATGAGGTTTTTCAAAGAAAACGATGAGAATTTTTTTTTACAAAGTTTTAACTTTTTTTATATTATTTTTTATATTTTATAAACTCACCATAGGTGCTACTATAAAAGAATTCGAAAAACAGATTTCATTTTTAAAATCAAAAGAAAATGTTGAATATATAAAAGAGAAAATAAGAGATGAGATGAGAGGGTTAGAAAATAAGGATAGATATATTAATAAAGAAGACGCCAAATTAATAAATATTCTTATTGATAAAATTAAAAAAGACTTAAACGCTGAATAATTACTTTGCAAAAATTAATTTTTTTATTTCCATTATATAATGATTGGGAGTCGCTTAATAAATTACTACAAAATATTAATATTCAACTTGAAGAAATAAATTCTATCTGTGAAGTAGTCGTTGTTGATGATAATTCTACAATTTCTCCAAGCATAGACATAAAAAAACTTAACAACATTATAGAATTGAAGGTTTTAAGGCTTAAAGAAAATCTTGGAAGTCAGAAAGCAATATCATTAGGTTTGAAGTATATCAAAGATCAGAAAGACTCGGCTATCATTACAATAATGGACTCAGACGGAGAGGACGATTTTTCTAAAATACCCGAAATGATTAATTCTGCAAAAGAAAATGATGATAAAATTGTTGTATCTTGCAGAACAAAACGTCAGGAGGGTAATGTTTTTAGCTTATTATACTCAATTCATAAACTATTTATTTTTTTATTTTCAGGACGCTGGATAAATTTTGGAAATTATTCATCATTTAACTCGATGAATTTAAAAAAGATATTATCTAATAATTATTCCCAGCTTGCTCTTTCGTCAAGTATAGCAAAAAATTGTAAGATAAAAAAATTATATGCTGATAGACAAAAAAGAATTTGCGGAGAGTCAAATTTAAGTTTTTTTGGACTATTTCAACATTCTTTTAGAGTTTTATCAGTTTTCCAAAAAGAGGTTTCAATAATCTCGCTCTTATATTTTATAATTTTTTTTATTTTCAATAAGTTTACTAGCTTATTATTTTTGAGTCTTGTATTAACAATTTTTACGATTTTAATAAATTTATTGATATTATTTACAAAAAAAACACACTTGAACGATAATCTTAATAATAATTTTGTTCATAAAGTTGAAACTTTTAAGTAATTCTTTTGATCATTACTTGTTGATTATTTGGAAATCTTATTCTACTACCAATTAATTTAAACTTATGTTTATGATTATAAAACTTTGTAGCTTTAAAATCTATTGTTTCAACAGTCATATACTTCGTTTTGTTTTTAATCTTGTTAAAAATTTTTTTTAAAAAAAAAGTTCCAAAACCTTTTGATTGATAATTTTTTTCTACAGCAAATAAATTCAAATTAAAATTATCTTTTAAAATTAATTTATTTGTTTTACTTAAAAATATTATGTCTAACTCATAGAAACTTAAAAATAAATTTAATAAAGTAAACAATTTAAGATTTAAAAAAAGTGATATAATTAATTTCATTTTTATATCTGAAAAAATAAAATTTAGTTTTTTAAATTTTTTAATTATAATAATATATGAAATAATTATATCTTTTTNATTTCATTACATATAGTAAAGAGTCTTTTGATGATGCAATTTTTTTTAGGTATTCTTGAATCAAGTCATAGTCAAATGAAGCTATTATAGAACTGGGATTTTCACTTTTAATTAGTTTTTGAATTTGTTGAAGATCTTTTTTTTTAATCTTATTTAATTCTATAATTTGAAGGTTTTTGAATTTTTTCACTTGAACTGTTTGCAATTTTTTATATCTAATCTTATTAAATTATCATTGATTGTTTCACTATTAAAACATTTACTGTTAAAATATTCATATACATATCTGTTTGTTGAATACTCTAATATATCTTTATCAAATACCAAATAAATCACTGAGATATCATTTTTTTGAATCTTATTTACAAAAAAATTTTTGAATTTTTGATAATATTTATTTCGCTTATCGGGAAAGCTTATATCGTCGTATGTCCTGCTTATTGTATAAATTCGCTTAGAAGAAATTGAAGAAATAAAATTATAATTAGTAATTAGCATAATATTTTTTTCATTTTTTTCTAATTCTTTTAAAATTTTATTAATCATTAATATTTCTTTTTTAGGATCTTCAAAATTAGGGGTTTTCCATTTAAGAGGCGAAAGAGACGGATGTATCTTTTTTGAATTGATACTATTATCTAGACTTGTGTTTTGTAAGTCATGAAACTTTCGGTCAACATTGAATCTTAAGTGATATTTTGATGTTACAAATATGCAAAATAAAAAAATAAGAATTAGGAATCTTTTAAGTTTTGTTTTATTTTTTTTATTTTTAAATTTATCCTCTAAAAATAATATAAGAAAAGCTAAATTAATTGGAATAAGAAAAAAGATAAAATTTTGATTTTTAGTAAGTAGTTGGTGATAAATACATGTGCAATTAAATATTATAAAAACAAAAAAATAGAATATCTTATTTTTTTTTTTAATTTTTTTAGATGTACCCTTTAATAAAAATAATGAGATTATTAATGGTAAAATAATAAATTTATAATTTGAAAATATCTTCTCAAAATTAATATTTAGCGAACTTAATCTTTCTCCTCCAATGGATATCGGATAATAAATTAATTGAGTAAAAAACATGTCAAAATCAATTTTTTGAACATAAATAAATATAATAAAAACTGATAAAAAAAAGACAGAACCTAAAAATGGATACTTTATTAATTCAAATTTTTTTGAAGTAAATATAAAAAATATAAAAGAAAAACTTAGTACTAAAATTAAATATACCGAAGGTACAGGTTTTGAAAGAAAGGCTAACCCAAAAAATATAGGTAGAAAGAATAAATATTTTGTATTAATTTTTAGACCAAAGTGGAGGAAATAAAATCCTAATAAACAAAAAAAGACTGCATGTTGATCAAGAAATGGCGTCCCGCTTATTGGATATGCTAAAATTGAAAAAGATATAGATAATATTAAACAAAACTCTTTTTTTAAACCGTTTTTAAATAGATAAATAAATGTTGTGATGGATATTAGTGCATTAAAGACTGATGAATGTAAAATATATGAAAACCAATTTATTCCAAATATAAAAAAAAATATTGCTTGTATATAATCAAGTGATATTCCATGAACGACCCAATAATCCCTTATAGGTAAAGAACCGCTCAATATTCTTGAAGCTGAGTCATAATGTAAAAAAGTATCTATTGGTAACACACCTTGGTTTGAAACGTAAAAATTTAATAAAAATGCAAAAATAAATAAAAAAATTATATAAATATTTTTACTATAAATTTTTTTCATAAAACTCTTTTATTGTGTAACCAATTTTGTTCATATAATTTTTTGAAATCTTTGAATGATTCGGTAGCCCTATAACTTGATTTCCAAAAAATTCTGCATTTTTTTGGATTTTAAGATTTTTTTTGCTTTCAAAAATCTTGGCACAATTATGATAGAATAAATATTTTGTTTCAATATTTTTGAGTAATAAATAATTATTTAACTTATCTTTATTTTTAACTAAAATAGGAAAATCCATATAGTTTTGAAAATTAAAATCTTCAACTGTAAACAGTTTTACATTTTTAATTTTAAGTTTTTTAAAAAGATTGTAATAGTAAATGTTATTATTTTTTCTTGTTAATGAATTTTGATTTCTATTTTTAATATCTTTAAGTTGTAGGTATATTACTTTTTTAGATATTTCAGATATTTTTGAGAAATAATAGCTTGGAAAACTAATCCTTTTAAACTTCAAAGAAGGGTAAACAATTTTCAGAACAGATAAATTATTATTTTGGTGAGCCTGGCGAAGGACTTTAATAAAAATTTTATAAAAGACTCTAAATTTTAAAATCTTTAAGATCAAAAAAATTAAGATTTGTTTCGAAAGTAAATATTTGTTAAAATTTTTATAATTAGAAATTTCTTCATTCGCAAATTTTATAAATTTAGTGTCATTAGTAGAAACTCCTCCTCCAAAGAATCCTGAAATATTTTTCATTACATTGAAGCTATATAATGAAAAGTCTCCAAAGCTTCCGCTAAAATATTTTTTATTTTTTTTATAAAAGTGATTATCAAAATATATTGCATTATCCTCGATTAAAAAAATCTTTTTTTTAGAGCAAATTTTTTTTATATTTAAAAGTAAACTTGGTGAATTAAATATATTAGTGACAACAACAGCTAAGGTTTTCTTGTTTAATCTCTTTTTCAAAGATTGTAAATTTGGCTCGCCAGTCTCTAAACTTTGTTCAACAAAATTTGTTTTAAAACCTAAGTTTTTTGCCACATTGATCATCTCAGGAAGATTGAAAGGTTGAAAAATAATTTCTTTTTTTTTTGGGAATTTTTTTTTTAAATATTTTAGTAAAATAAGAAAACCCACTCTTAACTGACTTGTTAAAACGAAACCTCTTTTCCCTGAGGTTTTATTTATAAATTTTTCAATTTTTTTTATTTCCGGGTCCGAGATAAAAAAACTTTTCAAGAAGTTTGAAATAGATAAATATATGTTTATTCTAAAATGAGCCATTAAGAGATTAATTTGCCTACACGTCTAGCATTAGCCATTACTATGCCCAGCGGATACTTGTTTTCTTTAAAATTAAATACTGAACTATCAACTATAAAAATATTATTATGATCTTTAAGTTGGCACTTTTCATTTACCGATAATTTCGATTTGCTATTCATAGGCAAAGTTCCAAAATAATGAAAATCTGACCCTACTCCTGGAAAATGAGTCTTAAAAAAAGGGTAAATTATTTTTTTTTTGTTTAGAAAAGAAAAAATTTTAAAATTTGCTTTTTTAAGTTTACTTACCAAATTATTTTTTTTTGTATAAATAAGAAAACTTTTATTTAAGTTCTTGATATAAATATCACTATATTTTGGTGAAAGTAATATATTTGTAAAAATTAATCTGTTTTTAAAAAAATTAATCAAAAACTTTAATGGGTATAATAATTTACTTAACTCTACCATAGACTCTGTTATAAGTTTATTTCCAGGTCTAAAATCAGCACAAAAATAATTGTCTTTTCCTTTCCCAATAAATTGAAGTAGTGATGGTGTAAAATTTAAATTAAATTTAATATTTTTCTTACCGAGATATACGGCAATTAACCTTGGATGATGATTAATTTTTACCTCTCGCTTTATATTAAGAAAACCCATAACAAGCTTTGTTGTAGCAACAGTTCCAGTCGCTAGTATTACTTTGTTAGCAATAAACACTTTATACTTATTTTTATTTTTACAAGTAAGTTTAATTTTTTTACCTAAAGAGGTCATTTCATCGAGATAGAAATTATGAAATCGAATTTTTTTTGATAATTTACTCATTTTAAGAAAATTGGAAGAATTTAATTTATCTTTATCCTCATTCAAATTATTCAAATTTTTTTTCTTCAAAAACTTATTAAAAGCTAATATTGGTTTTTGTAAGTTAAATTTTTTATTTTTTTGCTTTTTAAATTCTTCTAAATGAACGGGAATTAAGTAATCATTAGAATAAACAGTATTTTTTGATTTAAATGTTCCTAAAAGTTTATAATTCCTTAAAAGTTCAAGGAATGAGCTATTAATGTCTTTTTGAGTTTTTTTCTTTAACTTTTGGTTATTTAAATTTATATAATTATCAATTTGGAGCCCCCAGTAATTAGACAGTCCGCCAAAATCTAAACTACCAATTATTTTACAATTTTTTGTTTTTTTTAGATTATTTCCGACAAAATAATTTTCTACTTGAGTTTTTTTGTGTCTCATTTGAGAAGGTAGAAACTTAATCTCTTTTTTGTTTATTTTAGATAAATTAAAATTGAAATTTGGTGAAATAACATCAATTTTCTTTTTTTTTTTTGAAAAGGTGTCTATAAAGTTTAAAGCTGATAGTCCACTTCCAATGATAACCGTATCAAGATACTCAATAATTTGTTTTTTTTGCATTTAATTATAGTTCTGGGTCTATATTTTTTGCAGCAGTATACAAATCTTTAACTGATTGAACTGAATTTTTAAAATTTTTTTCTTCTTCCGTGCTAAGTTTAATTTCAACCACTTTCTCAACACCTTTGCTACCAATTATAACAGGCACACCTGCATAAATATCGTTTATCCCATATTCTCCATTCAAATAAGCAGCGCATGGTAATTGCATTTTTAGATCTTTTAGGTAACTTTCAGCCATTTGAACTCCTGAAGCTGCTGGTGCATAAAATGCTGAACCTTTTTCCAAATATTTGACGATTTCTGCACCTCCTTTTTTTGTTCTATCTATTATCTCATCTAGTTTCTCCTGTTTAATTTTGCCCTTTTTTACAAGATCACTTATTTTTTTTCCATTTATCTCTGTCGAACCAAGCATAGCTACCATACTATCTCCATGGCCTCCCAAAACAAATGATTTAATATCTTGTACGCGTACTTTTAATTCTTTTGATAAAAAATATATAAACCTAGAGGAGTCTAAAATCCCGGCCATTCCTACAACTTTATTCTTGGGAAAACCTGAATATCTTTGTAAAGCCATTACAATTACATCGAGAGGATTTGTAATACAGATTACAAAAGCATTAGGTGATGTTTTTTTAATTTCAGTAGCCACCTGTTTGATAATTTTTAAATTAATTCCCAACAAATCATCTCTTGTCATACCTGGTTTCCTCGGTACTCCAGCTGTTATAATTATCACATCTGAGTTTTTAGTATCCTCATAGTTATCGGTTCCAATTAAATTTATGTTGAATTCGCTCACGGGTGAAGATTGGGCGATGTCTAATGCTTTTCCCTTTGCAAGACCAGAGGCAACATCAAATAAAACTACGTCTGCTAGTCCCTTTATGGCTATAAGATGAGCTAAAGTTCCTCCTATTTGTCCTGCTCCAATTAATGTAATTTTTTTTTTCATTTTTTCTATCCTATTATTTCATTGTAGGCATCACAAATTCTGGATCAGATCTCAAGCCTGAAGGCCATCTTGATGTGATAGTTTTTAATTTTGTATAAAATCTTACTCCCTCAGGACCATGCATGTGTT
>NZJU01000055.1 GCA_002692325.1 Candidatus Pelagibacter sp.
CAAGTAGATAGGAAAATCAATATGATCGGAGTATTTAGTAATTAGATTTTCTATTTTCCATTTACTGGCGAACTCTTTGCCCTCATCATTAAGGTGCAGAACTATAGTTGTTCCATTGATTTCTTTAACATCCTTAATAATTTCAAAACCTGATTTACCATCGCTTATCCATTTCCAAGCTTGTTTACTTCCACTTTTTTTGCTAGAAACCTCAACCTTATCTGCTACCATAAAACTGGAATAGAAACCTACACCAAATTGACCGATTAAATTAGAATCCTTTTTCGCGTCTCCTGATAATTTTGACAGAAAGTTTTTAGTTCCTGATTTTGCAATAGTACCGAGGTTGTCCTCGAGGTCCTTTTTACTCATTCCAATACCAGTATCTGTGAGAGTCAAGGTTGGATTATCTCCTTCAGAAAACTCTAGATTGATTTTTGGATCAAATGTGAAAGATTTCATCTTTGGATCAGTTAAGCTAATATATCTTAATTTATCAAGAGCGTCCGAAGAGTTTGATATTAATTCACGAAGAAATATCTCTTTTTGAGAATATAAGGAATGAATAATTAATTGTAAAAGTTGACTGACTTCTGTTTGAAAGGGTTGTTGCGACAATTTAAACTCCAAATTTATTAATTTTAAACAGTATTACAAGAATTGTACCATAATGTGTGTTTATGTCAATATGACGTGATTATAAAAGTACGCCCGACAGGATTCGAACCTGTGACCTATTGCTTAGAAGGCAATTGCTCTATCCAGCTGAGCTACGGGCGCATAATTTAAAAATTATTTAATCATATTAATTAAATAAAAATTACAAATTTAATAGTTCTAAAAATATATTAATTCTACGTCTTAATAATTTTATGGTTTTAACATCGAGTTAACTTTTTTGAGATGCAAATATGTTAAAGGTTAATTGAAAAAATATTAATAATGATCAGGGAAAATTTATTAAACAATTTTACTTTTATAATTTAAAATTATAATTTTTCTTAGAAAGATTATGGTTCTAAAAAAAAGATCATTTAATAAAATTATAGCAAAAAATAATGTAGGTAGATACCATAAAACTTGATTTAAATGATAATGGCTATTAGAATGTCCTTTAGCAAGTATGAACCAGCTTAAAGGAGCAAGAATAGAATAAAAAAAAGTTATAGCAAGCGAATGGAGTCTTAAATTTTTAGTATTAGTTTTCTTAATAAACAGAATAATAATTAAACCTACAATTGAGGTCAAAAAAATAATATGTTGAAACTGTATAAAAGATATAGTTTTTATTCCGTATCTGAATGGATGGCCTTCAAAATAAACTTTTATTATGTTTGATAATTGTAAATTAGATAAAGTTGATTCAGAGTTATTAATTATAGTTGTCGTTTTTAATAATATGAATTTTACTTTTTCTATTATTTCACTAAGACTTCCTAATCTTAAGTAGATTGAAGATAAATAGGTAGCTGAAGCAGAAAAAAATCCAAAAATAAATACAATAAATATTTTAAAATGATGAATTAAATGTCTTCTTAGGCTGATTTTTTCAATTAATGCATAATATAAGACAATACAAGATATACTGACTCCAATTGTAGAAATGTATTCAAAACCACACATGCATTTAATAAAAATTATTAGATAAATAGAAAAATAGTAAAGATTGAAATATTTTCTTTTACAATTAAATTTAAATTTTTGAAAGAAAAATATTGTAATTGAAATAGGTAAAAAAGCTAAAAAAAAAGCCCAGTATAAGTTATTAGAGAAAAAAATCAACCATTGCGAACAACATATAAAGATAAGTAATAAATAGCCATTTAAAATTGAAAACTGTTTTATAGAAAAGTAGATGAATGCAATTAAACACAATGCAAATAGAATAGAAAATAATAATCTATAAATATTTAATCTAATTTCTTTATTTGAAAAGAAATTGATTCTATCGAGATTAGTATCAATAATCGATAGAATAAATGCTTGAAAACCCAAAGAAGATTCATAATATACTTTCTTCAGATTATTTTTAGTATGTAGGCTATCTAGAAAATAATGTGTGTAAGTTAATTTTACTGTTTCAATAAATCTATTATAGTTTTTTGTTGGAGAGCTTGGTTCATATCTACTCATGGGTATAAAAAATTTTGTAGATTTTTCATTTAATCTTCCAATTACAAGTGATTCTGAATATATTTTGAAATCTTCAAATTTATTCATTTCACATGTTCTAAAAATATTACCATAAAAAGCTATTGTCATAGAAATTATTGAAATTAGGTATAGAAAAATTTTACAATATTTTATTTTAACTAATTTATTCATCTTCCTGATTTACATTGTATCTACCCAAGCATGTTTTTAAAAGGATCATGAAAATTTTAAAATTTTCAATAAAACCATTAATTTTTGTAGGATTTTTTCCTAATGGGTATTCTCTAGTGGTTGGAACTTCAATACATTTATAACCATATTTTGGAATAATATATGATAGGTAAGCCAGTAACTCATAAGTTTTAAAAATACTTCTAAAAATCTTAATTTTTTTATCAGACAAAACTTTACTACTATATCCTCTAAAACCCTGAGTAGTATCGGTCCATTTAAATCCTGAAAAAAAACTTAAAATTGGAGCATGAATTAACTTAATTCCAAGAGCTCTATGAATTGGTGTGTTTTTATGATTCCCTCCATTAATAAATCTTGAAGCTTGAATGAAATCAAATCCTTCTTTCAAAAGCTTTATGAATTGCGGTATTGAAGAAGGATCATCTTTATTGTTGCCATCGATTGTTATTAATCCATCATAGTTATTTTCTAAAGCAAAAGCATATGCAAATTGTAACTGTTGACTCAAACCATATGAGTTATATTTTATCAATAAATATTTTACGTTCAAGCTCTTAAATAAATCTAATTTAAGAGAACCATCACTGCTTCCTCCATCAACTAAAATTATATCTATTAGATTATGAAGATTTTTAACTTTAATTCTATTTAATAGTTGAATAATACGTTCTCCTTCATTAATAATTGGTATAATTAATGCAATGTTATGTTCTTTTTTACCCAAAGAAATAACTTTTTGATTTGAAGAATTAATTTTATTTACGTATTTGATATAGTAGACTCTGAATTATTATGATCATAAATATATTTCTGATGCGATCATTAATGACTTCTCTAATTCCTTTAAATAATCATTGTTTTTTTTTGCAAGAGTTTCAATAGTAATTATACTTTTAGGAAAAAATTTATTAAGAATTTGATGAATTTTATTATGATATTTTTTATTGTTAAGAGTTTCTAGATTTGGCTCGCTAAGATGTATATGGCCCACTAATTCAGAATATTTTTCTAATATTAATAATATATTTTCTTTATTAATTGAAATAGCTCCTATATCTAATTGCATTTTAATTGAGGGATGATTAATTGATTTGACTATCTTAGCAGTTTCAAAAGTTGTCGTCATAAAATTAGCACCATAGCTCTTAGGGTTTGGTTCAAGACATATAATGATATTTTTGGATTTTGCAATAATACCTAAGCGATTAAAAAAATCTATTGCTATATTTTTTGAATCTTGGTTATTTATTTTAGATCTGTCTCTATTTTTTGGTGATCCAAAAACTAGTTTTTTAGCATTTAATACCGACCCAATTCGACATATGCAATCAAGATGATTAAGCATTTTGTTTTGAACAATTCTATTACCAAAAAGATTTAATCCATTTGTACCAAACATTAATGATTGCATTCCAAAAATTTTAATACCCTCATTGTTCCACCATTTTTTTACTTTTGATATATCTTTAAAGGTTGTTTTTGATGGGTCTTTAAAATATTTAGTTGGTGCAATGTCAATATTTTTTATTTTATATTTTTTTAATAACGATGAGACTTTTTTATCATCTGAGATATTCCACCCAATATTTGAAACACTTAATTTCATTTGATGTAATTTAAAATTTTATTTATGAGGTCTTTCATTTTTAGCATAATACTTTATTGAATTATAAATTTGATCTGCACTATATTGGTAAAAAGTATTAGAATTAAATAGTTTTGAATGAATACTTCTAAAATCATACTTTATTATGTCTTTATCTATTTCATTTTTAAATATTTTTTCAAATCCAAATAATGAAACTTTTTCAACTTTAACGGGAGTAGAGGTTAAATGGATTAGTTTTAAATTATTAGATAATGCTATATTAATGTCCTTCCATAAATTTTTAATCGGATAAAATTGAAAAATAGACCGACTATCAATTTCACCTAAATTATTATTATTCAAAAGATCATAGATAATATTTTTTTTCAACCCCTTACCAACTAAACCTGGAAGCCGTATAATTAAATGATTATCAAAATTATTTTTGACAAATTCTTCTAGTTTTAATCTATGTAAACCATAAGGATGAAGATTAGTAGTTATAGGAACTGTATTTTCATCAACATAGATTGGAGTATTATAAACATCGACTGTACTAATAAGTATAAATATTTTGCTCTTAATATTTCTGATATTTTTAATTAAAAAATTAATATTTTTTAAATCTTCATTTGGGTTTTTATTTGCAATCCATTTTTGTGCTGGAGCTCCTGCACAGATAGTAACATCAAATTTTTTACCTTGAATTGTGTTTATGTTACTTTTTCTATAAAAAAAATCAAATTTTATTTGTCTAATTAATGAACTACCTACAAATCCAGAAAATCCTATTAAAGCTTTCATAATTAGGTTTTATAATAGTATTTATAAAAATTCTTCATCTAGCTTAGAAAAAACATCATATATATTGTCAATTTTACCACCAAGAATAGAAAACACTCTTGAGTTTTTATCTTTTTCAAATATAATTGGCCTTCCATCATCATTCTCATTGTCTAGGGAGACAGTTTTAACTTCATATAGAGAACGAAAATAATTAGACTTTTCAATTAATGGTACATATCTTTTACTGTCTCTAATCATTCTACTAATTCTAGTGTTTTCTATTTTATATTTTAAACTTTTTTTATCATCTTTATTTCCAATCCATGAATAATGAGGGGTATATCGCACATGTGTTAGAGAATGTAATTTTTCTGAAGGGTATGGCATCAAGGAAAAAAAAGGTCCATCCATGATAGTAATGCCTATATTTCTTAATTGTTTTGGAACTTTTACTAGAGCTATCTCTGCGAATTCATGTTTTAGTGATGTTTTTACTTTAAAGAATTGATTAATATCGCTATATGTGCAATTAAAAACATATCTAGATTTAAGCTTTTTATATGATTTTTCTTTATCTTGTATCGTAATTGAAAATTCATTTGGAGATTTTTCCAAAATTGATTTAGCTTCACTATTCAATAGTAAATTAACCTTATTCTTTAGTAACTCTTTTCTAGTTTTTTTGATAATCTTATTAACGTTGAAAACGTACTCTTCAGCTGCATAAATTTTTTTGATTAGCCTTGGATTAAAAATTTTTTTAAAACTATCTTTCGTATCTTCGATATTAATCCCTACTTTTTTACAAAACTTTTCATATTGTTTTGTGGTAATTTTTGAATTTATTTCGGATATTGCATATAGATGTATATTGTCAGAAATTATACAATCATTCCAATCATTTAAGAATTTTGGTAGGTTAATTTTACTCCTAAAGGCAGTTGAGATACTTCGAGGGTAATGATAGCCCATATGAACGCGAGCTTGATTAACGGATGAGGCTCTTAAGTGTATATCTTTCTCTCTCTCAATTAAAGTTACATTTTTAAATGATTTTTTTTTGGCTAAATATATTGCAATTGAGGTACCATAA
Source organism: Candidatus Pelagibacter sp. (assembly GCA_002692325.1). The sequence continues at coordinate 5,817 of NZJU01000055.1, forward strand.
AAGCCACCTCCAATAATAACAGCATTATTCATTTTATAGTGTAGTTATGAAAATAAATTTTTTCAATTTATATATTATATTTATTTAATATTGAGTTTTTCTTTAATGCTTACTTTTTCACTATAAAATTCTTGTGAAATATGGTAGGAAGGACCTTCATTCGATAANTTAGCNACATTTAATATNTATTCTCCAAGAATTAATAAAACGATTGATATNAAAAAAAACATGCCTGCTTGTTGTAGCGATAAAGTAACCCATCCNGGTTCTACATTATCTTTTAATATTGCAATACCAATCACATAGAATGAGTATATAATNTTTGAAAATGCACCAAATATTGATAGTGAAGTAACTATCCTCATTGGAGTCTCTGTAGTTGAAACAAGGAGTCTTAGTCCTTCATTTAATCCAGATAGAAGTGATTTTTGATTTAAAGTTTTAGGTTTTTTTTTGTATGTTAAATATTTACTTCTAAATCCTCCAATTAATGGAAGATGTCTGTAAGTAATACTTGGATGAGGATGTTGAAGAATATAATTAACAACTTTTCGGTTTAATAGACGATAATTAGGTGCATCATATAACGGATCAATATTTTCTAGATATTTATAAAGAATAGAAAAAAACTTCCTGAGAATTTGGTACATAATTCTCTGTTTTGATTTATAGATATTATTTGCAAAAACAACATCTGAATCGCTAATTCCCTCCTTAAGCATATCAGATATAATTTCTATTTTATTCTCTTCATAATCAATTGTGATGACGTAATCACCAAGTGAATTTTCTAATCCAACCCATGAAGCAGTATTAAGATCGACTCTTTTAGTTAAAACAAATATTTGGATATTAGGAAATCCAGTATGGCCAGTAATTTTTTCATAAATTTCTTTATTTAAACTTTTTCCTGAATTATCTATTAAAATTATTTCATAATCTGAAACAGTTTTACTAATGAAATAGCTTAATTTTTCTAATACCTTGACGATTTCGGATTGATCTTTGATAACGCAAACAGCAGATAGGAAACAATTTATCATATTTTGTATTTAAGATTATGGTTTAAGATAGTTTAACAGTCAAAACTTAATTAATAAATTAAATTATTTATTTGAGTTAATTACTAAAAATATTCTATCAAAGATATTAACGATCAACGTATGAATTAAATATGTAATTATGTGTTTAAAATCCTCCTCTATTGCTTCTCTATAAATACCTTGACAGTTACCTGATAGAAGTTGTACAATACAAGCGAGGAAATATAGATTTTAAATCTTATCCTGTGTGATTTTATGTTTAATTTAAAAATGGAGGTCCTTAGATGGCTGAAGTAGTAAAAGAAACTGGAGTTAAGAAAGAATCAGGCTATTTATATTATTTGGATAAACAAGGAGATGTATCTCGCTCTCAAATGGCTCGAGCTGGCAAGGGTGGAGGAAATGCAGAGAAGGTCGCAAATGCTGGTGTAACCCGAGAATCAGGTTTTTTATATTTCATTGATAAGAATGGGCATGTTGCGCGTTCTCCAATGGCTAGAGGGCGAAAATAGCCTTCATGATATCTCTTAAAAAGGTTCTCTTTTTGAGAACCTTTTTTTTGTTTATGATTTTAAATAAATATTCGTAGATTATAGGCTATAATAGGTAATATATGTTGAGTTAATTATGAAAAAAATGTTCATATATAAAATATTGATTCTCTTATCGACTGTGCTATATGCGGATGGATTACAGTTGTTTGGAGGCAAAAAGAGTTCAGAAGATGAAGGGTCAAAACAATCATTTAATAATGATGAAATTGTTGATGATTTTTCAACTACAGAAGTCACATCAAGAAAAAATATAGAATCCGTTATTCCTGTGAAAAGAATTCCACAAGGCTGGGTATTCCGAGACGAGTTACTTGCACCATGGGAGTCTAATCTTCCAGCTGTTCTTTCTATAATACCTGATACAACCGTTGAGGTTGTTTACCATGATGATAATAGAACAACGAAAGAAGGTTTTGTTTTACCGATAAAAAGAGCATCAGTAGAATTTCAATATACCTCTCGCCTGACTCATGAATTGATAATGCTTGAATTTGTAAATGTAGACTTTATTTATAGTACCACTAATAATAATGATTCACATTTTATACTTGAAGGTATAACAAAAAAAGTAAAATTAAAAGATACAGGCTTTCCTCAACTAACATCAAATGATATTGTTAAACATAAAGTTCTCATGGAGTATGGTACACCAAAAGAATTTGATGGGGTCTGGCATATATATGAAGATGTTAATTCTAATTACAAAGTTAGAGAATTAGACGAAAGAAATATTAAAGTTGAGACTAAAAGTCTAAAAGTTGTTGATAAGCTAGAAAAGGCGATCGATGATACTTACTCGCAGCAAGGTATAGAGTATAAAAAACGTCTAATGGTCCAAGGTATTGATATATAAAGAGTGTTAACAATTAAACTTTCAAAAAGGTCTATTTTAGGCCTTTTTTTATTTATATTAATAACACCAAGTGTCTCCTTTTCGAACTCTGTTTATTTACCATATATAGAAAAAATTGAGATAAAAGGAAATACAAAAACTCTTGATTATGTGATTAGAAGAGAAATAAAGCATGAAGTTCTAAATTTATTGGACTCTTTGGTCGCTGAACAAGATAGAGAACGAATCGAAAATCTTAGAATTTTTAGTGAGGTAACCTGGAAAACAATACCTCTAGATTCAGAGAATTTTAAGCTAGTTTTTTTTGTCGTTGAATCTATTCAAAACCTCCCACCTTCTATTTTACCAACCTACGATGAAAAGACGGGTTGGTCTCTTAACGCAGGTGTTTTATTTACAAATTTAAAAGGTAGAAACCAATCTCTATCATTTAATTTAAGTGTTGGAGGTAAAGATACTTATGGGTTGATTTTTAGTGATCCATGGATTTTAGGTGATCATGTATCTTTACGATCTGAAATTGATAAATCTATCTATAGACATAACTTTTTAGATTATAATGTTGAAAAAGATAAGGTTAGATTAGATTTTGGGAAGTGGTTTGGAGAAAACATAAAAACGTTAATAGGCTTCTCAATTGAATCGATAAAATTTAAAAATGAATCCCTATCAACTATTTTAAAATCAAATTACCTTTCAATTAATCCAGTTATTAAATACGATACTCGCAATATTTATTGGAATCCAACTAAAGGTATTTTATGGTCAAATTTATTCAATTCAAATAGAGGTATAATAAATAAAAATAGATTTGTGAATTATTCTTGGAAACAGTCGCTATCACTTTATCATGAGGTAGTTAAATTAGAAAAAAAACTAATAATTACATTTAATGGAACTTACAATTTTTTTTGGGGTGAGAAAGATGAAATTTGGCTCAATTATTTAGGCGATTCATTTACGGTTCGAGGATGGCCTTTAATTAGTCAAAGTTCATATGGATCAGAATCTAATGAATTTCGTTTTGGCTATGAATTATTATATGGTTCAGTAGAGTTAAGAAAAGAAATTATACCTAAAAAAATTACAAATTATGGTACTCAGATTGGGTTGCTAGGTGTCTTATTCATTGATGTTGGTTCTATTTCCTATAATATTTTAAACTTAAATGAAACTCCTAAAATAATTGGTAGTGGTATGGGAATAAGAATTCCATTCCCAATGTTACATGTAATTAGATTTGATTTAGGTTGGGGGTACAGAAATGGAAAGTGGAATAAAGGCACTCTCCATTGGGGAGTTTCTCACAAGTTTTAAAAGAATTTTTTAAAAACCATTACTTTTTCAAATTTATTTTCGTTACCTGCTCTTAATCTAGAGATATTAGCTCTGTGAGTGAAGATGACAAAAAATGGTATTAATAAACTAAATATGATTA
>NZJU01000012.1 GCA_002692325.1 Candidatus Pelagibacter sp.
GGAATTTTAAAAACTAATACACTTGGTTACGATGGACGTGGTCAATATGCCCTAGAAACTTTAAATGACGTTAAGGATGATTGGTGTTTTACTGCTGACTATATTTTAGAAAAAAAAATTGCTTTAAAAAAAGAAATTTCAGTAGTTTTAACTAGATTTCAAAATGGTGAAAATTATACTTATGAGCCTATTGAAAATTTTCATACGAATCAAATACTAAAACACTCTAAAATTCCAGCCAATATTAAAATTGATATTTGTCAAAAAGCTCATGACAATGCAAAATTAATTGCAAAAAAATTAGAATATATTGGAACAATGTGCGTTGAGTATTTTATAGACCATGAAGACAATTTACTAGTAAATGAAATTGCCCCAAGGGTTCATAATTCTGGCCATTTAACTATAAATGCATTTAGCGTTAGTCAATTCGAAAATCATATACGTGCTGTTTGCGGTCTCAAAAAAGAGAAAGTAAATAAAATAGCAAATGCTGAGATGATAAATATTTTAGGTAAAGAAATCGAGGATTATAGAAAAAGATCATTTAAATCAAATGAATATTTTTTTGATTATGAAAAAAAAATTGTTAAGGAAAAACGAAAAATGGGACATCTTACTGTCCTGAAGAAATAATTCTATTTGATTGTAATTCGGTGCATAACCCTGCTGCAGTTTTTAATCTCACTTGCTTTGTGCATTATACTGAGATTATCCCATAATACTAAGTCACCTTTAGACCATTCATATGAGAATTTAAATTCTTCTTTATTTACATGATCGATCAAATAATTTTTAATTTTGTCACTTTCCTCATTATCAATATTTATAATTTTCATGAGATGGCCTGGAGAAACATATAAAGACTTTTTTCCTTTAACCTCTTGTACAATCGGATGTTTCGCCTCCATTACTTTCGATGACTTAACCCCTGAACGGGCCTCTAATTCTCTTCGTGTTTTTGAAATCGGTCCAGCAGATGAAAAAATTCCTTTAGCATTTTTAATTTTTTGTTTTATTTCCTCTGGAAGTTTTTCGTATGCATTAAAGCCAGATGAAAAAATTGTATTACCTTGACCCGCTGGAATTTCTATTCCCATTAGCATAGTGTATCTTGGCCTATTTTTTTCTAGATAGGAGGTATCCTGGTGAAGCCATGACCCGCCAAACGCTAAACTGTTATCTGTGGATCGTCTTTCTAGAACGTTTATATAAGGAAAATTATTTAATCCTTTTAGCCTTGGATACTCAACAAGTTGACCAATTGACTCTGCAAAATTTTGATAAGCAGCTGAGTCCAAATTTTGTTTTTTTATAAAAATAACCCCGTATTTTTCTAGAATACCCTTAACTTGCTTTGTTAAATCGTTATTAAGTTGGTTTAAATCAATACCTTTTATGTAAGCACCTACATTATTTGTTCCTGGAGTAATAGAAATTCGGCTCATTTAATTTACAGGGTTTATTATTGACGGGTCATTATTAAAAGGATTATTAACATCTTTCGCAATTTCATGAAACTTTAAATTTGGAGGTTTAATAGAGTTTAATATCTCCATACCGTCTTTTTTGATATTTAAATAGTTATTCATTTGGCTCGAATTTATAATCATGGGTTCTCTATGATGAATTTTACTAATTTTTTCTGTAGCCTCTCTTGTAATAATACAAAATTGATTATTTTGATGTATACCAGGAAAGAACATTAAACCATTATCTTCTTTAGTAAAATAGTAAGGGGTTTTTGTTTTAGCTTCTCTCTTCCACTCATAATAGCCATCAGCAGGGATTACACATCTTGAAGTTTGAATTAAGTTTTTAAAGGTAATTTTTTCCATTAAAGTTTCTTTTCTAGCGTTTATAAGCGGTGAAAATTTATCTAACTTTTTAGACCAACCGGGAACCAAACCCCACTCGCAAAGTTCAAGAGCTTTGCCATTTGTATACGATTTAATAATTGGTAACTTTTGAGAAGGATGAGCGTTATAATTTTCAGTATCTTCAACTTTAATATTTTTCTTCACTAAATCAGAAGTTTTGCTCAAAGGTTTGCTGATAGAATATCTTCCACACATTATTTATTTTTTTTTTCTTTTTTGAATTTCCTTTTTTCTTTGAAAGTCATTTTAGCTTTTTTCATAAAACTTCTATCTTTTTGACTCTTGCCTGAGTATCTTTTTGACATTATTTTTCAATCTTCTATTATTTCATTAATTTGTTCGCCTAGTCCATCTATTTTTAAGTGAAGTTTGTCGCCCACTTGAAGAAATTTTTGAGGCTTTTGCTCCATTCCTGTCCCAGCTGGAGTTCCCGTGCTTATAACGGCACCAGGATTTAAAGTAAGATATTTACTGATGTGTGAAATTAAATAACTAATATTAAAAATCATATTTTTTGTATTTCCATTTTGTCTAGTTTCCCCATTAACACTTAAGGATAAATTGATATCATTTATATCTCTGATATGTTCTTTTGTGACTAACAAAGCTCCGACTGGAGCACACCAAGATTTCCCTAGTGTCCAATGTCCCTGACCGATAACTTTTTGAGCATATCGATCTGAAATATCATTTAAAATAAAATATCCAAAAACATAATCTAGTGCACGATCTTCAGTCACGTTTTTTGCCTCTCTGCCTATCACTACTGCGAGCTCGATTTCATAATCTAATTTCTCCTGTGATTTTTTTTTCTTTATTGGATCAAAGGGACCCTGTAAGCAATCTGTACTTTTATTAAAAATAATTGGATAATCTGGAAGTTTTGAACCTGTTTGAGCAGCGTGAAGTGAATAATTCAAGCCTGCGCAAAATATATTGTTAGGTTTATTTATACATGCTCCAATTCGAGTATTTGATTGAATTTTTGGCAAATCTTCTAAATTTATTTTTTGCAATTTTTTTAGGCTTTCAAAGTTAATAGTGCTGGGATCTAGATCTTTAATATAATTTGATAAATCTCTTATATTTGAATTGTTGTCCAAGGCAGCAACTTTTTCTTGCCCTAAACTTCCGACTCTCAAAAATTTCATTTTCTTAAGAAAAATTTCTCAATTCTCTCTAAAGTTGTTGTTTCAGGACCCATATAAGGAACACTATAACTATTTTCATTTTGATCCAAAACCATCAATCCTCTTGTAAAAATAAAGATTATAAAAATTACAAGTGCAAATATAATTAATTTGGGAGGTGAATATTCTGCTTGCTTGACTTCTACTTGAAGCGATTGATCATTTTTAATTCCTCTGTGAAATTGTTTAAAAGTATAATAAATTGCAAAAATTAATAGACAATGCGCTAGCATCACCGCACCAAAACCTAACGCCATAGTCTCGTATTGAAAAACGTAAATACTAAAAATGACCGACCAAATAAAACTCAGTTGCAAAAGAATGCTCAGTCTCGTACTTTTAGGCAAATTTCTAAATGACGAAGTCTCATCCTCTCTAAACATCATCTTTGCAACATCTGTAGCCCAATCTTTGAATTTCTCCATAAAGATATTTATATAAAAAAAAATGTAAAACTACAAATTCTTCGCTAATATTTTTACTCTTTGCATATGACTTTCAAACACTTTTTTTTCCATCTGCGGCAAAACTGAGTAAAATCTAATATATTTTGTTTTTAAACCTCCTAATTGAAAGACCGACTTTTTAATACGTCTAAAAGGAATGTTATCAAAAAAAGAAAAGTTCCAATAGCTCATCATTGGGCCACCGTAAGTTATAGAAACTATTCCAAGCTTACCTTTCATAGCTCCAGCAACTGGGTAACCGTAATTTTTAAAGTATTTATTTCCTGGTATTATGGAGCGATAAGAAAAAAACCACTTAGGGTGTAAAACCCAGTCTATCCAATTTTCTAAAATAGCATTCAGTCTTAAATTATGACAAGATCCTATAAGCATCATAACTGAACATTTTTCTAATCTTTTCCTATACTCAATCACTAATTTTGGAGGAGGATTTGTGTCCTGATTATAAAATGGGAGTTTTTCTCTTTCATCAAATAAGTTAACTAAATCAACTTGATGTCCATTTTTCTTAGCCTCCTCTATAAACGTATCTCTAACTGCAGCATTGAAAGAAGTCTTTGTATTATGATGTCCAAATGCAATAAATACTTTAGCCATAATATTAGTCTTTTTTAAAATAAGTAATCAGCTCTTCTATGTTAATGAATTTTAACCCAAAAATAAAGCCAAGGCCTAATCCGTACCACGCCGCGCCTGCAAGCCCATAACCATCGATAGAAATATCAACCTCATAGTATTTTTGAATTTTTCTTACAAAATAAAAAAATATTGCCGATCCAATTAAACCATCAATTAAAAAATATTTTCTAATTTTCATCTTTTCCCTTATCTTTCCAAAAAAATATACCCGTACCTCCCCCAATAAGTATGGCAGAAACTATCCAGGCTTTATCATTTTCTATAAATATCGTTAAGACTCCTGCCAAAACTATTAATGCACCTAATGTACTATTTTTCATATAATGATATTATAATGATATACTAATCTATGGATTCGCTTTTGTTAATATTAATTTCTCTTCTATTTTTAATAAACCTTTTGGTTACCATTTTCCTGCTCAAACGAAAGCAACCAGATCATTTAAAAAACGATCAAATTTTGAAAGATGAAGTGAATTCTCTCAAAAATACCTTTAGTCAATCTTTTGGCTTAATGAGTAAAGAAATCGCAAAAGATATGACAGGAGCTTTAACGAAAGTAGATGAAAAAGTCTCTGTATTTAATCAACAGATTAGTGAATTGAACAAAGGTCAAGATAACTTCAGCAGGATCTTGAGTGGTGTAAAATCATATGGCACTTTAGCAGAGTTTGGCCTAGCTGCACTTTTAAAAGATTTATTACCTGCTTCCCAATTTATTGCCAATGTAAAAATGAAAGAAGATACTTCCGAAACGGTTGAGTTTGCTATTAAGTTGCAGGATGTATTGCTTCCAATTGATAGTCATTGGCCTATAGAAAAATACAAAGCTATAGACGAGGCTTACAATATTAACGACAAAGAGGCTCAGTCTGAAGCACGAAAAGATTTGGCTGCAGCATTTAGGCTTAAAGCTAAATTAGTAAACGCTAAATATATCGCGCCTCCTAAAAGCACAGATTTTGCAATCGTATATGTCCCGACGGAGGGACTATTCTCTGAACTTTCTAGTTACAGAGACCCCAAAACAAAAGAACTACTACTTCAGGAATTAAGAACAAAGTATAAAGTTACAATCTCTGGACCTAATACTTTATCGGCTTTGTTGCAATCCTATTACCTTGGTTTTCAAACTCTAAAAGTTCAGCAACATGCAACTCAAATTTATAGTGATTTAAGAAATATAAGCTCCAGGTTTGAAAAACATTTTGATGGTATTAAAGATTTAAGAAAAAAACTAGAACAAGCTATGACAGCAACAGATAACTTTGGTAGAGATGCTAGATCTATTATGAATACTCTTGGGAATATTAAAGACCCAGAACAAGTAAAAGAATCATTAAACGAAAATCCAGAGAAAATAAAAATTATCAAGTAAATTTTCATGCCTAATTTTGTTTTTTATGATTTTGAAACAAGCTCATCTAATAAGTATTGGGGTCAAATAATCCAGATAGGAGCCATTTTAACCAATGATAATTTAGAAGAGCTAGACCGCTTCGATGCCAGGTGTCGACTTAGTCCTGGAATTATTCCTGAAGCTATGGCTTTAATTGTGAATAAAACATCACCAACAATGTTAAAAAGATCAAATCTTTCTCATTACGAAATGATCAGACAATTTGTTGAAACTCTTAAAAAGTGGGGAAAAGCAACATTCATTGGTTTTAATAGTATCGAATTCGACGAGGAGTTTTTAAGATGTACTCTTTTTCAAACATTAGAATATCCTTATATCACTAGCACTAATGGAAATACTAGAGGAGATATTTTAAGCCTCGCAAGAGCTGCAAACTTATATTATCCCAATACTTTAAAAAATTCTATAAACACGAAAGGTAACGCTGTTTATAAACTAGACCAGATGGCGCCATTAAATGGCATTGATCATGGCAATGCCCATAGCGCAATTGGAGATGTTAATGCAACAATAGGAATTGCTAAACTGATTTTAAAAAAAGCACCAAATGTTTGGAAGGCGAGCATGCTAACAATAGATAAAAATCGATCATTAGAGTTAATACAAAAAGAATTATTATTTTGTACAAACGAGTATTTCTATGGCAGAAGCAGGCCTTATATTCAAACATATGTATGCCAACATCCTCAATACCATTGGCCTTTGTGTTTTGACTTGAGGCATGATCCTACAAGTTATTTGAATATGTCAACTTCCGAACTTTTAGTGGCAATGAAAAAACAACCAAAATTCATTAGGACCATAAGACATAATAAGCATCCAGTTATTATGAATCCCTCATATGGCGACAAATTTGATGAATATAAGATTTTAGGTGTTAAAAAATTGGAAGAGAGGGCAAAAAAGATTAGAAATCATAAAGAGTTTGCAGAAAGAGTTAAGACCATAAAACAATCAGAAGCTCAAGAAAAAGAGCAAACAAAGTCTCAAGAAGATCTATTTAATGAAGAGAGTATTTATACAAAATTTACATCTTCTGAAGATAACAAGATTATGCCAGAATTTCATAATGTTGATTGGGAAAAAAAGACACAGATTATTTCAAAATTTAAAGATGAAAGGTTGAGGTATTTTGGGAAGAAACTTATTTACATGGAAAAACCAGAGGTTCTTGAAAAATCTGAGTATAGTCTCATAAAAAAAGATTTGTCTAAGAAGCTGTTAAGCACAAATTCTGAAAAGTGGAATACCATTCCTAGGACTTATTCAGAAATAGATACTTTAAGAGCAAAATTTGAAAAAGAAGATCAAACTGAAAAATTGTTAATATTAGAGGAAATTAACGCTTACGTTGAAGAACTAGAAAAATTTTACTCATCAGTTTAGTTGACATTAAATTAAAATTGCTTATTAAGGGTGAATGGCAACTAAACCTGTCACAGACGGAAACTTCGAAACTGACATCATTAAGTCAGATAAACCGATAGTAGTCGATTTTTGGGCTGAGTGGTGTGGACCTTGCAAACAAATAGGTCCAGTGTTAGAGGAAATTTCTGAGGAAATGAAAGATCAAGTAACTATTGCCAAACACAATATTGATCAGGAACCAAATATACCCACTAAGTATGGAATTAAAAGTATACCAACAATGCTTTTATTTAAAGGTGGAGAAGTAAAGGCTACAAAAGTTGGTGCAACTACAAAATCTAATATTATTTCTTGGATAAAAGAAAATATTTAATTTTTTTTAAGTATTGATCCAGCATTATAAAGACTTCCAAAACATACAATTAATTTTTTTTGACGTGAACATATTTTTTTTAGAGCTTCATTAAAATTTTTAGCTCTTTCACACTCTAAATTATTATTTTTCGCTATCTCAAGCAATTCTTTATTTGACAGAGAGGATGGTTCATTTTCAATTGTAATCACAATAATTTTTTTAAAAATACCTTTTAACTTTTTTATAAATTCATCTGGCTCTTTATTTTTTGTCATAGCCCAAATTCCATATTTTGGAGATTTCACAGTTTTGAGATACTTTGCTAAGTTTTCTGCATCAGCAACAGCATGAGCACCATCAATCATAATATTCTCATTTTTATATAATCTTTTAATAATTTTGCCCTTTTTAAGATACTGGTATCTTCCTTCAAACGCCAAAGAGGGCAATGTTTTTTGAATTACTTTTTTATCAATATTAAGGTCAAGGGCTATTTTAATAGCATGACACACATTTTCATACATTCCATTTGAATAAACATTTCTCGTATTAAGCTTAATTCTAAATTTTTTATCTTGATAGTAGTAGTTTTTACCTTTTTTTATCAATTTCCAAACATTCGGATATATAACTCTACTTCTATTATCTTTTAGGTGATTTTTAATTTTTTTTAATACATAGGGTGTTTGTTTAGCTATATAAATATTTGTAAAATTGCTTAAAAAACCAACATCCTCTCTAATTATTTCCTCCAACGAACCTGTTTTTAAAAAATTAAGATGCTGTCGATTAATATTTGTGCATACTTGCATCATTGGAAAATCGATAATATTGCAACAATCAAACCGCCATAAAGCACCACATTCCATCAGAGTATAGTTGACTCTTGACCTAGACGCATTCAAAATAAAAACTAAAGTTAATACCTCAAATATTGTTAAAGGAATATTTAATTTTTCTATTTGCATTATCGTTTTTTTAATTTCTCTGAAAGTTAAATGTCTGTTCTTAATATAAAATCGTTCTCTTATATCTTTCAGAGAAGGTGAAATATAAGCTGACACCGACTCATTATTTGCCTCAATAAAACTTTTTAATGAATATAATGTTGTAAACTTTCCAGACTCTCCTAAAACAGAAATTACGTTATTAAGTTTCTTTTCTGGATTACCTAATAATTTAAGCGCTAATCTGACCCTTTTCAGGCCAAACCTTATTGATTTACTGAACTTGTTATTAAGCTGATTGTATAGATTTATCGATTGTGACATTTGACTCATTTTTAGCTTGAGTCTCAGCTTTTTTCAATAAGACACTCAACAAAGTTCCAACAGTTGAATTTAAGTATCTCCTTTCAACTATTAAATCAATACCGCCATGATCTTTGACATATTCAGCTGTTTGAAATTCATCTGGCAGTGTTTCTCTCACAGTATCTTGAATTACTCTTCGTCCAGCAAAACCTATTACTGCATGAGGCTCAGAAATCAAAACATCCCCTAACATTGCCCAAGAGGCAGTGACCCCACCAGTTGTTGGATTTGTTAATATTACAATATAAGGTAAATTTTTCTTCTTTAGCTCATTTACCGCAAGTGTAGTCCTCGTCATTTGCATCAGAGCTATAGAGGACTCCATCATTCTTTGCCCTCCGCTACAACTAAAAAAAATAAAAGGCGTTCTCTTTTCAATTGAATGTTGAATTCCAGCGATGAATGCTTCTCCAGAAGCAGCGCCAAATGAACCTCCGATAAACCTAAAGTCTTGAGCACCCACAGTTACATTTATATTATTTACATTCCCGTTAGCAACAAGAATTGCATCATCTTGATTTGTTAATTGTCTTGCAGATCTAAGTCTATCTGTATATTTTTTGTTATCGGTCCAGTTTAAAGGATCATCGTTTGGTACAGGAGTTTTGATTATCTCATATACGCTATTATCAAAAAACAAATCAAATCTTTCTTTACAAGACAATTTGTGATGTAAACCACATTTAGGACAGCAGTTAAAGTTCACTTTTAATTCCTCTTTGTAGATCAAATTTTTACAGCCGCATGTCGTCCACAAAGAATCTGATCCAGATACAGAGGATTTTTTTTTAAATAAAGATTTAATCTTTGGCTTTATAAATTTTGTTATCCAATTCATAAAATTTTATTCTTAAGATTATATACAACTTTACCTAAGTTTGTGACAGGATTTTGTCTATTTTTCAGTGAATTAGTTATATTTTTACACAACATGCTTCCAACAACAAGTCCATTAGCCGATTTTAAAGAATTAATAGTTTTATTAGTTATTCCAAATCCTATAACTAAATTTTTTGAGGGGCTAATTTTCTTAATCTTATTATAATTTTGTAGTATCTCTTTTGATGAAACTTTAAGTTTTCCACCAGTTGTTGATAACATTGAAATATAATAAATCATTTCGTGTGAGTCTTTTACAATTTTTTTTATTCTATCTTTTGATGTTGTCGGCGACAAAAGTTGAATAAAATTTATTGATTTTTGCTTACATTTGAATGCAAAGTCTTTATTTTCTGGCCAAGGCAGATCTACAATTATTAAACCATCAACGCCGGTTCTTTTACAATTTGCTAAAAATTTTTTTTCACCAAATTGGAAAATAAGATTATAATATCCCATTAAAATCAATGGTTTACTTGGTTGTGATTTTTTAAATTTTTTAACAATTTTAAACACATCAATAAGCGTAATTCCATTTTTAATAGCACGGAGCGAACTTTCTTGGATTTGACCACCATCAGCTATTGGTGTGTTATGAGGAAAACCTAATTCTAAAATATCTGCATATTTTGAAATTGTATTTAATATTCTAAGTGAATTTTTAATATTATTATCTCCGGCAACTGTATATGTTACTAATGCTGTTCTTTTTTCCTTTTTACACTTATCAAAAGCTAGGCCAATATTTGATTTCATCTATTGTAGGCTCCTAATCTCTCCTTAATAATATCTTTATCCTTTATAGAGTCCCCACAACTATTTACGACAATGATATCCGTTGATTTTAATTTTGGTGCAATTTTAATTGCCTCAGCAAATGCATGTGAGGGTTCCAAAGATGGAGAAATGTTTTCTAATTTAGAGACTAGTTGGTAAGCGTGTAGAGCTTCCTCGTCACTTGCAGATGTATATTTCGCTCTTTTTGCATCTTTTAAATAGCAATGTAAAGGTGAGATGCCAGGATAATCTAAACCAGCTGAAATAGATTCTGTTGAGCCGATTTGACCTTCTTTATTCTGAATCACATATTGTGCAGCTCCATGTAAAATTCCGATCTTAGAGCCATTAGTGAGTGGAGCAGCGTGAAGACTACTATTCTGAGGACCGCCAGCTTCTACTCCTATAAATTCAGCATCAGTATCCATAAACTCATTCCAAAAACCAGCCGCAGAACTTCCACCTCCGACACAATTTATTAATTTAATTCTATTTGGTAATTTTCCAAATTCTTCTTTTATCTGTTTAATAAGCTCTCTTGAAATTTGAGCAGTGCTCCATGCACAAATTTTAATAAATATGTTAGGACCCACAGTTGAGCCAACACATAAATTTGTGGTATCATTATTTGCTACCCAGTAACGCATACATTCACTTACAGCATCAACTAAGGTCTGACTTCCTGTAGACACTGCAACTATTTCCGCCCCATTTTTCTTGATTGCTCTCACGTTTGGTCTCTGTCTCTTAATATCTTTTGTCCCCATAAAAATTTTACACTTTAGGCCAAATTTTTTTGCAGCCATTGAAAGCATTTTGCCAGCATACCCAGCGCCAGTATCCCCAATAATAAATTTTTTACCTGCTCTTTTAGCTATCAAACAGTGAACAGTCGCGTTATATATTTTATGAGCTCCACCATTGGCCTCAGAAACTACTTTTGCGTAGATTTGAGCTCCGCCTAGATGGTCTGTCAAATTTTCTAGCTTTATAAAAGGGGTTGGTGTTCCGATATAGTTTTTAAAATAGTAGTCTCTTTCTTTTAAAAATTTTTTATCCTTCCTCAATTTGGTAAATAATTTAGTAAGATCATCTATAGGTTTTTTTAGTGTTTCAGGTATAAAATTTCCACCAAATTTTCCACCATACATAAATTTTTTGTTATGTTGATCTATTAAAGGAATACCTCTTTTAATTCGTATCATTTATTTTTTTTAATTCATTTATAAAAATTTTGATTTTAATAATATCTTTTACTTTATTTGTTTCTAAAGCACCAGATACATCCACAATATCAGTCAAACCCACTAATTCATCTAATTTTTCAATGTTAATATTGCCTGCAACCATTTTTTTAACTTTTGTATTTATAGATCTTAACCAATTATAATTCCAGCCAATACTCTTTTCATAACCTGAGCTATCCCAAAGAATTATATCTGTCTCACTCTCTATTTTTTTATATTTGTAAACATCTTCTTGTCGATTTACCTGGATAGTAGTGATTAATTTTTTTTTATATCTTTTTTTAATATTTAATAAAGATTGGCTGTCGTAATTTCCGTACAACTGGAAATAGTCTAACTTCAATCCAGAAAATCTTTCTAATTCTTCCTCGCTCGGGTTAACTAGCACACCTACAAATTTTGTTTCACCTTTTTTTAATTCAGTTAAAATTTTGGCTTGCTTCAGGGAAATAAACCTATGACTTTTTTGAAAATTTAAAATGAATCCGCAATAATCAACTTTGTTCTGAATACACGTTTCTACTTGGTTTGTTTTAGTTAAACCACAAACTTTTAATTTCATTTTAATCTAAAGATTTCATCAGTTTTTTAAAATTGTTTTCTATATTACCCTGAGTCAAACTTCTTCCAATCACAATTGCAGTAGCCCCAGCTTTAAAAGCTTCTTTTGGTGTCATTACTCTTTTTTGATCNTGAACCAAATCACCTTTTAATCTTATACCTGGAACTATTATCTCCATTTTTTTACAAATATTTTTTATCTTTTCAATTTCCTGGCCGGAACAAACTATTCCATCTAGTCTTAATGTTTTTGCAACTCTAGCCTGATGAATAACAATTTTTTCAACTGTTTTTTCATAACCTAACTTTTTTAAGTAAAAGTTGTTAATACTGGTAAGCACTGTTACGCCTAAAATTTTATATCTCTTTTTAACCTCTTTTCTGATGGCATTTAATGTTTCTTGGCCACTATTAATATGTGCCGTAATGTAATTTATATTTTTCAAATCTCTTATTGCTCGTATAGCAGAGACACAAGTATTTGGTATATCATTAAGTTTTAAATCGAGAAAGATATTTTTATTTTTTATCTTTGATAAAAATCTTCTTCCGTTTTTAGAGTAAAAAAATTCAAGGCCAATTTTATATCCAATCTTTAATTTAGATTTTTTTGTAACAGATATAATCTTTTTAAGTCTTCTTTCATCTGAGGTATCACAAGCAATAAAAATAGTTTTATTATTTTTCATTTATAAATTTTTTCAAATCTTTACCAGGCTTAAAACTGAGTTTATTTTTCTTAGGTACAAAAATCAACTCACCTGTTTTAGGATTTCTTGCGCCTTTTTTTTCTTTTATTTGCTTGATAAAAAAAGAGCCAAAAGACCTAACCTCAATTTTATTACCTTTGACTATAAATTCTTCAAGGGCAACAAAAAAATTGTCTAATAAAACTTCTAATTGTTTAGTTGAAAATGAGTGATTATTCGCTTTTAATTCTTTTAATATTTGAAACCTGGACAATTATTCTTTTTAATCCTTTTTCTTTTTACCTAAAGCTTTGCCAAATATATCTTTAAGCGTAGCTCCAGATTTTGTAGCTCCAGCACCAAACTTTTTTAAAAGGCTTTTCTCCTCATCTATTTGAGCTGCCTTAACACTTAATTTTATTTTTCTATTATCAAAGTCGAGTTCTGTAATTTTTGCATCTAAAGAATTTCCTGGAGAAAAAATTTCTGGTCTTGCATCAGTGCTTTCTTTAGCTAAGTCAGATCTTTTTATTAAAGAGATTAATTTTTTTTCGTTATCAATTGCTACTTTAACCCCAGTTTTTGATACCTCAAAAACTTTGGTGGTAATAATATCGTTAACCTTTTTATTGTTTTCTTTGAACCAATCCATTGGATCCTTTTCTAGAGCTCTCAAAGATAACTTTATTTTATCATTTTTAATATCTACTAATTTAGCCTTAATGATTTGATTCTTCTTGTAATTTTTCAAATCATTGATGTTTTCTTTATAAGAGATTTCCTTATAATGTATCATACCAACTAGTCCATTCTCTAACTCAGCGTACAATGCCTTGTCAGTAACATTCTTTATGCTTACATCTATGTTCTCACCAATACTGTCATTTAATTTTGTCCAAGGGTTATCTAAGGTAGCTTTGTAAGAAAGGGAGATCCTTTTAGCTTCTTTGTCAATAGACACAATCTTAACTTTAATTTTTTGTGAGGGAGATAAAACTTTATTTGGATCAATATTCTTATCAGACCACGATAGCTCACTACTGTGGATTAGGCCTTCGATTCCCTCCTCAAGTTTTACAAATACTCCATAATTCATAACTTTAGTTGCTTCTCCTTGATAAATCTCACCTGCTTTATATTTTTTGCTTAGGCTTTCATAAGGATCCTCAGTTAAAGCTTTTATCGATGCAGAAACTCTGTTGGTTTTTTTATCAATTTTCGTAATTTTCACTTTAAGTTTTTGACCAATAGAGACCATGTCTGAGGGTTTTTTAACTCTTCCGTAGCTTAAATCACTTACATGAAGTAAAGCATCTATGCCATTTAAATCCAAGAAGATTCCCCAGTCGGTAGTTGCTTTCACTCTCGCATCTTCTACAATGTCTCCCTCTTTTAAATTTTTTAGAGCCTCAGAAATTTCTGCATTTTTACTTTTTTCTAGTACCGCTCTACGACTCGTGCAAACATTCCCTCTATTTTTATCGATCTTGGTTGCAATTACTTTAATAGGCGTGTTCATCAAGTGATCGATTTTTTTTAAAGGTCTTATATCAATTTGGGAGGCTGGCATGAAGGTCGGTAATGACTCAACGGTGCATATATAACCACCCTTTACTTTTCCAGTAATATATCCTGTTAATTCTTCCTGTGAGTCGAAAACTTTCTCCATTTTTTTCCATGCATTTACCCTTCTTGCTTTCTCTCTACTTATAACAATCTCTCCCTTAAAACTTTCAACTCTTTCTAGGAAAACGTCAATTGTACTTCCAACCTTCAACTTGCTTATTTCATCATCAAATTTAAATTCCTCGATAGGTATCATACCTTCCATCTTCGCCTTTACATCACAAATTATAAAATTTTTTGTTATCTCGGTTATTTTTGCTTTAATAATTTCGTTCTCTACGAGTTTTCTATTTTTAAAGTCTTTGTCTAGCAAACTTTGAAATTCTTTATGCGCGCTGGAACTTGATGGCTTAGTGTTTTCTTCTAAAGCCATGATTAATTAATTGATCCTTCAACTTTTTTTTTCATTTTAAATAAAACTTCATTAATATTTAATTTTGCCGTATTGATGTACACTGAGTCAGGCTGTCTTTCAAGTTTTGAATGNTTTCTATTTTTATCCATAAAATCACGCTTTTTTAGATCTAAATATACTTTTTTAAAAGGAGTTTTATCACCTTTCTTTTTATTTTGAAGCCAGCGTCTTTTTGCTGCTATTTTCAGAGGCTTGCATACAATAAAAAATTTAATATCAGCTTTAGGAAATATTTTTGCTCCATCTCTTCCCTCTATAACAACTCGTTTTTTCTTTTTTACAAAATTTTTTTGAAATTGGGCTGTAATAATATTTCTTATTTTCTTATTTTTCGCTATTTTTGAAGCAAAATTTGAAATCTTAGTAGAGTGTAGATTTAGATTTCTTAATTTATTATAATTAAGTTTATAAAAAAGTTTTTTTAAAAAAAAGTATTTATTTTTTGGTTCATTTTCTAATATTTTTTTTGCTGCATATCTGTAAAGTAGACCAGAAAAAAGAACAGACATGGAATATTTTTTTCCAATTAAATTTGCCAAGGTGCTTTTTCCTGTTCCACTCGGACCATCAATCACTATCAAAAATTTCTTATTATTTCTTTTCAAATTTTCCTCCAAGTTTTTTTATAAGTTTAAGAAACGATGGTGANGATGTATTCACTGTCTCAAAATTATCTATATGCGTCTTAGCACCTGAGACTAATGATAATATAGCAGTTGACATGCATATTCTGTGATCTTTTAAATCTGGAACTTTAATATTTTTATTAGAATAATCTTTTTTGTCTGATCCTAAAATTTTTACAATGCCACCACTATAGGAAAAAGAAATTTTAAGTGTTTTAATAATTTTTTTCATTTCACCAATTCTGTCACTTTCTTTATTCTTTAAATCATCAATACCTCTAAAAGTGGATACTCCTGGAATAAATGATGCTATTACAAATAGTATTGGAAACTCATCAACCATTGTTGAAAATTCACTTACAGTTGAATTTAAAGGTTTAAGTTTACTGCTTTTAATTAATAGGTCTCCAACTATTTCTCCGTTAATTCTTTTTTTATTTCTAAAAAAAATTTTTGCACCACTTCTTTTTAAGATTTTATAAAATCCTATCCGTCTTGGATTTAAGCCAACACTTCTTATATTTAGTGAAGATTTTTCGGTTAACAAAGTTAAAGCAGTAAAAAATGCTGCTGAGCTGGGGTCATTCGGAACATCTATTTTGAAATTATTTAAATTCTGTTTCCCGAATATCTTTATGTTCTTATCCTTCGTGATTTTTATTACACCTATATTTTTTTTAAGCATATTCTCTGTGTGATTTCTTGATTTAAAATTTTCATAAATATTTGTCACACCATAAGAATTTAGTGCCGCCAAGATACATGCTGATTTAAGCTGAGCGCTTATTCCAGAAACATAATTTATTCCTATTGGCATTTCAGATGAGATTAGTGTTAATGGTAAAGTATTTTTTCCAACGGGATAAAAACTAGCACCGAATTTATTTAATAGAGAAATTAATTTTTTCATACTTCTTTTTTTCAAAGATTGATCTCCGTTCAATTTTACTTTTATACCAGAGTTAGTTGAAAGGACCCCCATAATAAGTCTTGCAGCAGTGCCACTATTTTGAAAATTTAACTGTGTACCTTTCTTACAAAAAGCTGAGCCCGTTCCTTTTCCAAAAATTTTATAATCCCCTTTAGCTACTTTAATTATTTTATAATTTAATTTTCGAAGACATTTTATTGTTGCAGTTACATCTTCAGACTCTAAAACATTTTTTGCTCTAGTTATATCTTCACTTACGCAACCTAAAATAAAACTTCTAATAGAAATTGATTTATCTGAGTCAGGTTTGATTGTACTTGAAAAGCTTTGTATTTTTTTTTTTATACTTAGAGAAAAACTTTTGCCGGGCATTAATATTTAGTAATTGTACTGGCTGCCAAAGTATAGCTCTATAGCTTTCGAAGACTTTAATATTTCTTTCGGGGTGCCTTTTGCTATTATTGTTTGTTCTCCTAAAACGTAAGCTCTATCAACAATATCAAATAAGTTCTTAACCTGGTGATCGGTAATTAATATTCCACATCCAAAAGATTGGATTTTTAAAATATACTTTTGAATATCCTGAACTACTATGGGGTCGAGAGCAGCCATAGGCTCATCAAGCAATATTACTTTGGGTTTATTAATCAATACTCTAGCCATCATAAGTCTTCTTACTTCTCCGCCAGAAAGAACATTACTGTTTATATCTCTAAGATGCTGAAGATTGAATTCATCTAAAAGATTTTCAGTCATTTCGATTTGATTCTTTTCTTCTTTAATACTTAATTGACAAATACCTAAGAGATTATCATAGACTGACATTCCGAATACACTTCTGTGTTGACTTAAATATCCTATGCCGTTTTTAGCACGTTCTTGTATTGGTTGATCAGTGATGTCATTATTTTTTAAAAATATTTTTCCTGTATCAGGAGCATTTTCACCAATAATTGTACTATAAAGTGTAGACTTTCCCGACCCATTAGGACCTAGAAGCCCTACGATTTCGCCAGGATACATTTCTAGGGAAATTTTTTTTAAGATTGGTCTTCCATCGAATGATTTACTAATATCTTTAAGCTGAAATATAGGCTTATCTTTTTTAAACTTAATTATTCTAAATCCTTTTTTCATTATCTTTTTAATTTAACATCAATTTGAGCGTTATCAAACATTGAAATATCTAGTGTTTCTTTTTTTAAATCAAATATTAGTTTATCTGCTGTCAGTTCGCCTTTCTCTCCTAAACTTTCTACGTTTCCATATATTAACAGTAGTCCCTTTGAGTTGAAATAATCAAGATTATCTGCGAATAATAAATCTTTCTCGTAGTCTGCTCTTATATTATCTCTAAATTCTATATCAAATGTTTTATTATTATAATTTCCATAATCTCCATAAATATTTAATACTTTTCCGTCTTTAAAATAGAAGGTTGCATTCATTATCTTCATATTTATTAATTCAGGTGTATTTAATTCAAATTCTGCGTTTTGAGATTTAATAATAAATCTATTGCCGTTCAAATCTACGCCAGTGTACTCTACATTTTCAAAGGTATTTTTTTTTTGGTTTTGATTTTCCTCTTGAAGGGAGATTTGACCCGTTGGTGTTTTCTCATAATAGTAAGTAAAATAAATCAAAATTAATGATAAAAAAAACAATGTTAATTGTATGTATCTTATTATTTTTTTTCTTTTTGTCACTTTATCCCAAATTTCAGCAAGTGATGCATATGCAAAACGCCTTTTAATTTTTTTCTAATTTTTTCATTAGAACTTTTTGATCCAACGAGAAGACATGTGATTTTTTTATCATTCATTATGGATAATGCTTTAGAGGCTGGTAAATCCTCATTTACCACTAAAGGTCTTTTCTTCATAAATTTGTAAACCTTCTCGTTCCTTGAATATTTTTGGATACCTCTTCTTGCATCACCATCTGTCAAAATTCCCTCTATTCTACTCCCTCTTGTTACAACTACTATACCAAGTTTTTTTTGACTAATAATCTTTATAGCATCAGACATATTTGATTTTATACTTACTACTGGCATTTTCTTACCAACAACCATTATATCTTTTACTAAAGTTAAAACCTGACCAATACTTCCACCAGGATGAAACAATCTAAATTTCTCTTTTGAAAATTTTTTCTTATACATTAATGCTATAGCTAAACAATCTCCAAATAATAAAGTTAAACTTGTTGATGTTGTAGGCACCATTCTCGTTGGATCGGCCTCTAAAACTTTCGGTAAAAGAATTTTGATATCACTTGCTTTTAACAGATTGCTGTCTTTTTTAGATGCAACTCCAATAATTTTGATATTAAACCGGTTGCCAAATTTTAATAAATTATTTAGTTCTGGGGTATTTCCAGAATAAGAGAAAATTAATAAAATATCTTTTTTTTCAATTTGACCTAGATCTCCATGATTAAAATCTGGACTTAAAAAAAACGACGGCACCCCAACAGAGGATAAAGTTGCTGATATTTTACGAGCAATTATTCCACTTTTTCCAATTCCAACAGTTATAATTTTGCCCCTTGAGTTGCTAATTAACTCTGAGGCTTTCAAAAAATTTTTATTAAGTACTTTGTTAATCTTTTTTAACTCATTAATTTGAGTTAGGGCGGATTTTTTTACAATATTTAAATAATTATTTTTTCTCATTAATGTTCAAAAATATCAAATTTAAAACCTGATTGATCTAATTCAATTCTTGTATCTAAAAAATTAATACACTTTTTATATAAATCCATTCTTTTTTCTCTTATAAGCATTTTTTCTAGTTCACCTTTAATCTTGTGCAGATAGATTACGTCATTAGCGGCATATTCTAATTGTTTGACAGTCATATCATCGATGCTTCTGTTCCAGTCACTACTTCCCTGTCTTTTGTCTAAATTTTTATTACAAAATTCATAAACAAGATTTTTTAAACCATGCTGATCGGTATAGGTCCTTACACATTTAGACGCAATTTTAGTATCAAAAACATTATTAATTTTACACTTTAAAAAATATTCAATCGCGCTTTTATCAAAACGTAAAAAGTGACCAATTTTTATAATATTTTTATTTTCAAAAACAGAGACTAAATTTGGAGCTTTGTAGTTTTCTTTGTTTGGTTGAACAATGAAAACTTCATTATCTTCCCCACAAATCTGAATTAGACTAAGCTTATCTCTTTCAGGAATTTTTAAACCCGTAGCCTCAGTATCTATTGCAACACTTTTTTTAAATGAGTTAGCTATTTCCTCTGATATGTCACCTTGAATTTTATGTATTTTCATATACTTATTCTAACTACCATGAACAATCACCCAATAGCAACAATACTTGGCGGTGGAGGATTTATAGGCAGATATCTTGTCCGAAATTTGTCAAAGAGTAACTATAGAGTTTTTATACCAACGCGAAAACCGTATTTAAAAGGGTATTTGAAAACTCAAAGCACTCCGGGCGCAGTTGAGCTTTTCGAGTTTAATTTAAAAAATTACTATAAATTAGAGGAGGCAATTAGCAACTCTGATGTTGTAATCAATTTAATAGGAATCCTTTATGAAACGAGAAAACAAAAATTTGAAAAAATTCATGTTGATATTCCAGAATTTATCTCAAATCTATGTAAAAAGCATGGTGTAAAAAAATTTATTCACTTAAGTGCGATAGGTGCTAATCCAAATTCAAAGTCGATTTATCAAACAACAAAATTTAAAGGAGAGCAAGCTGCTTTAGCAAATTTTGATCAAACTGTTATAATAAGACCAAGTGTCGTTTGTGGGGCCGAAGATAATTTTACGAATTTATTTTCCAAATTAAGTTTTTCTCCAATTATACCCTTAGTAGGTATAAATTATAAGTTTCAACCTATTTTGGTAACTGATGTAGTTGATGCAATAATGAACTCAATTAAGGTTAATCAGAATAATGGAAAAATTTATGAAATTGGAGGACCTAAAATTATAAGTTTTGGTGAAATGGTAAAATCAATAATGTCTGTTATTGAAAAAAAAAGAATGGTAATTGAGATGCCGATGTCTCTAGCAAAAATACAAAGTTCCATATTAAATCTTTTACCAATACCTCCTATTTTAACAAAAGATCAATGTGAAATTCTATCTGAGAGTGACAATGTCGTGTCAAACAATCATCTTAATTGCGATGATTTAAATATAAAACCATTGGACGTAGAAAAGGCTATGAAAAAGTGGCTATGGAGATTTAGAGAAGGTGGGCAATTCGCAAAAGTAAAATGAAAAGCTTAAGTTTATTTTCAGGTTATATTTTTTTAATCTTAGCAATTATAACTGGCATTGCTTCTAATGGATTTTTAAAAACAACTGAAGGTTTTACTAAATTAAATCCCACTTTTTTTTGTGTAATAAGTATTGTAATTTGTTTATTTTGTTTATCTAAAGCCATGTCAGTAATTCCAGTAGGATTTACTTATGCAACTTATGGAGCGCTCACTATTACAGCAGTAACGTTATTTGGAATATTTAAATATAATCAAACTCCTAATCTTTATGGTACTGTTGGATTAATTTTAATTGTTTCAGGNGTTATACTTNTAAACCTTTTTGGTAAATNAAAATAAACCCCTGATTTTTTTAAATCAGGGGCATTTAATTTCTTTATAAACTAATTATTTAAAGATGCTGTG
>NZJU01000013.1 GCA_002692325.1 Candidatus Pelagibacter sp.
GTAATATGCGGTCTTGGAACTGATGGGTATATAATGTCGTTGGAAGCTCTGAAAAAATTGATAAAAAATGAAAATTGAAAAAAAAAACGTCTGTAAAAGAATTGCTTTCGAAGTATAAACTATTAAACAAAAGAGTTGCTTTAGAATTAAATGGTAAGATTATTCCATTAGCCGAACACAAGATAATACTAAAAGACAAAGATATTGTTGAAATAGTACACTTTATTGGCGGAGGGTAAAATGAAAAACGAATTTTTAACTATCAGTGGAAAAAAGTTTAAGTCTAGGCTTATAGTTGGTACAGGCAAATATAGAAATTTAAAAGAAACTCGCGAAGCAGTTTTAGCCTCAAAAGCAGAAATAGTAACAGTTGCAGTAAGAAGAGTTAATATTTTAAATAAAAATAAACCAATACTTACAGACTATTTAAATCCAAAAAAAATTTTATATCTTCCAAACACGGCCGGATGTTTTAACTCGATTGATGCACTAAGAACTTTAAGATTAGCTAGAGAAATGGGAGGTTGGAAATTAGTAAAACTAGAAGTTTTGGGTCATAAAAAAACTTTATATCCAAATATGATAGAAACAATTAAATCTACAAAGGTATTAATTAAAGAAGGATTTAAAGTAATGGTTTATTGCAATGATGATCCTTTGCAAGCTAAAATTTTAGAGGATGTTGGAGCGTCAGCAATTATGCCCTTAGCCTCTCCTATTGGATCTGGTTTAGGTATACAAAATAAATTCAACATAAGTTTAATCAAAAAACAATCTAAAGTTCCAGTAATCGTTGACGCTGGAATTGGCACAGCCTCTGACGCTACTATCGCAATGGAACTGGGATGTGACGGTGTTTTAATTAATTCAGCTATAGCAAAATCAAAAAAGCCAGTTGTTATGGCGCAAGCTTTTAAAGATGCTGTAATTTCTGGGAGGAAATCATATTTGGCAGGCAGAATGAAAAAAAATTTTTTTGGTTCACCTAGCTCACCTTCAGAAGGAATTATTTAACTCGCTTTTTTTCTAGTCCAAAGAGTTCGGAGAGTTTTTGATTTTTTTTTTATTTTTTTTTCTTTAATTGTTTTACTCTCATTTTTTTTTACTATTTTTGGTTTATCTTTATTTGGTGTTAATTTTTCATCTTCTATATTTTTCAAAAACTCAAACTTTTTAATTACCTTTTTGGATTTATTTAATAGCTCTACTTTAAACTCTGGAATTAATAAATTTGGTGCTGAAATTAAATTTATCTTTAATAAATGCTTTTTTTGTAGATAATTAATTTCTTTTGAGAAGTTTATCTCTAAATATTTAATCATTTTGTGAGGCAAGTAAGTATTTACAATTTTGGTTTTATTTTCTAACGCAAAAAGCTGAATTTTTTTGATAATTTTTTGTGAAAAAGACTCAATTGATAAGTTCGTTTCCCATTTGATTGATCCCTCTCTAAGTCTTTGTCTAGTCATTTCCAAAAGTCCGAAATTACTTATTCTGCCTAATTGGATTCTAGCCCTATCTTTTCTCACACATTCTCTCATTTTTTTTTCAACTAATCTTTTATTGTAAAAATTTTGCATATCAATAAAATCTATGACAATTAAACCTGACAAATCTCTTAATTTAAGTTGTCTACATATCTCCTCAGCAGCCTCCAAATTTGTATTAAGAGCAGTTTTTTCTATATTCATTTGTTTAGTAGACTGACCCGAGTTAATGTCTATCGCAACTAGAGCCTCAGTAGGATTTATAACAATATATCCTCCAGATTTTAATTTGACAGTTGGCTCAAATATATTATTTAGTTGTTTTTCGATGTTTGCGTAGTGAAATAATGGAATTTTGCTTCTATATTTTTTTACATATTTAACATTTTTAGGCATCAATTCTTTCATAAATATTTTAGCTTTTTGATAGCCGTCATTCCCATCAACAAAAATATTTTTTGTATCATTATCGTATATATCTCTTACTGCTCTTTTAATGATATCTCCCTCTTCATAAATTAAAGAAGGGGCATTAGAATTTAACGCCTTTTCTTTAATTTCTTCCCAGGTTTTCAAAGTATTATGAAAATCTTTTTCAATATCATTCTTAGATTTATTAGAGCCGGCAGTTCTAACTATTACACCTAAACTTTTTGGGATTTCAATTTCATTTAGTATAGATCTTATTTTTTGCCTATCAGAAGAGTTATATATTTTCCTTGATATTCCTCCGCCTTTAGGAGTGTTTGGCATTAAAACAGTATATTTTCCTGCCAACGAAATGAAAGTAGTTAAGGCCGCTCCTTTTTGACCTCGCTCTTCTTTCAACACTTGGATTAAAATTACCTGACCAGGCTTTATAACTTCTTGAATTCTATATCTTCTTAAGCCATAAGAATTCTTTAGTTTTTCTCTAATATTTGATTTATTTTCTTCTGTAGGCTGATCTTCAGTTTTTAAATCTGTTGATTCTTCTTGATCACTCTTAATTGGATCGTTAAGACTTTTGTTCTTGAGATCCTCACGTATCTTTTCTTCTACATTTTTAATGTTTTCTTTATCTGCATGAGGCAATTGATAATAATCAGACTGAATATCGTTAAAAGCAAGAAAACCGTGCTTTATTCTTCCAAAATCAATAAATGCAGCTTGCAGTGAGGGTTCAACTCTACTTACGGTTCCAAGGTAAATATTATTTTTAAAATTTATCTTATTTTTATCTTCAAATTCGTATTCGTCAATAGAATGTTCTGATTTAAGAACGATTCTTGTTTCTTCTGGATGCGATGCATCGATATATAAATTTTTTTCCATTGTATTAAAAATCCTTTAAGTGTGATGGGTAATTCTTTAATTTTGAATTTCATAATATTTAATATACAATTTTTTTTTAAATAATTGAACTAAATTATATTCGAAAAAATGCCATAAGAAGGCCTAATTTAAAGCTATAAATTTGGTTATTAACATGAATAAATTAAATTTTGTACTAAAGTGTTTAATAGTTTTTATCTTTCTAATTGTATTTTTAGTTTTTTCAACACTTTGGTATTTTTCAGCAGGTTTGCCAAATTATAAAAAATTATCCAATTACAGCCCCCCAATTTCAAGTAGAGTTTATTCTGATCAAGGAAAGCTAATAGCTGAATACGCTTTAGAGAAAAGACTATTTATACCTTACGAAACTATCCCAGAAAAAGTAATAAACTCATTTTTGTCAGCAGAGGACAAAAATTTTTTTAATCATCCGGGTGTTGATGCAAAAGGTATATTAAGAGCTACAATAAATAATGTTAAGAATGTTTTAAATGATAAAAGACTTGAAGGTGCATCTACTATTACTCAACAAGTGGCTAAAAACTTTCTACTTACAAATGAAGTATCTTTGAAAAGAAAAATAAAAGAGGCTATATTGGCGATAAGAATAGAAAAAGCTTTCTCAAAAGAGAGGATACTGGAACTCTATTTAAATCAAATCTATTTGGGCGAGGGTACCTATGGAATAGCTGCTGCGAGTCTAGAGTATTTTGATAAATCAGTAAAAGATTTAAATTATGAAGAAAGTGCCCTACTAGCTGCTTTGCCAAAAGCACCCAGTAGATATAATCCTTACAGATATTATGATACTGCAGTTTTTAGAAGAAATTTAGTTTTAAATAATTTATACAACAATAATTTCATAACTAAGAAAGAATTTGAGGTATTAAAAGAAAAAAAAATAAAACTTAAAAAAAAAAAAATTGAGATAATTAATGAAGCAAATTCATACACAGAAGAAGTAAGAAGGGCTATTAAAAACAAGTATGGTTTTGAAAAATTATATACCCAAGGCTTAAGCATTAGATCTCCATTAAATATAGAATACCAAATTCAAGCAATCAAAGCTTTACGAAACGGTATAGAAAATTATGACAGAAGAAATGGGTGGAGAGGTGAGATAACAAACAAATACAAAAATAAAAACTGGAAGAAGAAAATTACAGATATAAAACTTGACCCAACACTTCAGTGGAAAATTGCAGAGATAATCAGTATAGAAAATAATAAGCTTAACATTCAAATATATAATGGAGATATGTCTGTTATTAATTATAATTCTTTAAAATGGGCAATAAAAAAAAGTATTTTTACAACTTTTAAAGTTGGAGATTTTATTTTTGTAAAAAAAATTAATAACAACTGGCAACTCAAACAATATCCTGAGATAAATGGTGGAATAGTAGCTATTGATCCTTTCAATGGAGACGTAAAAGCTTTGGTCGGAGGTTTCAGTTTCAAGACGAGTGAATTTAATAGAGTTACTCAAGCTAAGAGACAGCCAGGATCTGCATTTAAACCATTTGTTTATGCTGCAGCATTAGAAAATGGGTTCGCTCCAAATTCGATTGTACTTGATGCACCTTATATTGCTGAGCAAGGTGTCGGACTTAAAGATTGGAAACCTGAAAATTATGGAAAAAAATTTTATGGACCCTCAACACTTAGAAAAGGGATTGAATATTCTAGGAATCTTATGACAGTGAGGGTAGCGGAGCAATTAGGTTTAAAAAAAATTTTAGATTTATCCAAAAAATTAGAAATATATAACGAAATTCCTGAATTACTATCAGTCTCACTTGGATCAGCGGAAACAACTTTACTTAACTTGACAGCAGCTTATGGTTCGTTTGTAAATGGAGGGAAAAAAATTGAACCAAATTTATTTAATAAGATACAAGATAGAAGAGGAAAAACTATTTTTACATCAAGCCAAAATGAATGTATTGGGTGTAAAAATTTATCAATATCAACAAATAAATTCCCTAAACAAATATCTAATCAAGAGAGAGTATTTAGTGAAGAAACCGCCTATCAAATCACATCTATACTTGAGGGTGCTATTCAAAGAGGGACGGGTAAGAAATTAAGAAGTTTGAACGTGCCTTTAGCAGGCAAAACAGGCACTACTAATAATAATTTTGATGCTTGGTTTATCGGCTATAGTTCAAATTTAGTTGTTGGAGTATATGTTGGATATGATCAGCCAAAAACCCTTGGAAAGACAGAAACAGGGTCAAAAGCAGCCCTACCAATATTCAAAGACTTTATGCAGACTGCATTGAAAAGTAACGATTTTAAAGAATTTAACATTCCCAATAACATTTATTTTGCGTCTATTGACTATAATACTGGTAAAAAATCTAATTTAAAATCTAACAACAAAAACATAATTCTAGAGTCTTTTAAGAATAAAGATATAAACAATTTAAAAAAATATAATCTAAATAATACAAATAACTATGATAAATTAATTAAATTCAGACAATTTTATTAATGATTAAATTTGAGAATAAATTAGAAACTGCCCAAAAAATACTCAAAAATATAAGGGGGTATCTTTGAGAGAAATGACCTCAAGAGTAAAATTTTAGAGCTAGAAAAAATATCAAAGAATGATAATTTTTGGTCTGATCGAAATAAGGCTAAAAATATAGTAAAAAAAAAAAAATTTTATTTCGATTTGATTCAATCTTTTGAAAATTCAGAAAAGGATATTATTAATTTAAGTGATCTATATAACTTAAGTCTGTCTGAAGGTGATAATCAAGTCAAAAATGAATGTGAAGATAAAATCACAGAACTTTTAAAAGATATTAAAAAAACTGAAATAAATTGTTTTTTATCTGACGAAAATGATGGATTGGATATTTATTTAGAAATTCATGCAGGAGCAGGCGGTACTGAAAGTCAAGATTGGGCTGATATGTTAAGACGAATGTATCTAAAGTGGTTTGACAAAAAAAGTTATAAATACGAAATGATTAGCGAACACAAGGGGGAAGAAGCGGGTATTAAATCTTGTACACTAAAAGTGACAGGTGACTATCTCTACGGATTAATGAAAAATGAGTCAGGTGTACATCGATTAGTGCGAATTTCACCTTTTGACAGTGGAGCAAGAAGGCACACAAGTTTTGCAAGTGTTTGGATTTATCCAGTTGTGGACGAAAGTATAAAAATAGAACTAGAGGAGAAACATTTAAGAATTGATACCTATCGATCTAGTGGCGCAGGGGGACAACACGTAAACACTACTGATAGCGCAGTAAGAATAACTCATCTTCCAACTAAAATTGTAGTTCAGTGCCAGAACGAAAGATCACAACATAAAAATAAAGAAACCTGTATGAGGATGCTTAAAGCAAGGCTTTATGAGTTTGAACTTCAAAAAAGAGAAAAAGAAAACGAAAAGAATTTAAGCACTAAAACAGACATTGGGTGGGGACACCAAATAAGATCGTATGTTTTACAACCTTATCAAATGGTAAAAGATCTTAGAAACAAAATAGAAAATTCCAACCCAACATCGGTTTTAAATGGAGAAATAGATGAATTTATAGAGGCCGGGGTAATAAATAAAAAATAATGAAAAAATTATTAATTAGATCAATTTTTGTATTATTAATCACATTCTTAGGATTAAGTATATTTTTAAATTTTTATGGGTTTGAAACAAAAAAATTTAATAATCTGGTAGAAAATCAGATTANAAATTTTAATAGAAATTTAAGTCTTGAACTCGATAAGATTAAAATTAAATTGGACTACTCGAATTTAAATATCTACTTTGAGACAAATAATCCAAAAATAAAATTTATAAACTCATCGATTCCTTTAGATAAAATAAAAGTATATTTAAACTTAAAATCTTTATTTCAAAAACAAAATAAAATTGAAGAAGTATTGATCAGCAGCAAAGAAGTAAAATATGATGAGATAAAAAGTTTAATCAAGATTTTAAAACCTTCTAATTTCAAGAGTTTTCTCTTAAATAACGTTACAAAAGGCACAATTAAATCTAACGCCAATTTAAAATTTGATAATGAGCTGAATTTAATCTCATATGAGATAGACGGCTATATAAGAAACCTAAATTCAAACATTTCTAAAAAATATGATTTTAAGCAAACAAGCTTTATATTTTCTATAAAAAAAAATTCAGGTGAATTAAGTAACATGTCTGGAAAGTTAAATGATATATCATTTAACAATGCTGAACTAAAATATTTAAATCCAAAAGAAATCACTTTAAATCTTAAAACAAATATTACAGGAGATATAAATTATAAAAAGATTGATAGTTTGTTAAATGAAAAACAAAAAAAATTTTTTACAAAATTTCAATTTGATTACAAAACAAATTCTTCTCACGAATTGGATCTTCAGCTAGATAAAACCTATAAGATTCAAAAATTTAATTACATCATAAAGAATAGTTCTGACTTTTTGAAGATTATTCCCAACAAATTAATCAAGAATAACGTTATCCAAAAAGATATAAAAAATATTGAAATAAAAGATCTTAAATTAAATTTAAATATCTTAGAAAGTGGCATTAAGAAATTTTCTTTAATTGGAAACCTGGGAATAAATAATTCTAATCATGAGAAAATTTCTATAGAAACTAATTTTACAAAAAAAACTAAAAGTTTCTTGGTCAATTTTAACAGCAATGAAAAAGTAAATTTTCCAATTTTAAATTATAGCAGTGATTTAAAATCAACATTCAATGTTAACTTTAATTTAGATATTCTTAAAAATAGTTATGTAATAAAAGATTTTTCATTTATTGAGGGTAAAAATATTTTGAGATTTAAAAAATTTCAAATGAATAAAAAATTTATCATTCATTCATTGAGTGATTTTAAAGTTGTTACTTTTAATAATGGAGAGAAAAACAATGATTTTGAAATCGAAGTTGGTAAAAAAATTAAAATCAGTGGAAAAACATACGACGCATCAAATTTAGTTAATTTGCTTGATAACAAAAATGAAAAAAATGTTTTAACAAATTTAAATAAAGAAATTCAAATTTCGTTTGATAACCTCAAAAATATATATAATCCTATATATAAATTTAATCTTTTAGGTAAAATTTCTAAGGGAAAGTTTACAAAAATTATATCCAAAGGTGAGTTTGAAAATGGTAAGTATTTAGATATTTCACTTAAAAAAGATTTTAAATCAGATAAAAAAATTCTAGAGATTTACTCAGATTATCCGAAACCTCTTCTTTCTAATTATAAATTCTTTAACGACCTCAAGGGTGGAAAATTATTAATTTATTCCTCTTTTGATGAAGAGTCATCAAAGTCAAAAATTAAAATTGAGAATTTTAAGATAATAAATGCACCTGCTTTCATAAAACTTTTATCTTTAGCTGATCTTGGAGGAATGGCAGACTTAGTATCAGGAGATGGCTTAAGTTTTGATGATATGGAAATTCAATTAGAAAAAAATAATAACTCTCTCAAAATAAATGAGCTTTATGCTATAGGTTCAAGTATTTCAATCTTAATGGAAGGGTTTAGAGATGACTCAACGAATATCATTAGTTTAAGAGGAACAATGATTCCTGCAAAAAACATCAATAAAATTTTATCAAAAATTCCTGTAGTCGGAGAAATTATTATCCCTAAAGAAGTTGGTGAGGGTTTATTTGGAGTAAGTTTCAAAATAAAAGGCACTCCAAATAATCTTAAAACTACAGTCAATCCTGTTCGAACTTTAACTCCAAGATTTATTCAAAAAGCCCTAGAAAAATAGAATTAATATATTTTTATTAAAAAATGTTTTTTCTTTCCAAATGAGATCTTAATAAAATTATTTTCCCCAAATACGCTTAGGTTAATTTGTTTATGAACATCACTCAATATAATATCATTAATCTTGATTCCATTATTTGCTATTGCTCTACGTGCTTCGCTTTTGGATGACATTATTTTCGTTAAACTAAGTAAGTCTAAAATACCTATTCCACTTACAATATTTTGTTTTTTTATTTTAATTGTTGGTAAATTTTTGCCAATTCCACCTTGCTCAAAAGTCTTAACAGCTGTGTTTTCTGCATCTGAAGCTTTTCTTTCACCGTGCAAAAGCTCAGTAGCCTTATTGGCTAAAATCATTTTCAAATTATTAATATTTTTCTCATTTATTTCCAATTTGGATATTTCCTCTAAACTTAAATCAGTAAAATATTTTAAAAATTTTATCACGTCCCTATCATCTGTATTTCTCCAAAATTGCCAGTAATCATAGGGTGATAGTTTTTTTTCATCAAGCCAAACAGCTCCTTTTTCAGTTTTACCCATTTTTACTCCTGATGCAGTAGTAATCAAAGGAGTAGTTAAGCCAAAAGATATTTCTTTATTTATTCTTCTGATTAATTCTACACCATTTACAATATTTCCCCATTGATCCGACCCACCAAGCTGCAAAATACATTTATATTTATTGTTTAATTGAAAAAAATCATACGCTTGAAGTATCATGTAATTAAATTCCATATAACTTAAAGATTGTTGACGATCTAATCGTAATTTTACGCTATCGAATGTAATCATCTTATTTATGGTAAAATGACTTCCTATTTCTCTCAAAAATTTTATATAATTCAATTTACCGAGCCAATTAATATTATCTACGAATATTGGTTTGGTTTCTTTTTTTTTTGAAATTAGTAATTTCTTAAAATTTTTCTTTATGCCAGAAATATTTTCTTTAATTTTCCTATTTTCTATTATTTTTCTTGTAGTATCTTTACCTGAGGGATCTCCTATTAACGTTGTTCCCCCGCCAAATAATACAATAGGTTGATGGCCATGTTTTTGGAGCAGTCTCAATATCATTATTTGCATTAAACTTCCTACGTGAAGGCTACTCGCAGTACAATCAAAACCTATATAAGCTTTTAAAGACTTTTTACTCATTAATTTGTCAAGATTATCTAAGTCGGTACATTGATTAATGTACCCTCTCTCTGACATTTCTCGTAAAAAATTACTTTTCATAGATACATAATTAATAATCTACTAATATACGAAAAAAATTATAAATAAATAAAAATATGAAAAAAGACTATATTTCCTTGGGATTAATGTCTGGTACGTCCGGAGATGGAGTCGACGCATCAGTGATAAAATCTAATGGTGAGATATTATCAAAAAACGTGTCTTTCAAAATTTTAGATAATCAGTATTTTGAATATGACAGCAATACTTTCAAAAAAATTTTTGAATTAAGAGAAAAAATAAATAGATTAAATGATTTAGAAAAATTTAAAGACAATATTAAAAGCTTAGAACGTGAATTAACAATGTTTCATGCAAAATCAATCAAGGATATTTTGAACAAACATGAAGTAGATATTATAGGTTTTCATGGGCACACAATTTACCATAATTATGAAGAAAAAATTTCTTATCAAATGGGAGACCCTGGGCTACTAAGTCAATTAACTAAAAAGGATATTATATTTAATTTTAGAAAAAACGATATTAAAAATGGGGGTCAAGGAGCTCCTTTAGTGCCATTATTTCATATGGCTTTAGGGAAAAAAATTAATTTAAAATCTCCATGGATAATTTTAAACATTGGAGGAATTTCGAACTTCACGTTTTGTAACGATCAGTCAAATATATTTTCTGCAAGTGATGTGGGACCCGGAAATTGCCTTATTGACGAATGGATAAGAGAAAATTCTAATACAAAATTTGACAAAGATGGTTTAATTGCAAATAGTGGAGAAATAAATAAACAAATACTTCAAGATGTTTTAGAAAGAGATTTGATAAAGATTGAGAGAAAGTCTTTTGACATTAAAGATTTTGACTTAGGCTTTATAAGAGGTTTATCAATAAAAGATGGTGCCGCTACAATAACTGAGTATACCGCCGAAAATATATGCTGGCAATTAAGCAATCAATTTGAATTAAACAAAAATCAAAAAATAAAATTGATTATATCAGGAGGCGGTAGAAAAAATAAATTCTTAATGAAAAGAATTAAACATAAATTAAAATGTGAAGTATCTTTAATTGATGATTATGGAGTTGATGGAGATTTTGTCGAGTCCCAGGCATTTGCATTTTTGGCAATAAGATCAGTAAAAAAATTTCCAATCTCATATAAATGGATGACAGGCTGTAAAAATGGCTCTTGCTTAGGTGGCGAATTATATAAATTTAGATAAGCGCAGTTTTTTGTTCAATATATTTTGACACAACGTTGTTAAGATCCCCTTCTTTATTTTTAAAAAAATGATTTGCGCTCTTTACGCTCTCAAATAATACCTCAACACCTTTTTGACTTTTAATTCTTTTGTCCAATTCAATAATACTCTCTTTAGTTACTAATTCATCATTTTCACTATAAACAACCTGACCAGATGTTGGGCATGGAGCTAAAAATGAAAAATCATAAACATTTGGCTGAGGAGCCACAGCAATAAAATTATTTACTTCTGGTCTTCTCATTATTAGTTGCATACAAATCAAAGCACCAAATGAAAAACCTGATACCCAACATTGACTATAATCTAAATTCTCTCTTTCGATCCAATCTAGGGCTGCAGCTGCATCAGATAGCTCACCTTGTCCGTTATCAAAGACACCCTCACTTTTTCCAACACCTCTAAAATTTATTTTTATTACTGAAAAATTTTTTTCTAAAAAGATATTATACATCAACTGAACAATTTTATTATTCATTGTTCCACCATACTGAGGGTGAGGATGTAAAACAATTGCAACAGGAGAACCAAATTTAGGATTTTTATAATACTTCGCTTCAAGCCTGCCAGCAGGACCGGGAATAAAAATTTCAGAACTTTTTTGTTTCATAATTAATAATGATAACTATTTTCAAAAAAAGAATAGACTTATAACATGAAATTATGCGACAAATATTTTTTTTTAAACCCTACTAATTTACTAGGAATTGTAAAAAAATTGTTGTAATACATGCCAAATTTATGAAACTAACAACTAAAGGAAGATATGCAGTTATGGCTATGGCAGATTTAGCCTCTTACTCAAAAGAAAAACCTGTGAGTTTAAGTGAAATTTCTATGAGGCAGAATATTTCTATTGCTTATCTAGAGCAACTATTTATTAGACTGAAAAATAAAAAGTTGGTTAGAAGCCTAAGAGGTTCACAAGGTGGATATGTTCTTGAAAAACCTGCTTCAGAAATAAAAATTTCAAACATTTTTTATGCAGTTGATGAGGAAATTAAAACTTTAAATTGCAAAAAAGACTCTAAAAAGGGATGCACGAATAAATCTGTTAAATGTATAACTCACAATCTTTGGGACGATTTAGAAAATCATATAAATAAATTTTTTGAAAACGTTAAGTTAGCAGACCTAACAAAAAAGTTAAAATGAATAATAAAGATATAAATAATTTAAAAGAGTACAAGTACGGTTTCACCACTGATATTGAAAATATCAAATCACCAAAAGGGCTTTCGGAGGAAACTATTAGATTTATTTCTAAAATGAAAAAAGAGCCATCTTGGTTATTAGAATGGAGATTGAAAGCTTATAACAGACTTAAATCATTAAAGGAGCCAAGTTGGCAGAAACCAAAATATCCAAAAATTGATTATCAAGATTTGTACTATTATTCAGCTCCTAAAAATTTAAAAGATCAACCAAAAAGTTTAGATGATGTAGACCCTAAACTTATTGAAACGTATAAGAAATTGGGAATACCTTTAGATGAACAAAAAAAATTAAGTGGAGTTGCAGTTGATGCTGTATTTGACTCTGTTTCAGTCGCTACTACTTTTAAAGATGAGTTGACTAAAAAAGGAATAATATTCTGTTCAATTTCAGAGGCAGTTCAAAAACATCCTGATCTCGTGAAAAAATATTTAGGATCCGTTATACCTCTTACAGATCATTATTTTGCTACATTAAATTCAGCAGTCTTTACCGATGGATCTTTTGTATACATACCCCCTAATGTCAAATGTCCCATGGAGTTATCTACCTACTTCAGAATAAACGCTTCACAAACTGGACAATTTGAGAGAACACTGATCATAGCTGATAAAGGGAGTTACGTGAGTTATTTAGAGGGCTGTACAGCTCCAATGAGAGACGAAAATCAACTTCACGCCGCTAATGTAGAACTAGTAGCACTAGATGACGCTGAAATAAAATATTCTACTGTTCAAAACTGGTATCCAGGTGATGCGGAGGGAAATGGAGGTATTTATAATTTTGTAACAAAAAGAGGGGCATGCAGAGGTAGAAACTCTAAAATTTCTTGGACCCAAGTTGAAACAGGGTCAGCAATAACATG
This sequence comes from Candidatus Pelagibacter sp., assembly GCA_002692325.1. Next base: position 13,118 of record NZJU01000013.1, read on the forward strand.
GAAATATCCAAGCTGTATTTTACAAGGGGATAACTCAGTCGGTGAATTCTATTCTATAGCAATCACAAATAATCACCAGAAAGCCGACACCGGAACTAAAATGATACACCTCGGAAAAAACACTAAGAGTAAAATTATTTCAAAAGGTATTTCTGCCGGTAAAGCTGACAATACATATCGAGGATTAGTAGACATAAATAAAAAAGCGTCGAACTCAAGAAATTATACCCAGTGTGATTCTTTACTAATGGGTAATAAATGTGGCGCACACACTGTCCCCTATATTAAAAATAAAAATTCTTCATCTGTAATAGAACACGAGGCTACAACTTCTAAAATTAATGAGGAACAGTTATTTTATTGTAACCAAAGAGGATTAAGTCAAGAGGAAGCCGTAAGTTTAATAGTTAACGGTTTCTGTAAAGAAGTGTTGCAACAATTACCCATGGAGTTTGCTGTAGAGGCACAAAAGTTGGTAGCTATAAGCTTAGAAGGGAGTGTTGGTTAATGCTAAAAATTTCAAACTTAAAAGCATCAACTGGAGGTAAAAATATTTTAAAAGGTTTAAATCTTGAAATAAAATCTGGCGAAGTTCATGCAATTATGGGTCCCAATGGATCAGGAAAAAGCACTTTAGCAAATGTTCTTTCAGGTAAACCAGGTTATGAAATAAGTGGAGATATTTATTTCAATGGAAAAAAATTAAACGACGTTGCAATTGAAGAAAGGGCTCAAAAAGGAATTTTTTTGGCATTTCAATATCCACTTGAAATCTCAGGCGTAAATACCAGTAACTTCTTAAGAACTTCTTTAAATAGTATCAGAAAATCTAAAGGTGAGAAGGAGATTGATGCTTTATCTTTTATAAAACTAATAAAACAAAAAGCCTCTGAACTAAATATTGATGAGAAGTTTCTTAGCAGACAGTTAAATGTAGGTTTTTCTGGTGGAGAAAAGAAAAAAAATGAGATACTTCAAATGAAATTGTTAGAACCAAAACTTTCAGTGCTAGATGAAACTGATTCTGGTTTAGATATTGATGCTTTGAGAATAGTAGCAGATGGAGTTAACTCTTATAAAAATAAAGATAATTCATTTTTGATAATTACTCACTACCAAAGACTTTTAGATTATATAAAACCAGACTTTATTCATGTTTTGTCGGAGGGAAAAATTATAAAAACTGGTACGTCAGATTTAGGACAACAATTGGAAAAAACTGGATATAAAAACATAAACTAAAATGAAATTAAACTTTTTACCTAATAGTTTAAAAAATTTCGATAAAAAAGCACTTTTTGATCGAGGTTTAACTTTTGATCAATTTCCAAGTAAAAAGTTAGAAAATTGGAAGTTTACAGATTTAAATAGAATATTAAATTTCAAATTTAAAGAGCTTAATATTCTTAATGAAAAAAAAACATTCGAACCAAAGGAGAAATTAGATTTTGAACATAACTCTATAGTTACTGTAAATGGTGATGTATCTAATTATGATTTCGGAAATGGAAATAAAAAATTTGAAAATTCATCTGACTCAGCTAGTAAAAAAATCATTTTAAAAGTGAATAAAAATCACCCATTCGCTAATTCGATTGGTGAAGCAAATAATGACTCATTGTTAGCAAATAATATCGCTTTTTCTGATAGAGGTATTAATTTAGAATGTCTTTCAGATATTCAAAAACCTTTGGTAATTTATAATTTTTTTGTTGGAGATTTAGAAAATAAATTCATAAACAATTCTAATAAGATAAAATTAACAAATTCAAAAACTACAATAATTGAATATAACATTGATAACTCAGAGTGCAATTTCTTCAGAAATACATTTCAAATGTTTGATTTAGATAATAGTGAGCTTGATTACTTTGTTATAAATAATAAAATATCGAATTCGTATAATTATATAAGAAATAGTATCAAGATAAATAAATCAAAATATAAGAATTACATTTTTACTTCAGGTGTGAAATTTAAAAAAGAAGATAACGACATATTCTTAAATAGTGAGAATTCTTCTACAGAAATCTATTCTGCATCAGTTCTAAAAAAAGATGAGCACCAAGAAGTTCAATCAACTATAAGACACATGGCTCCAAACTGTAAAAGTTTGCAGAAAATTAAAACTATTTTAAAAGACAGTAGCAAAGGAATCTTTCAAGGCAAAATTTACGTCGATAAAAAAGCTCAAAAAACTGATGCTTATCAAATGAGTAAAGGTTTGATGCTGGACAATGACTCGGAATTTACAACAAAACCTGAGTTAGAAATTTATGCTGATGACGTAAAGTGTTCTCACGGATCAACTTCAGGAAATATTGATGAGCAAGCATTGTATTATTTAATGTCGCGAGGTATTTCAAGAAAAAAAGCTACCCAATTAATAATTAAAGGTTTCTTAGAAGATGTTATATCTGAAATTAGAACTACAAATTTAAAAATTCTTGTAGAATCACATTTAGAAAAAAGCTTATAATGAACATTAATAATATTAAAAAAGAATTTCCTATTTTTAAGAAAAAAATTAATGGTAAACCATTGATTTATTTGGATAGTGCAAACTCATCTCAAAAGCCAAAATCTGTAATTGATAGGATATCCTATTTTTATGAAAATGAGTTTTCAAATGTTGGAAGAAGTGTTCATTCGCTTGCAGTAGAAGCCACTAATGCATTTGAAAACAGCAGAGATCTTACTAAAAAATTTATAAATGCCAAACACAGAGAAGAAGTAGTTTTTACAAAAGGTGCTACCGAAGCTATAAATTTAGTTGCCAATTGTTTCGGTGAAAAATTTATAAATAAAGGTGATGAAATAATTTTAACAGAGCTTGAGCATCATTCTAATTATGTTCCTTGGCATTTTTTAAGACAAAATAAGGGTGCTATAATTAAATTTGCAAAATTAAACAATAAATTAGAGATAGACGTGGATGAAATAAAAAAACTTATCACTAAAAAAACAAAAATAATTGCCATAACTCACATATCAAATGTAACCGGTGGTATTACACCGTTAAAAAAAATAATAGATATTGCAAAGGAGAACAAAATACCAGTTTTAGTTGATGGTACGCAAGGTGCTCCGCACTTAAAACTGGATATGCAAGACTTGGAATGTGATTTTTACGCGATATCGTGTCATAAATTATATGGGCCTAACGGACTTGGCATTTTATACGGAAAAAAAAATTGGCTCGATCAATTTTCACCTTATCAAGGTGGAGGAGGTATGATTAATGAAGTTGAAAAAACAAAAATTTCCTTTGCTGAAAGTCCAACGAAGTTTGAAGCAGGAACTATGCAAACAGCCGAAGTAGTTGCTTTTGGTGAGTCTATAAAGTTTATTGAAAAATTAGGTATTAAAAATATAAACGAACATGAAAAAAAAATTTTAGACTACGGTCTTCAAAAACTTCAAAAAGATAATTCGGTAG
>NZJU01000014.1 GCA_002692325.1 Candidatus Pelagibacter sp.
GCTTATTTAGTCGGAAATCCTAACTTTGACTCGATGACAGGCAAATATTACGCAAGATTTTCTGTTAAACATCAAGATAGCAGTGACTCATATCTCAGAAAGGCTTATACAAATTTAGATCTTCATACCGACGGAACTTTCGTTAAAGAGAAAACTGATTGGATTATAATGACAAAAATGGAAGAACAGAATGTCGGCGGAGGAGATAGCGTGATTTTACATTTAGATGATTGGGAACATTTAGAAGATTTAAGTAATGATCCTGTGGGCCAAGAGAATTTTGTATGGGGGTCACCGAAAAGTAAGAATGTAGATTACAAAGTTGAACACCCAGTATTTTCAAAAGATAGAGATGGTAAGCCGACTATTTCCTACATTGACCAATTTCCTGAACCAAAAAATATGAAACAAGGTTTATTTTTACAAAAATTATCAGATGCATTAGAGGAAAGCAAAAACAAAGTAGTATTTCCTTTACCGGTTGGTTCTACAATTTTTTCCAACAACTATTTTTGGCTACATGGAAGGAAACCGTTTATAGAGCATTCTGGGTTATCAAGGGAATTATTGAGGATCAGAGGTACATTTTTTAGTTAATACGTAGTTGACTCTCTAGCATTAATTTATTTTAATAAGAATAATTATAAACACAGGGGGAAATAATGTTTAATAAGTTCAAAAAACTAATCGGTTTGGTTTTTGCTACTTTTCTTCTAACTTCAATCTCAAATACATCATTTGCAGCTGATAAATTACACTTTGTAATTGGCGGTGGAGCTGGTGGTGGTTGGGATGGAACTGCTAGAGGAACTGGAGAAGCACTTACAAAAGCTGGTTTTTTAAAAAGTGCGTCATTCGAAAACATGTCAGGTGGTGGCGGAGGTAAAGCTTTGTCATATATGATAAATACAAAACCTTCACAGACTATTCTTGTTCAATCAACTCCACTAGTTCTTAGATCTATTACTAGGCACTCTGGTTATGTGAGCAAAAAGAACGCTGCCAAAGTAACGTCTTATAAAGATGTTGTTCCAATAGCGGGAGTAATAGGTGACTATGGTGCAATCGTTGCAGCAAAAAATTCACCATTTAATTCATTTAAGGATGTTGTGAATGCTTATAAAGCAGATCCTAAATCAGTTAAAATGGCCGGTGGTTCTGTTAGAGGTAGCATGGATCATTTAATTGGAGCTTTAGCTTTCAAACAAGCTGGTGCAGATCCAAATGCTGTAGTTTACGTACCATACGATGCAGGAGGAAAAGCATTAGCGGGATTACTATCTGGTGAAACACAAATTCTTTCAACAGGATTGGGAGAAGTTATGGGTGCTAGAGATCAAGTAAAAATCCTTGGTATCACGGCTCCTAAAAGAGTTGCGGATGCTCCGGACGTTCCAACATTAAAAGAGCAAGGTTTTAATGTTCAGTTTGTAAACTGGAGAGGATTTTTCGGCCCTCCAGGAATGAGCAATGCTGAAAAAAAGAAAATTGCTAAAATGTTAGGCGATGTTCAAAAAACTCCAGAGTGGGAGACAGTCAGAAAAAGAAATGCTTGGGTTAATATTTATAATCCAGACAAAAAATTTGTTAAGTTCCTTGAGAACCAGACAAAAGAAATGACTGCCCTTCTAAAACAATTAGGGGTTATTTAATAAATAATTAATGAAGAGCGGTGAAAATTACTCCATCTAAAATAATTTCACTGCTCTTCTTCGTTTTCTCAGGACTCTATCTTTATACCGCGTACCAAATTCAAGTCTTCGCTTTTGACGAAAAAGCACCATTTAATGCAAAAACATTTCCCATTTATTTAGGATATGCGGGACTCATCTTATCTGCGCTATATATTATCTTGCCAGAGACAAAACCCACAAATGTAAATTTAAGAGTTTTAGATTACAAAAAATCTATTTTTTTAGTAGTTCTTATGGTCTTATATGGAATAACTATTTTAAGAGCTGGATATTTTCTATCCACTTCAATTTTCTTAGTTCTATCTTACATTGTATTAGGTGAAAGAAGATGGCTTTGGATTTTTATAATGTCATTTCCATTTATCGCAATTTTTATGTATCTTCTTCATGGCCTTTTAAATATTTATCTTCGTGATCCATTTCTTAAATTTTTAGGGATTATGGGATGATAGAAGGTATTCTTATAGGATTAGAGACAGCTCTTTCATTAAAAAATTTAATGATGGTAATGATTGGTTGCTTCGCTGGTACAATAATTGGCATGCTTCCAGGATTGGGTCCTATGACTGCAATAGCATTAATGATTCCTATTACCTATGGATTCGAACCGTCCACTGGACTTATACTTATGGCGGGTGTTTATTATGGAGCAGTTTTCGGTGGGTCAACATCCTCTATCTTAATTAATGCGCCAGGTATTCCAGGTACAGTCGCAACCTCTTTTGATGGTTATCCTATGGCCCAACAAGGCAAGGCTGGTAAAGCTTTAGCGATTGCAGCATATAGCTCCTTTGCTGGGGGTACAATTGCAGCGATTTTTTTATTAATCGCAGCTCCAAGCTTATCAAAAGTAAGCTTGGCATTTAGATCGCCAGATTATTTTGGTTTAATGATTTTAGGTTTAACGGCTGTATCGGCCTTTTCCGCAAAAGGACATTTTTTAAAAGCAATGATGATGGTCGTGCTTGGTTTGATGCTCGCAAGCGTAGGTCAAGATACTCTTTCAGATATACCGAGATTTACATTTCAAAATATGAATTTATCTGATGGCATTAGTTTTGTTTTAATTGTTATGGCAACCTTTGCTATGAGTGAGGCATTAACTATAATATTTAGAGGTAAAGATCCATCAAGAGCGTCAAAACAAATTTCACTTTCTCAATTAGGATCAATTAAACTTGATAAAATAGAAACCAAAAAAATGATTAAGACAATACCTCGCTCATCAGTTCTTGGTTTTATTATTGGTGTTTTACCTGGAGCTGGATCAACCATTGCCTCATTTTTAGCTTATGGAATGGAGAGAAACTTTGTCAACGATGAGGAAAAACAAAAGTTTGGTAAAGGAAGTGTAAATGGATTGGCAGCACCCGAGACTGCCAATAATGCTGCTTGCTCAGGTTCATTCGTCCCATTATTAACTCTTGGCATACCTGGAAGTGGTACAACTGCTGTAATGTTAGGAGCTTTATTAGGTTTTGGAATTCAGCCTGGACCTAGATTATACCAAACTAACCCTGAAATTTTCTGGTCAGTTATCATGTCTATGTACATAGGAATGGTTATACTTTTAATTCTTAATCTTCCTTTAATTCCCTATATAGCGAGAGTCTTAGCTACACCTAGGACATTTTTAATTCCCTTAATTCTATTTTTTTCTGTTACTGGAATTTATTTAATGTCGTTTAATAATTTTGATATTTACATGATGATTGGTATAGCTGTCGTAGCGACTGTTCTCCGTTTGTATGATTTTCCTATGCCGCCTTTGATTCTTGCGTTTGTTCTAGGCGGATTAATGGAAGAAAATTTGAGAAGATCTCTTTTAATTAGTGATGGCTCCTGGGCTTTTCTCTGGGATAGACCTTTGACTTTAATAATAATGGTGACAATTATTCTGATAGTAGGGTGGCAGATATACAAAAGCTTCTTTAAGAGTCAGACTAAATAATTTTCTAGATAATTTAAAGATAAAGATTTAAATGCAAAAGAATTATTAAATTCATCACTGATGCTATCAAAAGCTCAAAAATATAGACATATTCACAATTTGATCTCAAAAAAACTGATTATTAAAACCTATAATTGTTACAATCTTAAATAGCCCTAATTTCCAGCAAAAAGTGTTGCATAAAAGCAACAGTTAAAATAACTGGTTTAAGAATATTATTTATGAGATTGTAAATTATGAGAATCTCTTATAATAAAAAACTACGTTAATTTTAAAATTAAGGAATAACAATGAAAAAAATTATAGCTTTAGTAACAGCTTTATTTTTCGCAGTTTCAACAAACGCCAGCGCTGGCGGTTTTGGAATAGGTGTGACGGGATCTTTAGTGTTTGTAGAAGCGAGTGGTACTGAAGGCGATGGTACAAATACAAATGGTACAGAGACTGAAGCATCCACTAGAACAATAGAAGTTAACGAGACTGCTTTTATTGGATCAGGTTTTTTAGAATATGCTTGGGACGTTGCATACGCGGGTGATGGAAATGGTATAGCTTTAGGAATTAGTTATACTCCAGGATCTGCAGATGTTTCAGGTGAAAAACACACTAGAACTGACGCAGACGCAGAAGGTACAGGAGACGATGGATCATCTGATGGTTCAACAACTTATACTGCTGCAGCAGAAGTCAGCGACTATGTTAATTATTACTTAGAACTTCCAATCAAAGGTCCTCTTTACATCAAAGGTGGATTATCACAGATTGATGTGACTACACAGGAAACTGGGGGAACTAATACAGGTACGTATCCAGATGCAACACTTGACGGAATAAACTTCGGTATAGGTGTCAAAGGTGGAGATAGCTTATTTTATAAAGCTGCTTTCGAAATGACAAATTTTGATGATTATAACAAATCTTCAACTACTGGAAACACTGTAACTGCAGATCTTGATACAACAGAATTTAATTTTTCTGTTGGATATAGATTTTAAAAAAAGCTTTAAAAATTAAAACGAAAAATTAAAACCCGCTAATTAACTGGTGGGTTTTTTTTTATGTAAAATTTAAGAATTAGCGGTATAACAAATAAGATCATTAATAGTCTAATTATATGGTGAAAAGATACGAATTCTGGATCTAAATCAAAAAAAATAGCGATAACTGCTACCTCGTAAATTCCTCCTGGGCAATAAGATAGAATTAAAGAAAAAATATTTTTATCTATTATCAAGCTAGCGATATAGGCCGCAACAAGGCCAAGCAAAACTAATAACAATGTTGCTATAAGACTATGAAAAGCATTTTTACTAATTTCTCTAAATGTTTTGTTGGCAAATCTACAACCCACAGACGCTCCAAGTATTAAAAGACAGTAATCTATTATATCTGATGAAAATTGGTAAGACGCTACTTCTGTGATTTGTAAAAATCCGCTCGCAACTAATGTTCCAGACAGTAAGGCTGCTGGAAATTTAATCTTATTGAAAAAAAATATAAAAATAATTGACAAAATTATCAGAATTGCAAGATCAATTAAATTTTGATCATTTAAAGGATTTGAGACCTCATTCACAGGTTGGACGTCATAATAACTATTCACAAAGAACGGAAAAATTGTGATTATTATAATGAGTCTGATTAAATGTGAGGTTGCCACATGACTCAAATCAGTTTTTTGATCTTCAGCTAATATCATCAAAGGACCGAGCGCGCCAGGAGCTGCAGAAAAGATTGAAGTTTTCTTTTCATAATTAGAAAATTTTTGTAAATATTTTGATACTATAAATATGCTAATTATAATATAAAAGAACATAATTATTGAGGTAAATAACCACTCTTGAATTTGAGCAAATAAATTTTTATCTATGTAATTTCCTATATACAATCCTAGCAAAATTAAAATAATTGATAGAATTAATCGTGGCATCTTAATTTTTAGACCCATTAAAGCCGTAATAGAAGTTGCCAACATAGGTCCCAAAAACCAAGCGAGAGGTAATTCAAAAACATCTGCTACCAGGGCACTTGGCAAAGATACACATAAAACAAGAAGAAATTTGAAGGAGAAGATTTGCTTAAAATTCTCTTTATTAAAGGGTAGAACTTGGTTAGTTTGCATTTACCATGAATTTAGGTTTTATAGGAACTGGAAAAATTGCCTCTTCAATCATATACGGAATCTTTAAGTCAAAACTTAAGATTAATAAGATTTATATATCCTCAAGAAACATAAATATAGCAAAAAAACTATCTAAAAAATTTAAAAAGGTAATAATATTTAAAAATAATCAGGAGTTAATTAATAAGTCGTCAGTTATAATTTTATCAATTACACCTGCTGTGGGAAAAAGAATTTTAGGAGAATTAAAATTTAGTAAAAACAAAACTATTATAAGTTTAATTTCAACAATTAAGCTGAATGAGTTGAAAAAACTAACTGGTACAAAAAAAATATGCAAAGCTATTCCACTACCTTTCATTGAAAATAAAATAGGACCAATAGTCGTAAGTCCAAAAAATAAAACAGCAAAACGAATATTTAGTAAACTAGGCAATGTTATTGAGGTAAATAATGAAAAAATTAGTTATAATTTTTGGTCTACTTCTTCTATCATGGCTGCTTATTACGAAATTTTGAATATTTCAACAAATTGGTTAGTTAAAAAAGGAGTAAATCGTAAGATGGCAACGAAATATATTGCAGAGCTATTTTTATCTTTGAGCAAAGATGCAGATATCAAGCAAAAAATAGGCTTTAAAAAACTCGTGGCCGACTCACAAACTCCCAAAGGCTTAAATATGCTAGTTCTTAAAGAACTTAAAAAAAGTAAATTTTACGATATATTTATTAAATCTTTGAATAGTGTTTACACGAAGATAAGAGTATAATAATACTTAGATGAGTTCAGAAACTTTCCACTGGAATTGTAAACATACTTGGCTAAAAAGTGCAAAAAATACTTTTTGGTGTTTGCTAGGTTGTTCTATTGGTGACTTTGGAACAATTTTATTTTTTCAAATGAGTCAAATTCCTTTTCCCATTATCGGTATTATGACTCTTGCGATAATAAATGGAATAATTACGAGTGTTATTTTGGAAACCATTATATTACTCAGACAAAACTTTAGTCTTAAGATCGCTTTTAAGACAGCTTTAGGAATGAGCCTTATTTCAATGGTAAGTATGGAAATTGCGATGAATGCCACTGATTATTTTTTAACTGGTGGAGCAATTTTAACATGGTGGGTCGTTCCAATAATGTTGATTGTAGGATTTGTTACTCCATGGCCCTATAATTATTGGAGATTAAAAAAATTCAATGAGGCTTGTCACTAAGTAATTTTTTTCAATATCTTATCTTTAAAAATGTAATGATGAACTATAACAGCAAAAATGTGCAATGTTACTAAGGCAATAAGCAGATAATTTGCATAGATATGAATTTGATAAAAATTATCTGCCAATAAAAAATTGCTTTCTTTAAAACCATATTTGAAAAATAAAAAATTCAATTTTTCACCCATGTAAAGTTTTTTTAAAATTCCAGAAATAGTTATCCCAAATATACTCACATAGAGTAAAAAATGATTTAACTTTGCAATAAATTTCTGACCTTTAAAAGCATTTACAGAAGATACGGGACTTTGATTCATAAACTTCCAAATTAATCTAAATAATGTAATGTAAAATACTGAAATACCGATTAATATATGGAAATTTTCTAAGTCAATTCTTTCATCCGAAAAATCCATACTCACTAAATAAAAACCTAAAGGAATTTGGGCTATTAAGACAATAAGTGTTATCCAGTGGACTAATTTGACCACTAGACCATATTCTCTGGAATTGTTAAAAATACCCATAATTAGTTATTTATACTATGTATTTAAAAAAAACATTTAAACCGATTATATTATTTTTTATATCAATTTCATTCATTGTAATCATTCAATTTATCTCAGGCAATGAATATGCTCAAGGTGTGACAAAAACTAACTTAGATAATATCGAAGTATTTAAAACCCCAAGTTGCGGGTGTTGCTACGGGTACGTATTATTCCTAGAAAAAGAAAAATTTGAGGTAACACAAACGGACATGAGAAGTCTTCAATCTATCAAAAAAAAATATAATATACCTTTAGAAATGCAATCTTGTCATACTACCATCATGGGAAAATATTTTATTGAAGGCCATGTTCCTATTGAGGCAATAAATAAATTACTTAAGGAAAAACCAGATATTGATGGTATAGCTTTACCTGGGATGCCGATCGGGACCCCAGGAATGCCTGGAGACAAAGAAGAGCCCTATATCATTTATCAATTAGTTGATGGGAAATCCTCAATATTCATGAAAATATAATCTTACATGGTCAGAATAAAAATAATTGAAACATTTATTATTACAATAGTTTTTTTCTTAAGCTTTTTATTATCTTCATATGCTAATCAAAACGTAGAAGAAATAATAAAAGGTAGGAAAGCAATGTTTAGTGAGAATTACCAAAATGCTAAAACAATATCTATTTTACTTAAATCAAAAAAAATGGAAGAAGCAAAACCACTGATGGAAAAAATTTCAAAAAACTACATTAAACTCTTAGATTATTTCCCTGAAAATTCCAAAGAGGGCTTTAATACTGAAGCTCTACCAAGTATTTGGGAAAATAAAGATGAGTTTAATGCGCTTATGCAAAAAGCATCAGATGACATGATTAAACTTGCAGGTGCAATTGATACTGCGGATGACCTTAGAGCGATACAAAAAGAATTAATGTGGAGCAATTGTTCTTCTTGTCACAATAGATTTAGAGCACCACATTAGTTGTAATTAATTCGAAATTGATTTATGTATAGCGCATGAAATTTAATAGCGAAGATTCCTTTAAATCTCTAGATATATTGAAATCAGCAAATAGAGAATATAAATTTTTTAATTTAATCAAGGCTGAACAAAATGGACTAGAAGGCGTATCGAAGCTTCCAAAGTCTTTAAAAGTTTTATTAGAAAATCTCCTTAGATTTGAAGACAATATCATTGTCGATAAAAAACAAATAATTGCATTAAAAGATTGGTTAAAAGACAAAAGATCTGATACCGAAATAGCTTACCGACCAGCACGGGTTTTAATGCAAGATTACACTGGAATACCTGCTGTAGCCGACTTGGCAGCTATGAGAGATGCCGTTAAAGATAAAAATAAAAATCCAGAAAAAATAAATCCTTTATCTACAGTTGATTTGGTAATTGATCATTCCGTAATGGTCGATGAGTACGCTTCTGGAAAGTCATTTGCAAAAAATGTAGAGAAAGAATTTTTAAGAAACGGCGAAAGATATTCTTTTTTAAAATGGGGTCAAAAAGCTTTTAATAATTTTAGAGTCGTTCCCCCAGGCACTGGTATTTGTCATCAAGTTAATTTAGAGTATCTATCCAAAGTAGTATGGTCCTCAAAAAGTGATAATGATCTATATGCTTACCCAGATACGCTAGTTGGTACAGACAGTCATACTACAATGGTAAATGGTTTGTCAGTTTTAGGTTGGGGAGTAGGAGGTATCGAAGCAGAAGCTGCTATGTTAGGGCAGCCATTTTCAATGTTAGTGCCAGAGGTGATTGGAGTAGAACTTACTGGTAAATTAAAAGAGGGAACCACGGCAACAGACTTGGTTTTAACTATTGTTGAGTTACTTAGAAAAAAAGGTGTGGTTGGTAAATTTGTTGAATTTTACGGTGAAGGTTTAAAAAATTTAACATTAGCTGACAGAGCAACTATAGCAAATATGGCCCCAGAGTATGGTGCAACTTGCGGATTTTTCCCAGTCGATAATGAAACTTTAAAATATTTAAAACTATCTGGAAGAGATGAAGAAACGATCTCTTTAGTTGAAAAATATTCAAAAGCTCAAGGATTATGGGCAAGTTCTGATGTAGTTTTTACAAGTAAGCTCTCATTAGATGTGAGCACAGTTGTAACTAGTATTTCAGGGCCTAAAAGACCCCAGGATAAAGTCTTGTTGACAAACGCTTCATCGTCTTTTTCAAAAGTTTTTAAAGAGAATACTAAAAGAGATACGCCTATAGTTTCTAAAGTTGAGAGTGAAAATTTTAAAATAAGAGATGGAGACATTGTAATTGCAGCAATTACTTCATGTACAAACACCTCAAATCCAAGTGTGTTGTTTGGGGCAGGTTTATTGGCTAAAAAAGCCTATGAAAAGGGACTTAAAGTGAAACCATGGGTTAAAACCTCTTTAGCGCCCGGTTCTCAAGTGGTAACTGATTACTTGGAAAAAGCTGGTCTAAACAGATACTTGGATGAACTTGGCTTTAACTTAGTTGGATACGGATGCACAACATGTATCGGTAACTCAGGACCGTTAAATAAAAATATATCAAATGCTATAAATAAAAATGACATATATGCAGTGTCAGTTTTGTCAGGAAACAGAAATTTTGAGGGTAGAATTAACCCTGACGTAAAAGCTAATTACTTAGCTTCGCCCCCTCTTGTTGTGGCTTACGCTTTAGCCGGAAATATGAATTTCGATTTATATAAGTCACCTTTAGGAAAAGACAAGGCTGGTAAAGATGTCTTTCTCAAAGATATTTGGCCAACCAACAAGGAGATAGAGGCTTTGATGATGAGTTCTTTAAGCTCAGATATGTTTAAAAAAAGATATTCTAATGTTTCCGAAGGACCAAAAGAATGGAAGGCAATAAATACTGTTGATAGTGACATTTACAATTGGCAGGAAAATTCCACTTATGTTAAAAGACCACCATTCTTTGACAATTTACCTGATCAGCCGGAAGGTTTTAAACCAATTAAAGATGCTCGAATTTTATTGTTACTTGCTGATACTGTAACTACAGATCATATCTCTCCAGCAGGAAGTATAAAGAAAGAAAGCCCAACGGGAGACTACTTTATGAAAAATCAAATTCAGGAGAAAGATTTTAACTCTTACGGTGCAAGAAGAGGTAATCATGAAGTAATGATGAGAGGCACTTTTGGAAATATTAAAATAAGAAATGAAATGGCGCCAGATACTGAGGGAGGATTTACTACACTTCAACCTGACGGTAGTGTTATGAGTGTTTATGATGCAGCGATGGAATATAAAAAAAGAAATCAAAACCTCGTTGTTATTGCAGGCAAAGAATATGGAACAGGATCATCTAGAGACTGGGCGGCAAAAGGCACAAAATTACTTGGAATTAAAGCAGTAGTTGCAGAAAGTTTTGAGAGAATTCATAGATCGAATCTTGTTGGTATGGGTGTGCTTCCCCTTCAGTTCAAAGAAGGTTTTGATAGGAAAAAATTAAATATCACTGGCTCAGAACTTTTGACCATCATCGACATTGAAAAGGGAATTAAACCAAGAGCTGAAATTTCATGTGAAATCAAATACAAGGACGGGACAATTAAAACAATTAAAGTTTTAAGTAGAATTGATACGGAAAATGAAATTGAGTATTATAAAAATGGCGGGATACTTCAATACGTGTTACGAAATATGCTTAATTAATGAGAAATATTTTAGTTAAAGTACATCCCTCTAAGTCAAATTTAAAAAAAAAAGACCAGTTGGCTTGGAAAATTGCGGAAATTGCATCTGATAAATCAAAATTAAACAAAGATGCTCTAGAAATGGTTATCAATCGGATTATTGACAATGCCTCTGTAGCAATAGCATCATTCAATCGTAAACCAGTGGTTTCAGCTAGACAAATGGCTTTAGCACATCAAAGAAAAAATGGAGCTAACATCTTTGGTTTAAGTCCAAAAATAAAAGTAGATTGTGAATGGGCGGCGTGGGCCAATGGAACTGCAGTAAGAGAGTTAGATTACCATGACACTTTTTTAGCTGCTGATTACAGTCATCCTGGGGATAATATTCCAGCAATTCTTGCAGTTGCTCAACAGACAGGATGCAGCGGGCTAGACCTTGCAAGAGGCATTTTAACTGGGTATGAGGTACAAGTAAATTTGGTCAAAGGAATTTGTTTACATGAGCATAAAATAGATCATATAGCTCATTTAGGTCCTAGTGTGGCAGCTGGTCTTGGAACTTTGTTAAAACTTAATACCGAGACAATTTATCAATCAGTTCAACAGGCACTACACACAACTGTATCAACAAGACAATCTAGAAAAGGAGAAATCTCTAGCTGGAAAGCTTTTGCTCCTGCTCATGCAGGAAAATTGGGAATCGAGTCTGTTGACAGATGTATGAGAGGAGAAGGAGCACCTAGTCCAATTTATGAAGGGGAAGATAGTGTGATAGCATATGTTCTGTCTGGACCTGGAACTGAATATAAAGTCCCATTGCCCAGAATTAATGAAACCAAAAAAGCTATATTAGAAACTTACACCAAAGAACACTCCGCAGAGTATCAGTCACAAGCTCTTATTGATCTAGCAAGAAGTTTAAATAAAAGAATAAAAAATTTGTCGGAAATTAAAAAAATTACGATTGAAACTAGTCATCATACGCATTATGTAATTGGTACTGGAGCTAATGATCCACAAAAAATGGATCCATTTGCTAGTCGTGAAACTTTGGATCATTCTATTATGTATATATTTGCTGTAGCGTTGGAAGACGGTGCATGGCATCACGAAAAATCCTACACCCCTCAAAGAGCAAGACGAAAAAGCACTGTAAAACTATGGCATAAAATAGAAACTCGTGAAAATAAAAAATGGACTAAGAAATATCACGACAGAGACCCTAAAAAAAAATGTTTTGGAGGAAAGGTTATCATTAAAATGAAAAATGGTTCCAGTATAATTGATGAAATCAAAGTCGCTGATGCTCATCCAGCAGGTAAAAAACCCTTTGGGCGCAAGGAGTATATTAAAAAGTTCAGATTATTAACAGATGGAATTATTTCTCAAAAAGAATCAAAAAGATTTCTGAAATGTGCGCAAAATTTGAGGAAGTTAAAAGCAAAAGATTTAAAAGGATTGAATATTGAGATTAATCCAAAATTTAGAAGGAATATTAAAAATTCGAGAGGAATCTTCTAATTATTTTATTTTTTTATTTAAATCGTTTGCACTAATCCAAGCGCTCTCAACTTTTGATCCCACCAACCAATCTGCGCAGACACCTAATCTATATTTCTTGTCCCAATAACTTTTTATNGATGATCCTTTAAAATTATATGAGTATTTCCAACCATGTGTTTTTTTAAAAATTATTTTATTTTTTTCGTATCCAGTCAAACTTAAAAAATTTGCAATAAGGCTATCTTCTACGCTTTTTTTCTTTTTATAATTATTTATATTTTTTTTTGCCCAATTTGTTGAAGATTGTATTGTCCATAGGTTAAAAGATGATTTAAATCTCTTTTTACTATTTTCATTTGCTGCCCAAGCTACAATTTCATTATTAAACCTAATACTACTAATTGGTATTTGATTTTGATTTTTGATAGCTATCATTGTAGTTATATTTGGCTCCATATTGATTTTTTGTTTCAAGAGTCTTTTAATTAGATATCTTTTAGCTAATTTTTTTAATTGGGGATGAGGGAGAGTTAATATTATGGATCTCGCATGATGGGTTTCTCCACCGGCTAACTTTAGTTCCCAAAAATTTTTTTTGAAAATAATTTTTTTAATTTGCGAAGAATAACTTTGTTTTATACCTTTAAGAAGAAACTTAGATATTGCATTATTACCATTACGTCCAATAAATTTTTTATTCATTGTCTTTTTTTGAAAAGTTAAATCAAGATGATTTCCATTCCAGATTTTCAAAACATTTTTTTTGTGAAGTGTTGCGATAAATTTCTTAAATTCCTTTGTTTCTGGAGAAATATATTGAACTCCATGATCAAAACTTAAGTTGCCTTTAAATCTTTTATTTGAAGCTCTGCCTCCCGGACCTCTGGCTTTATCAAAAACCTGTATTTTATATTTTCTTGATAATAGATTTGCAATAGTTGAGCCGGATACACCCGAGCCCAAAATACAAAAATCAATCATATGCTAAATAAAAGTTCGTATTTTTCTTGGATAGTAAGAATTTCCATGTTGACCAATCCACCAATTATTAATTGAAGGGCTACAATTATTATTACAAATATTCCTACATAACCAAGCCACTTATGATCTTTAATGTAATTTGCAAAATAGGTTGCTAAAGTCGCTACCAAAAATACAGATAATAATAAACCAGTTATCATTAAATAATAGTAATCTTTAGCGGCACCCACAACACCCAAAACGTTGTCAAAACTTAAAGTTATATCTGCAATAAGTATTCGATACACACCCGTTTGAAAAGACACTGGTTCCTTCGATTTGACTTGAGGAGACTTAATTTTATTTTTTCCAAAAAGATCTTGTCTAATATTATTCACAATCCACAATAATAACAGTCCGCCTAATATTTTAATCCAAGCATATTCAAGCATATATTCAGTTCCAAAAGCAAAAAATATTCTAAAAATAAATGCGCCAGCGACACCCCAAGCAATAATTTTTTTTTTATTTTGCGGCGCAAAATTTGCGGCAATCAAGCCTATAATGATCGCATTATCAGCTGCCATCACTATATCTATCAAGATAATCTGAATTGTAATTACTAGCGGTTCTACCATATAGTATTTTTCTTATATAATTTTATTGTTTATTAATAAAGAATATTTTAAGCATCTATATGCCCACTTTAAGGTACCCAGCAAACATCTCTAGAAGTTATCTCTTAAAATTATCATTTCCCATATTTTTTTCTAATTTGGCCGTCCCCTTGGTAGGGGTTATAGATACCGCTTTGATGGGTCACTTGGCTAACGAAAGTTACCTAGTGGCTACCAGCTTAGCGAGTTCTACAATTTTAATGATATTTTGGAGTTTTGGTTTTTTAAGAATGGGAACCGTTGGTTTGGTTTCGCAGTCACTTGGAAAGGGAGATTATCATGAGATAGTTAACATTGTAGTAAGAAATTTAATTTTAGCTTTATTGGTTTCTATTCTTATAATATTTTTATATTTACCAATTATCTATGGAATAGATTTTTTCTTTAATACTTCAGACAATATTTTCCAATTGATTAAGAAATATATATTTATAAGAGTATTTTCTGCCCCCGCAGAGCTTACATTATATGTTCTTGTAGGATTATTTTTAGGACTGCAAAAAACTTTAATAGCCAGTATGATTACTATTTCTTACAGTTTATTAAATATATTTTTAAGTATAGTCTTAGTAATTAATTTCAATCTTAATATTTCAGGGGTTGCACTTGGAACACTAATTTCTTCATATGTTGCTACTTTTCTTGTTTTAGTATGGACTTATTTTTTTTTTAAAAAAAGATTCCAAATAATTGCAAAATTAAAAAAAAGCATCTTTAATATAAAAAAAATAACTAAATTAGTCACAATTTGTTCTAATATTTTTATTAGAACTATTTTTCTAACATTTGCATTTTTATGGATTAATTATTTAAGCTCAAAAATTGGAGAAAGTTACATTGCTATAAATACAATTTTACTTCAATTAGTGACAATATCGTCTTTTTTCCTTGACGCTTTTGCTTACTCGACAGAGGGGGTTATTGGTTATGCAGTTGGAAAAAAATCAGAAAAAACATTCTTGAACACTGTTACAAATTCTATCCAACTAAGTTTTTTTACTGGTATAATTATAGGTGTAATTTATATTTTTTTTTCTAAGGAAATAGTAAATCTAATAACAAATTTAGATGTAATTAGATTAAATACATATGAATATATCTTTTGGTTAGTTTTAATACCNCCCATTGCCTCTATTTGTTACCAACTTGATGGGATCTTTATTGGAGCAACTGAAACAAAATCTATGAGAAACTGTATGATAATTTCGGTATTAACGTATATATTCATTTCTTTAATTTTTTTAGATGCGTTTGATAATCACGGTATATGGATTTCACTTATTATTTTAATGATATTAAGGTCAATTACTTTGTACTTTTGTTTTGGTAATATTATGAAAAAATTTTAATGAATTTTATCTATAAAATTCCCGGTTATATTTTAGTTTGTTTTGGAGGATTTTGTCTGAGCTGGGGTGGTCTTATTATTAGATCCTTTGATCAAGCATCAGTTTGGCAAATACTTTTTTTGCGATCTTTCTTTTTCTTATTAGGTTTATTAACTTTTTTATTAATCATTTATAAAAAAAATACTTTTAAGATGATGCAGTCCTCAGGTCTTCCGGCTTTAGTTGGTGGTTTTGTTTTATCATTTAGCTTTATCGCATTTGTTGTTGCTATGAGCAGTACTACTGTAGCTAATGTGGTGTTCATTATTAGTACCCAAACAATGTTTTTGGCAATTTTTGGATTTTTTTATTTGAAAGAAAAAGTTTCTTTAATCGGTACAATTTCGATTATTTTAGCTATGAGTGGCATTTTAATAATGATTGGGGACTCAATATCGTCAGGATCTTTATTTGGAAATCTAGTTGCTTTAGCAATACCAATTAATTTTGCAATTCTAGTTATGATAATCAGACGATATCAAAATCTTGATATGGTTCCTGCAGTTTTTTATTCTGGAATTTTTAGTTGCCTATACGGACTCCTTTTATCTGAGTCATTTAACTTCACACCTCATGATATTCTTATGGGTTTTTTGCTTGGTGTCCCACAACTTGCCTTTGGTTTTATTTGTATAACTATTGGTTCAAGAACTACAGCTTCAGCAACTATAGGTCTATTAATGCTCTCAGAAACCTTATTTGCACCTATTTGGGTTTGGGTATTTTTGAACGAAATACCACCACTAAGTGTTTTTTTTGGAGGATCTGTGATTATTTTAGCTCTAATATTAAAAAGCTTTGATAAAAAACAAGTTTCACGTAATTAATTTTAATTGACATTTAAACTTATTTAGAAGAAAGTCATTCTCGTAACGGGAGAGACCAAATTTGGCGCCGAAGGAGCAACCACCCCGGAAACTCTCAGGCAAAAGGACCGTTACCTTAATAACTCTGGAAAGCAGGCGAAAGCCTCACCGAAGGATTAAATCTCTCAGGTACCTAGACAGATGGGGTTTGAAAAAAAGAGTTATTATGGAAGTACAAAAAACAGCTTTATATAATTATCATAAAAACTTAGGAGCTAAATTTGTTCCATTTGCAGGCTACGAAATGCCTATCCAATATAAAGACGGCATTGTTAAGGAACATATTTCTACAAGATCTCACGCTGGATTTTTTGATGTGTCACATATGGGACAATTTTTTTTAGAAGGGGACGAAACATTAATAGAGTCTTTAGAAAAAATTATTCCAGCAGATTTAAAAAATTTGAAAGCAAACCATTCAAAATATTCTTTTTTACTAAATAACGAAGGTGGAATAATTGATGATTTAATTATTACTAGAACAGAAAATGGTTTCTGTATAATCTTAAATGCAGCTTGTAAGGAAAATGATATTAAACAAATTTCACAATTCTTAAAAAAAAATCATAAACATGTTTTAAACAATGACTTATCTTTAATAGCATTACAAGGACCCAAATCTGTTGAGATTTTAGAAAAATTAATTCCGGGTGTTGCTAATTTAAAATTTATGACAGGAAGTAATTTTGAGCATGAAGGTGAAAATCTTTATGTAACAAGATCTGGATATACAGGTGAAGATGGTTTTGAAATCTCAATTTCAAACACAAAAGTTGAAAAGCTCATCGATTATTTAATTTCAAATGAAGTTAAACCAATAGGTTTAGGAGCTAGAGATACATTAAGATTAGAGGCAGGTCTATGTTTATATGGTCATGATTTAAATGAAAAAATTAACCCAGTAGAGGCTAATTTAAAGTGGGCTATAGCAAAAAAAAGAAGAGAAGTTGGCGGCTTTAATGGATGGGAAAAAATAAAAAATTTATTAGCAAACGGAAGTGAAAAAATTAGAGTTGGTATAAAGCCAGATG
>NZJU01000015.1 GCA_002692325.1 Candidatus Pelagibacter sp.
TTTCCATTTTTCATACCCAGTTGGAGGGACCTTTAGCGGCTGACATAACCTTATAGCTCTTAAAGCACTTTCGGCAAGTATCTTATAAAATTTCTGGCCAGGCCTGTTCATTCTTTCATGATCAAGTATCTCCGAATTTTGAATTGTTCCATCTTTTTTTAGTTTTAATTTAATTCGTACAAGTAAATTTTCGTTATATGGCAAACCCAAAGGAACACTCCAGCATCCAAATATTTGAGCTCTTAAAGCATCTTCTTCAGACAAGCTTAGACCGGTTGCGAAGGAGTTTTTTACGCTGCTTTGTGTCAACTTGTCCGATACTTTTTCTTTTGAAGCTTGCTCCTCTTTAGCTTTGTCGATTAAAGCTGCAATTTGGTTGGTATCTATAATTTCTTTTTTTTCAAATTCAGAAGATTGTCTGATTTGTGGCTCAATTTCTTCTGGGTTTTGTTTTTTTTTGATTAAATCTCTCTCGGTTTTTTTTTCGTCAGGTAAAGGAATTCTATCTGGTTTTTCTTTAGCTTTAGCGGCTGGTGGAGCCTGTTCAGAAACAACTCTTTCCTCTTTTTTTTTTGTTTCCTCAAGAATTTTTCTTACTTTTGGGGCATACGGAATATTAGTTTTATCTGAAATTTGAATTAGCTCAACAGATACTATAGGAGGTAAATCTATAGGCTGTCTAATCATAAATGGTAAACTCAAAACTGTGATAAGTATCATTGTTGAGTGAAATATAATTGAATAAAATAAACTTTTTAACATTTTGCATTCAATTTTTGTAAGGTTCCGATATCAAAGCAACTTTTGAAAATCCGGCACCTGACAAAGTTCCCATTACCTCTAAAACTCTACCATAATTTATAGTTTTATCTCCCCTTACATATATTCTTGTATCAGTTCTATTCTTAGCAATAGCTAAAAGTTTTGGTATTAATTTTTGAAAGGTAACTTTATGTTCTTGAATATATAATTCACCTTTAGAATTAATTGAAATTGTTAATGGTTCCTGATCATCAGGAAGAGAGTCAGCTGCAGACTCTGGAAGATCTACTTGCACACCTACAGTTAAAAGTGGAGCGGTTACCATGAAAATAATCAATAAGACAAGCATGACGTCAACAAAAGGAGTTACATTAATTTCACTCATAGGTGTATTTCGTGAACGATTTAATTTAAATGACATTATATAATAGATAGGAATCTTTTAGAAAAATTTTCAATTTTTGAAAAGTATCTTTTAGAGTCGCTATTAAATTTGTTGTAAGCAACTACTGCTGGTATCGCTGCAAGCAAACCAAGTGCGGTTGCAAATAAAGCCTCTGCAATTCCAGGGGCAACGATTGCTAAACTCGTATTTCTTGAAATAGCTATGGACTGAAAAGAATTCATTATTCCCCACACTGTTCCAAAAAGCCCTATAAACGGAGCCGTTGATCCTACCGTAGCTAAAAAAGTAAAATTTTTTTCAATATTTTTTATTTCATTATCAGTTGCTATTTCTAAAATTCTTTCAACCCTTGCTACTTGAGTTGCGGTTGATTGTCTTTTGGTTTTAATTAATTCTGCCATAGCAGTTTTAAAAATATTTGTTGCCGGATCTTTTGAATTTGAAGGGAGGCTATTATTAAAACTTTCGGCTGATTTCGCTTTCCAAAATTTCTTTTCAAAATCTTCTGTTGTAGCATTGATTTTTTTGAAAAGTTTGTATTTATCAAAAATAAGAGCCCATGAAAATATTGAACACGCTATTAATAAAATTATTACAGATTTGACAACAAAATCTGCACGTAGAAATAATTGCCACAAAGAAAAATCAGTATTACCGCCTAAGCCTACAATTTGAGAAGCTAATTCTTGTTCCATTTGTCTTGATTACTTTTAGAATGTGTCATGAATTTGGCGTAAGATACAAAAATATTAATGAAACATATAACTTTGATTATTATTGATTAGAAACAGTCGTTTCAAAAAAATATCTAGCAATAAGTATAGCGTCAGCTTTATTGACATCTTTTTTTCTAGATAACTCTTCTGATAAAGAAGGATACATTTCAATAGCTTTTGTCCTGCTTGAGTCTTTTTGAGCATTAATAAGGTTAAAGTGCTTCTTCCATTTTGATGGGCGTACAAAAAATATGGGTAAATTTAGAGCTGCACAAATACCTTTAATTGCACCGAATGTTTGTCCAAAGTTAAACATGCTGGTTACTCCTTGTCCAGGCATAGCATTTACCTGTTCTACTACTACAGAGGCTTCTCTTCCATCTATTAAATTATCTTTCAATAATTTCACTAAATGTGCGCTATTTAGTTGCCTTTTATTTTTTTTTCCTTCAGACATAACTGGAATTTCAAAAACATTGCTAATCTTATTATTTATAAAAACTGCAATTGCTCCACTCAAACCAGGATCAATACCAAAAATAATCATAAAGAAATACCTTCTAAATTTATATTAGTATAGATATTTTGAACATCATCAAGATCATCAAGTTTTTTTAGTAACTCTATCAAACTCTTAGACTTATTTTGGTCCAAATTTATCATATTGTTGGCACGCCATTCTAAACTGGAGTATGTGACAAAACCCTTTTTTTTTTCAATTTCTTTTTTTATTTTATAAAAATCCTCTTTTTGAGTAATAATCTCATAAGACTTATCAAAAACAGAAAAGTCTTTTGCCTGCAAGCTAGTGGTAAGTTCTAATAAGTAGTTTTCATCTAACCCCTTTTTATCAACATTAATGACCCCGCAGGAAAAAAATAGATGTGCTGCTGATCCGGTTTCACCAAGTCTTCCACCGTTTTTCTGAAGAATTGTTCTTATACTCGACGCTGATCTATTTCTATTGTCAGTGAGAGTTTCAATTATAAGCGCTGAGTTGAAAGGACCAAACGCTTCGTATTTCAATTGCTCATAATTTGTACCTTTGTTAAGTTCAGATTTACTAAGTGCTCTTGATATATTATCCTTTGGCATATTTGATTGTTTTGCCAATTGAATTGCAGATCTCAGTCTAGGGTTCATTTCAGGGTTTTTGTCACCTAACTTGGCAGCAACTGTAATTTCTCTCGACAGCTTGGAAAACAGTTTTGATCTTACTTTATCTGCTCGACCTTTTTTATGTTTTATTCCTGCCCAATGAGAATGACCTGCCATATAATTATTCTAAACTTCCACCCTTCACTATTCTTCTGACATTATCAGCTAATCCATTTTTTTCATTCCCCTCAATAAAAATACCAGAGATGGAAGCTTCACCTTTTGCAGGAAAATTACTTATAGCATTTTTGTCTCTTAAAAATCTTTTTATGGAATTTTCCTTATTCATTCCAATAACAGAGTCATAATCTCCACACATTCCGATATCGGTTTGATAAGCAGTGCCATTTTTTAAAATTCTTGTGTCAGCAGTTGGTATGTGTGTATGAGTGCCAATAACGACAGTCGAAACTCCATCAAAAAAATGACCCATTGCCATTTTTTCACTAGTAATCTCTCCGTGAAAATCAATTACTAAAAAATCAACGTTTTTTTTGAGTTGTAGTTTACTTTTCAATTCATTCGCAGTTTTAAATACATCGTCTGATTTTTTCATGAAAACATTTCCTATCAAATTAATAACTCCAATTTTATATTTTTTTTTTTTTGATAAATATATTCCAAAGCCCTTTCCAGGAGAGCCGGCAACAAAGTTAGCCGGTCTTAATAACCTATCATTTTTATCTATGTAACCTATGACATCTTTTTTATCCCAGATATGATTTCCTGAGGTCAGAACATCTATTCCAAAAGAAAATAATTCCTCTGCGACTTGTTTAGTAATTCCTTTTCCATCGTCTGCTGCATTTTCCCCATTAGCTACTACGAAATCAATATTATGTGCATCTATTATACTTTTGAGATTATTTTTGACAACATTTCTCCCAGATATTCCCACTATATCGCCTAGTATTAATAAATTCATCTAAATAATTCCTTTCTCAGTAAGAATATTATTTAACTTAATATCTCTAAATGATGTGGGAATTTTTTGGTGTTTTTGAAATGAAAAAGCAACACCAACTGTTGTAATATTTCCATTTTTTTTTAAAAGATTATTTAAAAATCTATCATAATAACCTTTTCCATATCCGAGTCTGTTTTTTTTTTCATCATAAGCTAGCAGTGGAACTAAAATAATATCCGGACACATATATTTTGAATATAAAGCAGGCTCTAGTATTCCGAATTTATTTACTTTCATTACGTCAATTTTACTCCACTCACAAAATTTAATTTGCTGACCTTTAATTACCGGGAGAAGTATCTTAAATTTTTTTAAAAGTTTTAGCTCCATTATCTTTAAAACATTAACCTCAGAAATAGCAGGATAATATAGAGCTATTTTAGATCTTTTTTTTTTTAAAATTATCTTAAATTTCTGTATGAGAGGAAAAAAAAAATTTTTAGATACTGGGAAATACTTTCTTTTTCTCAATCTAATATATTTTTTTCTTAGCAGTTGTTTGGATGCCATTACTGAATTTTTGATATTGATTCAGTATTAGATATAATTTTCTCAAGAGACTTGGTTGTTTTGTCTAATAATGATTCGTAAATGTTATTACTTTCCTCTATTACGCTTTTAAATTTATCTAGCTCATCATTAAGTTTATTTATCTCAACATCTTTACTGTCTTTATATTTAATTGCTAATGATCTCAGCTCTTGAAATCTTTTGGACACGTCGTCAATTTTTTCTTTTTGTTTTGCTACTCTCTGTTTAAGATTGAAATACTCGTCAATAAGCTGAATAGTTGTAATAAGTAAAAGTTTGTTTTCACCAATATTTCCGAGCTTGTCCTTAATTTCACTATATTTTTTATCTAAATATTTTGTCAAACTTTTAAGTGATTCCTCTTGACCATCATCGCACGAGAGGAGATAATCTTTATTGTTAAATTTAATATTTACGTTCGCCATTTTTCTAACTCTTTAAATAAATCTTGTGTCTCTTGACTGAGCTCCTCTATGTCCTGATTAAACTGATCTTCAGCATTAGTTTTTTTGTTTAAATCATTTTTTAAATTATCAATTTTATCTTTTAAATATCTATGCTCTCTAATTAATTCTTGGTTTTTTTTTTCAATTTCTAGTTTTTGCTTCAAAATTTCATTTTTTTCTCTTAATAAACTATCCGTCTCATAAGATGATTGTGAATAAGTCGATGTTAATACATCTAATTTATCTATAAGCTTACTGAGATTTTTTTCTTTTTCTTCTAAAATGTTCATATTCAATTATATCATAATATTGAAATAACAAGTTTAAGTATATATAGGTAATTTTATTGTGACAGTAAAATTTAATCAGTTATCAAACGCAATTAGATTTTTATCAATTGACGCAGTGCAAAAAGCTAATTCAGGTCATCCTGGTATGCCTATGGGTATGGCTGATGTGGCTACAGTCTTATTTAAATACCACCTGAGGTTTAATCCTCAAAACCCTGAATGGGTAAATAGAGATAGATTTATTTTGTCAGCGGGTCATGGATCAATGCTTTTGTACTCTATTTTATTTTTGACCGGTTACAAAAATATAAAAATTGAAGACATTAAAAATTTTAGACAATTAAACTCTATATGCGCGGGACATCCTGAGTATAAAAAAGGAACGGGTATAGAAACGACTACTGGTCCATTAGGACAAGGATTGGGAAATGCTGTTGGTATGGCGATCGCCGAAGAAATATTAAGGAAAAAATTTGGTAAAAATATTTTAAACAATAGAACTTTTGTTATTGCGAGTGATGGAGATTTAATGGAAGGAGTAAGCCATGAGGTAATGAGTTTAGCTGGTCACTTGAAACTAAAAAACTTGATTGTCTTGTTTGATAACAACAAAATATCTATTGATGGCTCTACTTCTTTGAGTGTTTCAGATAATTTTAAAAAAAGATTCGAAAGTTATGGGTGGGATTACCAAGAAATTAATGGCCATAATGAAAAACAAATTTCAAAAGCAATTTTAAAAGCTACTAAGTCAAATAAACCATCTCTTATATCTTGTAAAACTACTATTGGGTTTGGCTCGCCAAATAAGTCTGGCAAATCTGCTTCGCATGGTTCTCCTTTGGGGGAAGATGAAATTAAACTAGTTAGAAAAAAGCTTAATTGGAGATATGAACCCTTTTATATACCAGATGAGNTAATGCAAGAATGGAAAAAAATCGGCAAAAAAGGAGAAGACTTAGAGAAAAATTGGAAAAATGAATTAAAAAAAAAGAGTGATAAGACAAGAAAAGAATTTGAGAAATATTATATAGACTCAAACTTGGGTGATTTAGATAGATTAATATTGGAAAAGAAGAAAGAATTTTTTGAGTCAAAACCTAAAATGGCAACAAGACAGTGCTCATCTAATGTTATCGAAAATATTACAAAAATCTTACCACAATTAATTGGAGGTTCAGCAGACTTAAGTGGTTCAAATAATACTAAGACTGAAAATTCAAAAGTAATTAATGCAAAAAATTTTAATGGTAACTATATTCACTACGGCGTGAGAGAGCACGGAATGTCATCTATAATGAATGGTCTAGCTTTGTATAGTGGAATAATACCGTTTGGCGGAACATTCTTAATATTTTCTGATTATTGTAAACCTTCCATTCGGTTATCAGCTCTTATGGGGTTAAGAGTAATTTATATTTTTTCACATGACTCTATTGGTCTTGGAGAAGATGGGCCAACCCATCAACCAATCGAACAGCTAGCAGGTTTGCGGGCGATACCAAACCTAAATGTTTTTAGGCCATCTGATATTAATGAAACTTTAGAGTGTTGGGAAATAGCTTTGAAAACAACTAACGCACCTAGTGCTATAGCATTATCTAGGCAAAAATTACCTTACATAAATAAAAATTTTTCGGAAGCTAATAAATGCGAAAAAGGTGCATACGTAGTAAACATTACCTCGCACGACTATAAAACTATTTTAGTAGCGTCTGGCTCAGAAGTAGAGTTAGCACTTAATGTTCAGAAGACTTTGTTACAAAACAGAATTGAGTCAAAAGTTATTTCGATGCCTTGTATGGAACTTTTTGATAGACAATCTGAAGAATTTAAAAAAGAAATTTTAGATGACGACTGTTTAATTGTGACTATAGAGGCTAGCGAAACTTCGAGTTGGAACAAATATTTAAAAAATAAAGGTATTTCAATTGGTTTGGATAGGTTTGGAGAAAGCGCGCCTTATAAAGATATTTATAGGGAACTCAACTTATCCGAAGAAAAGATTGTTGCACAGATACAAAACAAAATAAGAAATTGATAAAATTTTAATGGGTAAAATAAAATATTTTACTGAAAAGATCGGCGTAAGAAACAAATATGTTATTTTAAGGCTTGATTTAAATGTACCTATTATAAACAAAAAAATTCAAGATTATACCAGAATTGATTTGAGCTTACCCTTAATCAAAAGTTTAAGAAATAAAAGAGCTAAAATCATAATTCTCAGTCACTTAGGTCGGCCAAAGGGAAAAGCAGATCAAAAATTATCTCTAAAACCGATTTTTGATTATTTAAAAAAGAGATTAAAGAGTAAAATTTTTTTTCATACAGAAGAAATTACTAGAAAAACAAAACAGAAAATAACCTTTCTAAA
Organism: Candidatus Pelagibacter sp.; assembly: GCA_002692325.1. The sequence continues at coordinate 7,654 of NZJU01000015.1, forward strand.
AGGGGGTGAAATAATGTTATTTGAAAATGTTAGGTTTAATAAAGGGGAAACTAATGACAGTAATTATTTCGCAAAAAATTTAGCCTCTCTAGGAGATATTTACGTTAACGATGCTTTTTCCTGTTCACACAGAAAACAAGCCTCTATCCATAAAATAACTCACTTTTTAACTTTTAAATATGGGGGTCCTTTGCTTAGAAAAGAAGTTGAGGCTATAGATAAAATCATAAATAGTAGGAGATCTCCTGTAACTTGTATTATTGGTGGATCAAAGATTTCAACGAAAATTAATGTTTTGCGTAACTTAATAAGTAAAGTCGATAATATATTTATTGTTGGCGCGATGGCAAATAATTTTCTCAAATTTAATGGTATAAGGGTTGGTAAGTCCTTGATAGAGAAAAATACAAAAATTATTATAGAAAAAATTTATACAATTTCAAAAAAAAATAATTGTACAATCTTTATACCTATAGATTATAAAACATCAAATAATCTCGGCGGAAACGCCACATCGAAAGGCTTAGAGTCAATTAAAAATAATGAAATGATTTTAGATATAGGTAAACAAACTATAAAAAAAATAGATAATATAATAGAAAAATCAAAAACTGTTTTGTGGAATGGGCCTGCTGGATATTTTGAAAATGATAATTTTTTAGAAGGTACCTTATCTATTGCAAAAAAAATTTCTGGCAGCACAATTAAAAATAATCTTATTTCTATTGTGGGTGGTGGAGATACTTTGTTTGCTATTAACAAAAGTAGAAAGAAATTTAGATTTACTCACTTATCAACAGCAGGTGGCGCTTTTTTAGAATTTTTAGAAGGAAAAGACTTGCCTGGACTAAATGTTTTAAAATAAATAAAAGATATGACACTAAAAGATATAGCTAAGAAAATGTGTGAAAGCGGTAAAGGTATATTAGCCGCTGACGAAAGTACGGGTACAATTGCTAAACGTTTTAAAAGTATTAATATTGAAAATACAGAAGCTAACAGAATTACTTTCAGAGAGACACTCTTTAGTTCCCAAGGTATTAAAGATTATATTGGGGGTATAATTTTATTTGATGAAACTATAAGACAAAAAAGCTCTTCAGGTATTTTAATTCCAGACTTAATAAAAAAAAATGGAGCCATTCCAGGTATAAAAGTAGACAAAGGAGCCAAAAAGCTCGCGGGATCACCGGAAGAAACAATAACTGAGGGTTTAGACGGACTAAGGGAAAGATTAAAAGAATACTACGATCTAGGTGCAAGATTTACTAAGTGGAGAGCCGTGTATAAGATTGAAAACAGATTTCCTTCCATGCAATGTATAAAATCAAATGCACATGCCTTAGCAAGATACGCCTCGCTTGTTCAAGAGTCTAATATGGTGCCTATTGTTGAACCAGAAGTATTAATGGATGGGGAACACGATATGGAAAAATGCTTTAAAGTAACAACATCTGTTCTTAATGAATGTTTTAATGAACTTGAGTTACATAAAGTTGATTTAAAAGGAACTGTCTTAAAGCCAAATATGATATTACCCGGTTCAGGTTGTGAACAAAAAGTAGAGTCAAGTGAAATTGCAAAAAAAACTCTTGAATGTCTAAAAAAAAATGTACCAAGCTCTGTTCCCTCAATAGCTTTTTTGTCAGGTGGACAGTCAGAAATTGAAGCAAGTAAAAATTTAAACGAAATAAATAAAATTAATGACACTAATTTTTTAATTACTTTCTCTTATGGTAGAGGTCTTCAGGCAAGTGCTTTAAAAGCTTTTGGTGATAATGCGGGAGATATCCAAAGTATACAAAATGCATTCAACCATAGAGCCAAAATGAATGGCCTATCTTCAAATGGAAAATGGGCCGAAGGGCTAGAAAAACAATCTGTAGCTTAAAAATAATTGAAGAAATTTATTTATCTTATTTCACCTAAAAAAATTGAAAAAGACTTTTTTTCAAACTTAAAAAAGGTTTTAAGCAGTAAAAAAGTTAAGTTTTTTCAGTTAAGATTGAAAGATGCAAATAAAGAGAAAATTATTAAAGTTTCTAAAAAAATTATCAAAATTACCAAAAGGTATAATGTTAAATTTATAATAAACGATTATTATAATCTTGTTAATGTGGTAGGTGCAGATGGGTGTCATTTGGGGCAATCAGATAGTAATATAAGAGACGTCAATAAAATATTAAAAAAAAAAATTATTGGAATTACTTGTCACAATTCAAAAAAATTAGCAATAAGAGCAAAGAAAAATAATGCATCTTATATAGCATTTGGTTCTTTTTATAAGTCAAAGCTTAAACCAAACGCGATAAAAGCTAATCCAAAAGTAATTTCCTGGGCTAAAAAAAATTTAAAAATTCCAATTGTTGTAATCGGAGGTATAGATAATAAAAATTATAGAAAATTGATTAATCTTGGAGCAAATTATATTGCAATATCCAGTTTTATCTGGAATAACAAAATTTTGAAGCCAAATAAAGCAGTAGAAACATTTAGATGAAAATTACAGCAAATGAAATAAAACCTGGAATGATAATAGAACATAAAGATGATTATTGGAACGTATTAAAAACTCAACATGTAAAACCAGGTAAGGGTGGAGCGTTTAATCAAGTTGAATTAAAGAGTTTAATTAAAGGAACTAAGCTAAACGAAAGATTTAGATCAAGCGAGTCTGTAGAAAAAGCTGACACAAATGAGAAGAAATTCAGTTTTTTATATTTTGATAATCAGAATTGTCATTTTATGGACAAGACAACATTTGATCAAATAGAAATTTCGAAATTAACTATAGGAGAAAAATATAAATTACTAAAAGAAAGCTTAATAGTATCAATTTTGTTTATGGACGAAAAACCGATATCAGTTGATCTTCCTATAAATATTGAATGTACAATCGAGTCAACAGATGCAGCTATAAAAAATCAAACCGCATCGTCTTCCTATAAACCTGCGATGTTAGATTGTGGTATCAAAATAAATGTTCCTCCATTTATTGAAAGTGGTGAAAAAGTTTTAGTTGATAGTAGAAATCTTGAGTACATTAAGAGGGTTAACGAATGAAATTAGAGTCTCCAATCACAAATATTATTATCAAAGCTTGTCTTAAAGCATGTAAGCCATTAATAAGAGATTTCGGTGAAATTGAAAACTTACAAGTTTCATTTAAAGGTCCAGGAGATTTTGTCTCTTCTTCTGATAAAAGAACAGAAAAAATTATAATAAATGAGTTACAAAAGGCAAGACCTGAATTTGAAATAATATCAGAAGAATCTGGTATAATAAAAAATTTAGATTCTGAAAAAAAATGGGTTATTGATCCAATAGACGGAACAGCTAATTTTTTAAACGGTATTCCGCATTTTGCTATTTCAATTGGTTATGAGGAATCTAATGAAATAAAATGTGGTGTTATTTTTGATCCAATAAAAAATGAAATGTTTGTTGCAGAAAAAGGTAATGGAGCTTACTTAAATAATAAAAGAATAAGAGTTTCAAATAAAAAAAAATTACAGGAATCGTTAGTTGTGACTGGAGGGCCGAAATATTATAGCAAAATGAAACAACAGATTTTTGATGAATATATTTCGTTATCTAAAAACCTTCATATGCCTTTAAGAAAATCTGGAAGTGCAGCATTAGATATTGCATATGTGTCTTGTGGGAGGTTTGATGGTTACTGGCAAAGGGAATTAAATTTTTGGGATATTGCCGCCGGTATCATAATTTTAAAAGAAGCTGGAGGATTTATAAAAATTTCAGACAATGAAAAAAATAATAAAAAAAAAGATATATTTGCATCAAATTCTCTTATTCATGACGAATTGATAGCTTTTTTTGAAAAAAAAAATATTGAGTAAGTTGTATTAATAATATAAAAACCCTTTATGAAAAAAAGCATACACCCTAATTATCATAAAATTAAAGTAGTAATGACTGATGGGTCTGAATTTGAAACAAGATCTACTTGGGGAAAAGAAAACGACACTTTAAAACTTGATATAGATCCAAAATCTCACTTTGCTTGGACTGGCGGCTCTCAAAAAATTTTGGATAAAGGAAGAGTTAGTAAGTACAACAAAAAATTTAGCAATCTTAGAAAAAAATAATTAATTATGACTGATGCTCCCTTTATGCCTAAGGCTACCGCAGTTTGGCTAGTAGAAAATACTACTCTGACTTTTAAACAAATTGCGAAATTTTGTAATTTACATGAGCTAGAAATTAAAGGTATTGCTGATGGCGATGTTGCTAAAGGAATTAAAGCATATAACCCTATTTTGGCAGGGCAGTTATCAAGAATTGAGATAGACGAGTGTTCAAAGAATCCAGAAAAAGATCTGAAACTAATTAAGAAGAATGAAGAAGTTAAAATAAAAGATAGAAAGAAACCAAAGTATACACCTTTGTCAAAAAGACAAGATCGACCTGATGCGATTTTATGGTTATGTAAAAATGCGCCTGAACTTAATGATGGTCAAATTTCGAAGCTTGTTGGAAGCACAAAGGGAACAGTCTCGTTAATAAGGAAAAGAAGTTATTGGAATTTTTCCAATTTAAAACCTAGAGACCCGGTAATTCTCTCTCTTTGTACTCAAGATAGTTTTCAAAAAGCGGTTCAAAAAGCTAAAAGAAGATTAGAGAGGGAAAAAAAGGCTAAATTAAGAGAAGAAAAAAAACTTCTTAAAGAAAAAGAAAACTTAACCGCATAAATATCAAAAAATTCTTTAATATCCCTGTCTAGACAATCTTCCAGTTAAATGTTAATTACCCTAAAAATTAACAGGAGGTTTTTATTAAAATAGAGGTAAAAGACAATAACGTAGAACAGGCTATAAGAGTTCTTAAAAGAAAATTACAAAGAGAAGGTTTTTACAAAAATATGAAAATTAAAAGTGTTTATGAAAAACCTTCAGAAAAAAAAAAGAGAATAAAATTAGAAAATTTTAAAAGAATCAAAAAACTACAAAAATTAAAAAATAGATATTAATGTCATACAATATTGGAGGTAAAATGCCAGAAGGCAAAATTAAATGGTTTGACAAAAAGAAAGGCTACGGATTTATTAAAGAAGATAAAACTGATAGGGATATTTTCCTACATGTAACAGAACTTGAAAATTCTAGGCTGAAAGTTTTAAAAGAAGAGCAAAAGTTAAAATTTGATATTAAAGAAGAAAAAAATAAACTCCAGGCAATAAATTTAAAAAAAGCAAAATAGCGCGGGGTGGAGCAGTCTGGTAGCTCGTCAGGCTCATAACCTGAAGGTCGTAGGTTCAAATCCTACCCCCGCAACCAAAATGACAGATACA
>NZJU01000016.1 GCA_002692325.1 Candidatus Pelagibacter sp.
AAATATTGATAAGTACTTGAAGCCATGCTTTACGAAACCAATTATCGTTACTGCAATAAAAATAAATATAGCCATTATTAATGTTACGATTATGTGGCTTGTTACCGTAAAAGAGTAAGGTAGCATTCCTACCATATTGCATAATAATACAAATACAAAAAGGCTAAATATAAATGGAAAATAAGGTTTTGCTTTTGAGCCAGCTGTGTCATTAATCATTTTGGCAATAAAGTTATAAAGCATTTCTGATATTAATTGAATTTTGTTTGGTATAATTTGTTTATTTTTTGTTGAAAAATATAAAAATACACAAATAACTGTTGCGCTTATAATCATAAAAAGACTTGAATTTGTGAAGGATAAATCAATATCTCCAAATTTTATTTCTGGGCCTAATCTATAGACCGTAAATTGTGTCATCGGATTTGCTGCCATAAAAATTTGATTTAATCCTTTTTCTGCATATTTTTTGCGGTTCTTACCACATTCAAAATTCCAGCGGCAAAACCTACAAAAAAGAAAATTAATATAAACACTGGTTTAGTATCAAACCAATTATCTAAAATAAACCCAATAATTGTCCCAACCACAACTGCTGCGACAAGTTCAGTGCCTAACCTAAAAGCATTTCCAAAAAATAGACCTCTATTTTCCTTATTTTCGTGATCCTTGCTTTTCATCTTTTCATTTTCAATTTCTAGGCGAGTTTTGAAATCTTTTTTTTTTAACATTTAAAATTTAAGCAACTAAATTTTCTGCTTTTTGCAAGTCAACTGCAACAAGTTGGCTTATTCCTTTTTCTGGCATAGTAATACCGTACAAACGGTGCATTTTTGACATTGTGAGTGCATGATGAGTAATAATAATAAATTTCGTTTTTGTTATTTTAGTTAATTCGTTTAAGAGGGAACAAAATCTTGTTACATTAGCATCATCAAGAGGAGCATCAACCTCGTCTAAAACACATATCGGGGACGGGTTTACTAAAAAAACTGCAAATATTAAAGATAAAGCAGTCAAAGCTTGTTCTCCACCAGATAAAAGAGATATTGATTGCAGTCTTTTACCAGGCGGTGAAACTAGCATCTCAAGCCCTGCCTCCAAAGGATCATCTGAATCTACCAACTCAAGTTTAGCGCTACCTCCACTAAATAATTTTGTGTATACATCGTTAAATTTCCTATTAATTTTATCAAAAGCTTCCAACATTCTTTCTCGTCCTTTTTGATTTAATTCTTCTATACTAGCTTTGAGCTTTACAATAGCAGAGTACAAATCATCTCTGTCTGTTTCCATTTTTTTGATTTCATCTTCATATTTTTTTGTTTCCTCGTCCGCTCTTAAATTAACTGAGCCAAGGGCTTCTCTATCTTTTTTAATCTTTATAATCTTATTTTGCTGTTCATCGACATTCGGAAAGTTTGTTTCAGCAATTTCATTTAAATCAGATAAAGAAAGCAAAGCATTAGAGTTTTCAATTCCTAGTTCATTTTTCATTGAATAGGTTAAATCTTTTTTTCTGTTACTTATCCCTTCAATCGTAGCCTCATTTCTAGCTTTATTTTCTCTAAGCAAAGATAGTTTTTCGTTTATTTCTTTAATATTTTGATTGATGAAGTTATATTTTTTTTCTGCTTCAAATAATTCTTCGGCTAATTCGTCATTTCTCTTTTTCGTATTTTCTAAATTTTGAATATTTTGCCCCTTTAACGTCGCTATTCTTTCAGGGTTCTTTTGATTCTCGTTAATTTCAATTTGAAGCTTTTCTCTCCTATTACTCAATTCAGCAATCATTTTATCTGAATTTAGTTTCAAATTAATCCAATTTTCCAGCTCTAATTCTATATTTTTAATTCTCTCTTTTCTTTTAATTGCATCTCCCTTTATAGTCTCGTTTTTCCCAAATGAGGTAGCATACTCTTCATGAGATATTGTAATCAATTCAACTATTTCCTTCAAATCATTTAGTGTATCTTTTGATAATGGCTCTTTTCTCTCTACATATTCTTCCATCAAATTAATCAACTCATATAATTTTGATTTATTTTTCTGTAGCTTATCTTTTGAAAAACTTAAATTTTCTTGTGTTTTATTCTCTATCTCGAAAAGCTCTTTTTCGGTTTTTATTATCTCTTCTTTCTCATGTAAAATTCTTTTTTCATTAAGTGATGAATCCATAGAGATTGTTTTTTCTCTTTCCAAGTCTCCAGTAATAGTATCAAAAGATTTTTTTAACTTTTGTTGAGTATCTTTTAATCTATTTTCCTCCTCCTCTAAATTAGTCATTTCGAGGTTCAATTTCTGCAATTTTGCCAAACTTTCCATTTTTTTGTCACGTAAAGGCGACAACTTTAAATTTTCATTTTCTAAAATTGAATTATTATGATTTAAATCAAGATTAATCGCGCTTAATTCATCCTCTTGCTCGCTGAGCCTCTCCTTAATTATTTTTTCCTCTTTTTCTATGTCTCTTAACTTTAAATAATATATACCAGCCTCAATTTTTCTGATTTCTTTTGAAATTAGCTTATATTTTGTGGCCTCTTCGGCCTGCTTTTTTAAGTTATCTAATTGTTTTTCTTGCTGTTTTTTTAACTCATCTGCTCGTTTTAGATTATTTTCTGCAGCATTTAACCTTACTTCTGCCTCACTTCTTCTCGCATGTATACCCGCAATACCAGCAGCCTCTTCTAACACCGATCTTCTTTCAATAGGTTTTGATGTAACGAGTTGTCCAATTTTACCTTGGCTTATTAAAGAGGGTGAGTGAGCTCCAGTTGACAGATCTGCAAAAAATGTCTGAGCATCTCTAGCTCTAGTTTCTTTATCATTAATAAAATATTTTGACCCTTTGTCTCTCTCAATTTTTCTTCTAATAACAATTTCCTCAAAATTTTTAAAATTTTCACCACCAGCACCATCTTTATTTTCTATTGTTATAGAAACTTCAGCAATATTTTTTTCCGGTCTATTTGATGTACCTGAAAATATTACATCTTCCATCCCGGAACCCCTCATACTTTTTGCCGAAGTTTCTCCCATGCACCATCTTAATGCCTCAACAATATTTGATTTACCACACCCGTTAGGACCTACGATACCAGTAAGTCCTTCTTCTATGTGAAAAGAAGCTTTATCAAAAAAAGATTTGAAACCAATTAAATCTAATCTTTTAAATTTCATAATTGCTAGATTTTTTCAATATATTTTTTAATTGAGTCAAAATCAAATTTTCCCTCGTATTTTTTTTCATTAATAAAGATCGTAGGAGTAGATTCAATCTTATATTTTTTTTGAGCATCTATTCTTTGATTTAAAATTTTGTCTTGCAGACTGTCATCAATTAAGCAATTTTCCAACTTACTTTTATCTAAGTTCAAACTCATACCAATTTTTAATAGAGAGTTGTTAATTTCATTTATATCAGAACCAACTGCCCATTCGCTTTGTTTTTTATAAATTTCATCTAACAATTTAAATTTTGAGTCTATACTATTACCACACCTAATAATTTTTTCAGCGTTTAAAGCAGCTAAATCTAAAGGAAAAGCGTGATGTTCAAATTTTACTACGTTATTTTGAACAAATTCGCGCTCAAGTTTTTTATAAATTTTTGTATGAAAATCTGCACAAAATGGGCATGTTAAAGAAGAAAAAACTTTTACCGTAACTTTGGCGTTTATGTTGCCTTTTTTTAAAATTTCATTCTCTAAAGCGTAGATCTTTTCAAAGATTGCTATAAAAGTAATTACAAAAAAAATTGTTTTAATTGTTTTTTTCATTAAAGGCTTTAACAAGTGATTTTAAATTTTTTTTTAAATCTTCATTTCCAATGCCGTTTATCTCAAAATTCTTCTCATCCAGTGGTTTATCATTTATCATTTTACTTTTAAGATTTAATTGACTGGCAACATTTATTTTCAATGAACTTATATACTTATATCCAAAAAAAGAATTTATTTTGTCAATTATGTTCATTTTTTCATATTCGATATCTACTTCTTTGCCATGTTTAATGGTTAAAGTTAGAATACCCTTTTCCAAATTCTTAGAAGTATTTATTTTAGTGGGGTAGCAATCATTGGATATCTTTTTTCCAACAATTCTTACCCAATTATCAACAACACTTGTAAAATTGTAACCTCCTTTTTTAAGAACGCCTTTAAGACCCCTAGGAATTGTACTTGAAATCGGTCTAAGTCCCTGTATGTAACTAATAGATTTAGAATCTTTTTTTTTATGCATATAGATTTTAATTTATCAAAAAATATTTTAGCTTGGTATGATAATAACAAGCGCATTCTACCATGGCGTGTTAATAAAAATTACGATCAAAGGCTTTATTATAGGTTATTAAGCGAATTTATGTTGCAGCAAACTCAAGTTAAAACAGTTTTGCCATATTTCAATAGGTTTTTACAAAAGTTTCCAAATTTAAAATCTTTATCAAAAACAGATGAAAAAACGATTTTAAAGCTTTGGGAAGGACTGGGATACTATAGACGAGCAAAAAATTTACTATCTACTGTAAAAATTCTAGCCAATAATAATTTTAAACTGCCAGATACTTTTAAAGAAATTAAAAGCCTACCTGGAGTTGGCGACTACACTGCTAACGCTCTTTTAGCTTTTATCTATAACAAAGAAACTATTGCGGTAGACGGAAATGTAAAAAGAGTCTTTTCCAGAATTCTTAATAAAAAAGATACTGAAATTAATTTTGAAAATTTTGTAAAAAATAACAAAAATAATCTTTTTTTTAATAATAGGAATAGTGATTTTGTAGAAGCCTTAATGGAGTTTGGTTCTATTGTTTGCAAACCTCAACAACCTTTATGTTATTCTTGTGTAATAAACAAAAAATGTAAATATTTTCAAAGTAAGAAAAAAAGGAAAAAAACAAAATCTCAAACAAAAAAATTAAGAAAGATTAATATACTTTGTTACTTAAATAAAAAAAAAACAAATCGGATTAACAAAAAAAAATAAAGTAGGATTTTTGGAAACTTTTGTTTTACCCAAAATTAAAAAAAGAGATAAAAAATTAGACAAGAATTGGAACTTACTCTTAAATTACAACCAATCTATTTCAAATAAAACTTTTAATATAAATTTATACTATAAATTTTCAAAAAAAATCCCAAAAAATTTCGAGTGGTATAAATTAAATGATAAAAAAGAGTTTATTCCATCATTTACAAAAAAGATTTTAAGCAAGGTTAAGGTATTGTATCAATGAAAAAAAAAGCAGCCGTAATTGGATCTGGAATTGCCGGATTAACACTGGGAAATTTTTTAAAAAAAAATTCTCTAATCGATTTCACGATTTACGAAAAACAAGATGGTTTATCTTTTGAAGAGGGATATGGCATACAACTCTCAGTCAATTGCATTTCTATTTTAAGAGAGCTAGATTTTGATTTGATAAAACAAGAAGACTTCTATAACCCAAAAAAGATTAACTTTTTATCATTTAATAATAAAAAAATTTGTGATCTCAATTTAGCCAATTTTAACACCGATAAAAATAAATATACTACTTTAAGAAGATCAGTTTTAATAGAGTTTTTGCAAGAAAAACTATTTAAAAAAGATATAAAATTCAATAAAGAAATTATAAAAATTTCAGAATTAAAAGATAAGATTTTAATAAATTTTAAAGACAATACCAATGATCTGGTTGATTATCTATTTGTTTGTGATGGAGTTTTTTCTAATACCAAAAAAATAATAGAAAGTAATAAATCCGATCCTAAATTTAGCAATGCTTTCGCAATCAGATCAATTATAAAATCCTCTGATGTTCAGGAGCTAGATAGCGAAAATATCTCAGTATTTATGGGATCCAATGCACATATTGTTACTTACCCAGTAAATAAAAGGCGTGACCAAAATTTAGTATGTATAATAAGATCAAAAAAAAAAGATATAATAAGTAACCAAGATTTTTTAGAGGAAAATATTTTTAATCAAAGCAAAAAATTAAAAAATTTATTTAAAAATAATTTAAAAGCTTGGCCAATTTACATTAGTGAAAAATCATCAAAGTCCTCTTTAAAAAAAGTATTTTATATTGGAGATGCTTTTCATACATTGATGCCCACCATGGCTCAAGGAGCAGCTCAATCAATCGAGGGAGCTTATGAAATTTATAATTTGGTAAGTAAAAATATTAAAAATATAAACGAAATTTATTATAACGAAAGAATTAAAAGACTTAAGTCTATTAATATTAAGTCTAAAATAAATTTTATCTCTTTTCATATGTCAAATGTTTTTTCAGTAAAGATAAGAAATTTACTATTAAAAAAATTAGTTAAAAATGAAAAATTTTTAAAATCTTATTTAGGAAAAGTTTACAACTAAATAAACTAATTTATCTTGATATTAGTCTTTGTCTCAATCTATCGATTAAGATAAGTGAATCTCCATTTTTATAATGCCAATAAGTCCAGCCGTTACAACTCTCAGACCCTTCAATTTCGGCAGCAATTTTATGAATAGAGCCCTCATTATTTTTATATTTTATACTTCCATCAACCATTATTTTGGCATTTATTTCATTAGAAGGATCAAATAATAATGAGCCTGGTTTTAAAATACCAAGTTCAATCAGTGAGCCAAATGGTATTCTTGGTTTTTGTTTATTATTTTTGACTGTATCTAAGGAATCATCTTTTATTGCTAAAGTTTTTTTAATCCTTTCTTTTGCAGCCTTAAAATATTTTTTATCCTTTTCTATCCCAAAATAATTTCTACCAAGCTTTTTAGCTACTACTGCCGTAGTTCCTGTACCTAAAAATGGATCAAATATAACATCACCCTTGTTAGTTGTGGCTAAAATAATTCTGTGTAAAAGAGTTTCTGGTTTCTGTGTAGAGTGAATTTTTTTTCCATTTTTTTTTAGTCTCTCTTTTCCCCCGCATATAGGAAAAAGCCAATCGGATCTCATTTGTAAATCATCATTAAAACATTTTAACGATTGATAATTAAAAGTATATTTAGATTTTTTATTTTTGGAAGCCCAAATTAATGTTTCATGAGCATTTGTAAATCTAGTCCCCTTAAAGTTTGGCATAGGATTATTTTTTCTCCAAATTATGTCGTTCAAAAGCCAAAAATTTAAGTTTTGTAAATGATAGCCCAGTCGAAAAATATTATGGTATGATCCAATCACCCAAATACTTCCATTATCCTTTAATATCCTTTTGCATTCATTAAGCCATTTTTTACAAAATTCGTCATAATGTCTGAAACTTTTAAAATAATCCCATTTATCTTCGACTCCATTCACTTTGCTAGAGTCAGGCCGTGTCAACTTATCTCCTATTTGTAGATTATATGGAGGATCTGCAAAAACTAAGTCAAAAGATTTATCTGGCAATTTTTTAATTTCATTTAAACATTCACCAATTACAATTTTATTAAAAAAATTTTGCATAATTAGATTCAACCTTAAATTGAATCTTCAGTCAAACAATTTCCATGGAAAATTATATAATTTAGTGTTTGAAAATTTATTTAGTCAACATCTGGTGTATTGGACTAAATTTTTCTCTGTGCAACTTAGTTGTTCCATATTTTTTAAGACTTAACAAATGTTGCTTAGTTCCGTAACCAAAATTTTTATTCCAATAATATTTTTTAAACTTTTTTGATAGTTCTATCATAAGTAAATCTCTATAACACTTTGCGACTATTGATGCTGCACTAATTTCTTTAATTTTTTCATCGCCTTTAATTATTGTTTTGTAATTTTTAATCCCTTTTGGAGCAAAATTTCCATCAATTAAAACTAACCCAGGTTTTACTGAAAGTTTTAACAAAGCTCTTTTCATCGCTAACAAAGATGCTTGCAATATATTTAAACGCGCAATCTCCTTTACAGATGCTATACCTATTCCATAAAAAGAGTTTTCTTTTATATACTCAGAAATTTCATATCTATTATTAAATGAAATTTTTTTTGAGTCTTTTATTGATTTTAGTTTAATTTTCTCCTTGAAAATAACAGCGGCAGCTACAACCGGACCGGCTATACATCCTCTTCCAACTTCATCGACACCTGCAATATTTTTATTTTTTGACAATTTTTATACCTAATTCTATGATTTTTTTTCTTACCATTTTCAAATCTGTCCATGCAAATTTTTTTTGTTCAGGCTGCCTCATTAAAAACGCAGGATGGAAAGATGCTATAATCGACAATTTGCAATTTCCTATTTCTTTTTCCACCCACTTTCCTCTGGCTTTTGAAATTACTACTTCATCACCAATAATTGCATTTAAAGCAGTGCTTCCTAAAAGTATCAAAATTTTTGGTTTAATTATTTGAATGTGATTAATTAGGAATGGCAAATATCTTTTTATTTCTTTCTCAGTCGGTTTTCTATTTTCAGGGGGTCTAAAATTTACAACATTGGTTATGTAAACATTATCTCTGTCTAGATTTATAGATTTAAGCATTTTATCTAAAAGTTGGCCCGCTCGTCCCACAAAAGGCAAACCTTCTTTATCCTCATTTGCACCAGGACCTTCACCAATTATCATAATTTTTGAGTCTGGATTGCCATCAGCAAAAACGATTTTTGAAGCGTTTTCTTTTAATGAGCAGTTTGTGATATTAGAGATTGTATTTTCAAGCAGAGCTAATTGCTGAGAAAGATTTTTTGAATCTATTTTAAATTCTTTTTGTTTATATCTGTTAACAGCTTTATTGCTATATATTAAATTGTGATTGATTAAGTTATGGTATTTTATTAATTTAATTAATTTATTGTCAAATTTCATTATGAGAAAAATACTTAATCAATCTAAATTTATATTATTTGTTACATTATTCATAATTATTTTTTTTAATATACACGTAAAAAGTTTAGAGAAGACAATTAAGGGAGATAATATATCGGATTATTTCTCTGGAATTTTATCTTTAAATAAAAATGAGTACTATTTAACTTATAGGTATCTTAAAAATATAGAGGGATTAGAGGATGCACATTACACATATTCACAAGTTTATCTATATTCACTCATCAACTTAAATAAATTTAGAGAAGCTTATATCTACTCAAAAAAACTCGAGAGAAAAAAACTCAATAGTTTTGAGAGCGATCTTTTAATTGGATTGTACAATCTAAAAAATAAAAATAATTTTCAAGCTAAAAAAAACCTAAAGAAAAATTTTCAAAAAAAAGATCTTGATCCCTTGCAAAGAATAATTTCAATAATCACATATAATTTTTCTGACATTCAAAATTTATCTTATGATCAGTCCTTTGAAAAAATTAATCTCATAAACAATAGATTCGATAATATAAAAAAAATACAAAAAATATTTTTAAATTGTTATTATAATTCACCTGAAACAGAAAATTCTTTTAAAAAAATAGTAGAAGATAAATCAGTAAATTTTTTGAGATATAATTTTTTCTATGCAAATTATTTAATAAGCAATAATCAAATCAAAAATGCTCAAAAGGTTATCAAAAGTTCCTTGAAAGTTTCACCAAGAAATTTGCTGATAGATCAACTTAGATTGGATTTAATTGAAAATAAAGGATTTAAGAATAATTTTGATTGTAGTAATGAGTCACATATTCTATCCGAGTTTTTTTATGTAGTATCAAATGCACTTTCTTCTCAAGGTTTTTACTCAATTTCGAATTTCTATCTAAGTTTATCTAAATTTTTAAATCCTGATTTTATTTCTCATGATGTATTGTATGCAGAAAATAGCATCTTAATCGGAAATATTGACTTAGCAAAAAATCTTTATAAAAAATTAAAAAAATTTGGAGATGCCTTCAATTGGTTTGCTTCAAAGGAATTAACAAATATTTTGGTAGACGAAGGAAAAAAAGAAGAGGCAATTAAAATATTGAGGAAAAGTTATGGAGAGTTAAAAAATTCTGATAATTATCAAAAGATTGAATTTGCTGACTACCTTAAGAACAACAAACAATATATTGAGTCAATAAAGTATTATACCGAGGTTATTGAATCAATAGATCTTAAGCACGATCTCTATCCCCAAGCTACTGATGGCAGGGGAATAGCATATGAAAGAACTGGCTCTTGGAGTAAAGCAGAAAAAGATTTTCTAAATTCGTTGGAGGCAAAACCTAATCAAGCTTACGTTTTAAATTATCTTGCATACTCATGGATTGAGCAAAATGCGAATATTGAAAGATCTTTAGTTATGTTAAAAAAAGCAAATGAGCTTAGAAAAAATGATCCATATATTATTGACTCTTTGGGCTGGGCTTTATTCAAATTAAAAAATTTTCAAGAAGCTGAAAAATATCTTCAAAAAGCGGTGAGACTTTTACCTTCAGATCCTATCGTAAACGATCATTTTGCAGATATATTATGGTTTAATAACAAGAAAATTCAAGCTAGATACTATTGGAATTACGTTCTTAACTTAGATGACACTAAGAAAGATATGAGAACAAAAATTAATAAAAAAATTATTTCTGGTCTCAATTGAATTTTATTCCAATGAAAATAAAATCTTATGCAAAATTAAACCTTTCATTAAGAGTAGGAAAAAAATTAAATTCCGGTTTACACAATATTCAAACAAATACTTTTCTTATAAATTTACACGATAAAATATTGATAAAAAAAAATAAAAAAAAGAAAGACAGAATTACTTTTAATGGGCCTTTTTCTCATTTGGTAGAAAAAAAAAATAATTCAATTAAAAAAACTTTAGATATAATGAGGAAATTTAAAATAATAGACATATTTTACGATGTTCAAGTTAAAAAAAACATTCCAGTTTTTTCAGGCTTAGGTGGAGGAACTTCAAATGCATTTTTTGTTGCGAAATATCTTTTAAAAAAAAAGTCTAAATCAAATTTAGTTTGGAACTCTCTTGAAAAAAAAATCGGAAGTGATTTCAAAATTTTTTACCGCAAACAAACTTATCAAAAAAATTTGTCAACATTACTAAACTATGAAAAAAAATTTACCCTTTTTTTTTTAATAGTTTATCCTCATATTAAGTGTTCAACTCAAAAGATTTACTCTTACGTAGAAAAAAGTTCTAGGTTCTCGAATACAGATTATTATAAAATATTGAGCATGCAGAAACTATTGAAACTCTTATTAAATGAAAAAAACGATCTTCAAAAAATTGTTGAAAAGTATCATCCTGAGATCAGAAATATTTTGAATGATATTAAGCTTCAAAAAGGATGCTATTACTCAAGAATTACAGGCTCAGGCTCTGTTTGTTATGGAGTTTTTAAAAGCAAAAGACTAAGTATACTTGCGTCAAAAAATATAAATAAAAAGTTTCCAAATTGCTGGTCTGAGATCACAAAAACTATTTAATTTTGGTAAATTATGATATATCAAAACTTAGCATTGGGGCATAGCCAAGTGGTAAGGCAGCGGTTTTTGGTACCGCCATCCTAGGTTCGAATCCTAGTGCCCCAGCCAAGTCAATGAAAATAAAATTATTTAAACTCAATTTTTTTAAAAAAATAAAATCTATTTTTACAGGATTTTATAGATCAAAAGAATTAAAATTAATTTTTGAAAATCTTGAGAAAAACAGAAAAGGTAAAGAAGAAGTTGTAATGTTCGTTGGAGGGTGTGTAAGAAATTTCCTAAAAGACGAAAAAATTGATGACATAGATTTGGCTACTTCTTTATCCCCTCAGGAAATTAAGAAAAATTTTGAAAATACAAAATTTGAAATTTTAGAGACAGGGATTGACCACGGATCGATTACAATAAAAGGTAAAGAAAAAAATTATGAAATAACAACTTTACGAAAAGATATAAAAACAGACGGAAGACATGCGCTGATAGAATTTTCTAAAGATTGGAAAGAGGACTCCGAGAGACGAGATTTTACGATCAATGCTATTTATCTGAATAAAAAGGGAAAAATTTATGATCCTCAACTTGGGGTAAAAGATTTAAAAAACAATGTAGTTAAATTTATTGGCGACCCAGAGAAAAGAATTCAAGAGGACTATTTAAGAATTTTAAGATTTGTAAGATTTTCTATTAAATACAATCATAAGCCCGAAGAAAGTACTATTAAATCAATTCGTTTGAATATAAATGGCATTACAAATGTTTCAAGAGAAAGAATATTAGTTGAATTGAAAAAGATTTTATATTTAAAAAATTTTATAGACATTTGCAAGGAACAAAAATTAAAAGAAATTTTTGAAATTATTTTTCAAGAGTTTAAATATTTTGTTAGAATTGAGAAGTTATTAAAATTTGAAAAAAATTTAGAGTTTAGTGATGTTTTTTTAATAGCATTATTAACAATTGATTTGAAAAAAAACCATGAGTATTTCATTCACAAGTATAAAACCTCAAACAATCTGAGTAAAAAGCTTAATTTGATAGCAGCGAACTTTGAAAATTTGAACAAGGATGATTATTTTTTCAATAAAGATCTCAAGAAAAATATTTATTTTTTGGGAAAAGAGATCATGACAATATTATATTTACTGCAACAGACAGACAAAAAAAAGATTAAAAACTTAGATTTGTTAAAAACCGTCCAAAACTTCGAAATTCCCCATTTCCCATATGATGGAAACTTTTTAATTCAAAAAGGTTTCAAAGAAGGAAAGGATTTAGGAGCAGCATTAAAAGAGATGGAGTCAAAGTGGGTAAATCAAAACTTCAAAATAGATATGAAAGAAATCAAAGTCATTTTAGAGAAGTTTAAACCAGCTTAAATATAATCTACTTTTAAAATTTTGTAATTTTTTTCTCCTGAGGGAGTACTTATACTTACGATTTCACCTACATTTTTACCTATAAGACCTTTACCTATAGGACTTCTAAAATAAATTAAGTTTAATTTTATGTCGGCCTCATCTCTTCCAACAATCTTATAATCTAAACTTTTCTCCGTATCTAAGTCTTTAAGGATTACTGACGCGCCAAAAATAACTTTTCCATTATTCTCAATTTTTGTAACATCTATTACATTTGCTCTTGCGATCGTATCATTAATTTCTATCACTCTACTTTCTATGTGTGATTGTTGCTCTTTTGCAGCATGATACTCTGCATTTTCTTTCAAATCTCCATGTGATCTAGCTTCAGCTATAGCAGCAACTATTTTTGGTCTTTGAATATTTTTTAAGTTATCTAATTCTTTTTTGATTTTTTCTAAACCAACTACTGTTAGAGGTTCTTTTTCCATTTTATTTCCATTTAGCCTCTGGAGGAAGTGACATTAAAATTGATTCTACATTCCCACCTGAATTTAAACCAAATTTCGTTCCTCTATCATAGAGTAAATTAAATTCTACGTATCTTCCTCTTTTAAGCAATTGTTTGTTTTTATCATAAATTGTCCATTTTTTCTTAAAATTTTTTTTTATTAAGTATTTTGATATTTCCATGAAAGTAAGACCAACTTCTCGAACAAAACAAAAATTTTTAATCCAGTTTTTTGTTTCATAGTCAAAAAATATACCACCAATTCCCCTTGGTTCATTTCGGTGTTTCAAAAAAAAATATTCATCACACCAATTCCTATATTTTTGATAATTCATTTTATTTTTTATACATACCTTTTTAAGTTTTAAATGAAAAAATTTATTATCTTTTTTATTCACTATGCACGGTGTTGCATCTATTCCGCCACCAAACCAATCTTTACTAGTCACAATAAATCTTGTATTAAAGTGTAGAGCTGGAATGTAAGGATTTTTCATATGAGCTACAACTGAGACACCGGAAGCCCAATATTTTCCATTACTCTCAGCTCCAAGTATGTTTTTTCGAAATTTCTTTTCAAATACTCCTGATACAGTAGATTTATTCACTCCTACCTTGTCAAATATTATTCCATTTCTTAGTAATAATGACTTTCCTCCTCCATTTTTGGAGTCATCTTTCTGCCATTCACTTGTCTCAAATTTTTTTGAGGAATTTGCTAGATTATTTTCAAGATCTTGAAAAAGTTCACTAATTTGAAACTGTAAGTAGTTGAACCAATTATCAACAACTCTTTTTTTATCATCAATATTATTAAATTTCATTTTGAATTCATTTGTCTTAAAGCTTCAGAAGCTGCGATTGCTCCAGAAATAGCTACATTTAAAGATCTAGTTTTTTTATTAATGGGTATTTTAATTTTATATTTTATGCATTCATGAAGTTCCTTCGGAACACCTTTGCTTTCTCTTCCAAGCATTAAAATATCATCTTTTTTAAATTTAAAATTTATATACGATTTTTTTGATTTGGTTGTCATCAAAATTATTCTTGATTTCTTATTCTCTGATTTAAAATTTTCGAAGTCTTCGTATCTATAAAAATTGCTCATGTTCATATAATCCATCACGACCCTTTTGAATCTTTTGTCATCAATACTAAAAGAGCAAGGCTCAATTATGTGAACTTTAATACCGAAACAAGCGGAATATCTAATTATTGAGGCCGTATTTTGCGGTATATCAGGTTTAAACAAAGCAATGCTTATCATTATCACCAACTTTTATGTGTCATTCTGACCCTAGAAAATTTTATTAATTAGTTTTATTTAATAATTACTTTATAAGTAACATATATGGCAGATAACGAAAAAACTACAAGAAGAGACTTCCTTTTTACCGCAACATACACAATTGGTGCGGTTGGACTTGGTGCTACTATTTGGCCATTTATTGATCAAATGAATCCAGATAGATCTGTACAAGCTTTAGCAACAACTGAAGTAGATGTTAGTTCTGTGGAGCCAGGTAAGACTATTACGGTGCTTTGGAGAGGTAAACCAGTTTTTTTGAAAAGAAGAACGCAAGAAGAAATTGATGATGCAAGGTCAGTAAGTTTGAAAGAATTAAAAGATCCTCAAAAAGATGAGGAAAGGGTTAAAGAGGGAAAAGAGGAATGGCTAGTTATGTTAGGAGTTTGCACTCACTTAGGATGTGTGCCTCTGTCTGACAAAGGCGATTATAAGGGAGGCTGGTTTTGCCCATGTCACGGATCTCACTATGATGTGTCTGGAAGAATCAGAAAAGGCCCGGCACCAGTCAATATGGAAATTCCTAAGTATGAATTTGTAGACAACAACACGATTAAGATAGGATAGAAAAATGAGCGATCACGAGTATCAACCACAATCTAAAGCTGGCAAATGGTTTAATGATAGATTACCATTATTATCTCTCGTTTCTCATTTGAAAGATTACCCAACACCAAAAAACTTGAATTACTGGTGGACATTCGGTGGTATTTTAACTTTTTGTTTGTTAACCCAAATAATTACAGGAATTGTGTTAGCGATGCATTACGTGGCTCACGCTGATTTAGCTTTTGGAAGCGTTGAGCATATAATGAGAGACGTAAATTATGGTTGGTTAATTAGATATATTCATAGTAACGGTGCATCAATGTTTTTTTTAGCAGTTTACATTCATATTTTCAGATCATTGTTCTACGGGTCATATAAATCACCAAGGGAAATCATTTGGATCTTGGGCATACTTATTTATCTTCTTATGATGGCGGCAGCTTTTATGGGTTATGTCTTGCCTTGGGGACAAATGAGTTTTTGGGGAGCAACTGTTATAACTAATTTGTTTAGCGCGATTCCTTTAGTCGGTGAAAGCATAACAACTTGGTTGTGGGGAGCGTACTCAGTTGATAATCCGACTCTTAATAGATTTTTTAGCTTACATTATCTTATACCTTTTTTAATTTTAGGATTAGTTGTGCTTCATATTTGGGCTTTACATGTACCTGGAAATAATAATCCTGTTGGAATAGACGTGAAAAAACCCTCTAAAGACACTGTCCCTTTCCATCCTTATATAACAGTTAAAGATATTTTCGCACTTTTAGTTTTCATGATAATTTTTGCCGGATTCGTGTTTTTTGCACCAAATGTGTTGGGACATTCGGACAATTACATTCCAGCTAATCCAATGATTACTCCTGCACATATAGTACCTGAATGGTATCTTTTACCGTTTTATGCGATTTTAAGATCAGTACCAGATAAACTTGGTGGGGTGATATTAATGTTTTCTGCAATTTTTATTTTATTTGTACTTCCGTGGTTAGACACATCAAAAGTAAGATCTGCAGTATTCAGACCAATTTATAGACAATTTTTTTGGATACTAGTTTTAGATATTTTAGTTCTGGGATACGTGGGAGCGATGCCTGCAGAGGGAATTTATTTGGTTTTAGCTAGAGTGGGCACAATATACTATTTTTTACACTTTTTAGTGATATTACCAGTTGTAGGATATTTAGAAAAAACCGACCCGTTACCTATAAATATTTCAGATTCTGTAATGACAGGTTCTTCTAATCTATCTATTGCAAAAACAAATGAAAAAAAAGTTTAAGCTTATAACTTATTTAATTTTCTTAAGTTTATTTTTCAGTTCAAAATCCATTTCAGCTGAGGCTATTGACCCAATCAAAATTGATTGGAGCTTTAAAGGATATACAGGAAAGTTTGATAGAGCCTCTCTCCAAAGAGGGTTTCAAGTGTATAAAGAGGTCTGCTCTTCTTGTCACTCTATGCAATATCTAAGCTACAGAAATTTAGGTGAACCCGGAGGTCCAGAATTCTCAGAAGTTGAGGTTAAAGCTATAGCTGCTAGCTTAGAGGTAACTGATGGCCCTGATAGTCAAGGAGAAATGTTTACAAGACCTGGGCGCCCTTCAGATAAATTTGTTAGTCCTTATCCAAATGTTCAAGCAGCAACTGCAGCTAATGGTGGCGCTTATCCACCTGATATGTCAGTTTTGGTTAAAGCGAGAAAAGGTGGTGCAAATTATATCTACTCAGTTTTAATGGGCTACGAAGACAAACCCGCAAATATAATTTTAGATGAAGGTGTTTATTACAATAAGTATATGGCAGGTCAAAAAATTAAAATGCCAAAAGTTTTATCTGACGGTTTGGTTGAATATTCAGATGGAACAGTTTCATCAGAAGATCAAATGGCAAAGGATGTTACAACATTTCTGAGCTGGGCTGCTGAACCCGAATTAGAGGCTAGACATAAACTAGGGGTAAAGGTTCTGATTTATTTAATATTACTGTCCATTCTTGTATACTTAAGTATGAAAAGATTATGGTCAAGGATTGACTCTGAAGTATAATACATCACCATCTTTCACAATATAGTCTTTCCCCTCAATCCGAAGCTTACCTTTTTCTTTACATTTTTCCGCGCTACCAAATTTAATAAAATCTTCACAAGAAACGGCTTCAGCTCTAATAAAATTTTTTTCAAAATCTGAGTGTATTACACCTGCGGCTTTAGGGGCAATCGTATTCTTTTTGACAGTCCAAGCTCGACTTTCTTTTGGCCCGGATGTAAAAAAAGTATCTAACTCAAGTAAATCATAACCAGCTCTAATCAATTTATTTAAACCAGTTTTTTCTAATCCTATTTCTTTCATAAAAATTTCTTTTTCAGATTTATCTAGACTAGACAACTGATCTTCTATATCTGCGCAAATGCTTATTATCTTATGGTCACTGAATTTTTCTCTTATTTTTGTTGTAAATTCGTTTCCAGAAATTAAACTTTCCTCGTCAACATTACAAACAATAATCTTCGGTTTTGTGCTCAATATTCCATTTCTATTTAAGAAAATATTATTTTCGCTATTAATTTCAATTGTTTTACCTTCACTGAGATGATTTAAAGCTTTTTCTAAAATATCTATTTCCTTTGAGGTCAAATCCTTTTTTTTGTTTTTTTCAAGTTTCTTCTCTATTAATTCAATGTCAGCTAATGATATCTCAGTATGAATAGTTTCTAGATCAGCTACTGGGTTTATTTCATTATTAACATGTTGAATTTTTTCTGACTTAAAACATCTTACCAAATGAATAATTGCATCAACCTCTCTAATATGTGATAAAAACTTGTTTCCTAAGCCCTCACCTTTAGATGCGCCCTTTACTAGCCCTGCAATATCCACAAAAGTAATATTTGTAAAAACTTTTTTTTCGGATTTAGATAATCTTGAAATTTTTTCCAATCTTAGATCTGGAACATCCACTACACCAACGTTTGGATCTATAGTACAAAAAGGAAAGTTAGCAGCTTCAGCATTTTTTGATGCTGTTATTGCATTAAACAAAGTTGACTTACCAATATTTGGTAAACCTACTATACCACATTTAAATCCCATCCAAATTTTGATTTACCTTGCTAGAGAATAGGTCAATTTTTTTATCAATTAAAGTCGGAACAAGTTTTACTATACTATCTGTGATTTCTCTCATTTTTTCTTCCTCATCCTCTTTAAAATCTTCCAATACATGTTTATTAACTTTTCGTTTCTCTTTAGGGTGTCCAATCCCAACACGCACTCTAGAATATTCTTTTCCAATAAACTTATCGATAGACTCTATTCCATTATGTCCAGCACTCGAACCTCCGAATTTTGCTTTAATTTTACCGAAATCTATATCTAAATCATCGTGAAAAACAATTACGTCTTTTGCGTCAATTTTAAAATAATCAACTAGTTCTTTAACAGCAGTGCCAGAGTTATTCATAAATGTGAGAGGCTTTATGGCGTAAACTTTTTTTGACTCAATATTTCCAGTTGTAAGCAATCCTTTAAATTTTGGTTTTTGTTTTGTTAGCTTAAATTCAGCATTGATAGCATCTATAATCTTAAATCCAATGTTATGTCTATTATTTGAGCTGTTTGGTCCAGGATTTCCTAATCCTACTAATAAAAGCATATAAAATTATTTTTTATCTTGTGTTTTTTTTTCACCAGGTTGAGCTTTTTTATCTGTGGACCCATCCTTTGATTTATCGTCTTTCTTTGCCTCAGGCTCTTTTCCATCTTTAGCTTGAGTTGTTTTAGGATCTGCATCCTCTACGGCTGCAGAATCACCCTCAACAGAACCTTCGGCTGTTTCTTCTG
The DNA here is from genome assembly GCA_002692325.1 of Candidatus Pelagibacter sp. The sequence continues at coordinate 18,913 of NZJU01000016.1, forward strand.
CTGGTTTCTCAGGTTCTTTAATTATAGTTGGCGGCGCCACTGTTGCTATTACAAAATCTCTTCCTGTAATAGTTGGTTTTATTTCTTCACCTAAATTTACTGAAGAGATCTTTAGACTTGTTCCAATATCACTTCCTGTAAGATCAACTATAAGCTCGTTTGGTATCTTTTCAGCTGGACAACTTAATTCGATTTTTCTTCTTACGATATTTAAAACACCACCTCTTTTCAATCCAGGTGAGTCATTTTGATTGATAAATTTAACCGGTATCTCCAATACAACTTTAGAGCCAGCTACAACTCTCATAAAATCAATATGAATTGGCTCATCTGAAATTACATTGTAACTAATATCTCTTGGTAAAACTCTTTCTTTTTTACCATCAATTTCCAATTCAAAAACTTTTGAAAGAAATGAATCGGATTGAATTATATCTTTTAAAGAAATTTTATTTATAGAAATTTTTTTATTTGGGTCTTTGCCCCCATAAATAATTGCTGGAACAAAACCTTCTTTTCTGAGCTTTTTATTAGCACTAGAAGTTGTTTCATTTCTTAGAATAGCTTTTATATTTGTCATAATTGTAGAAAAGGGTATTTAACTTAACTTTCTAAATAAAACAAGTCTTAATTGAATAAATCTGATACTGAAGTTGAATTAGATATACGCTTAATTGCCTCAGCCATTAAAGAAGCTATTGATATTAGCTCAATTTTATTAATATTTTTAATTTTTTTCGAGTTATCTATTGTATCTGTTATTATTAACTTTTTAATTTTAGATTTTTTAATTTTGCTAACAGCTTCACCACTCAAAACGCCGTGAGTAATAAAAACATAAACGTCATCGGCCCCGCTTTTTTTAAGAGCCTCCACAGCATTTACTATTGTTCCACCGCTATCAATTATATCATCAACAATGATACAAGTTTTCTTTTTAACATCACCTATTATATTCATTACTTCAGATTTTCCAGGGGCAGATCTTCTTTTATCAATTATTGCTAAGTCTGCATTTATTTTTGTAGCGAGCCCTCTTGTCCTCTGTACACCTCCAACATCGGGGGAGACACATATTAAATTTTTATTTTTTAGCTTTTTTTTAATATATCTTGCAAAAAGAGGTGTAGTAAATAAATTATCAACTGGAACATCAAAAAATCCTTGTATCTGTCCTGCATGTAAATCTACCGTCACAACTCTGCTGGCACCGGCTTGAGTAATAATATTTGAAGCAACTTTTGCAGAAATTGAAGTTCTAGGCACTACCTTCCTATCCTGTCTAGCATACCCAAAGTATGGAATCACCGCAGTAATATTTTTTGCAGAAGATCTTCTTAATGCATCTATTACTAATAATAATTCCATTAGATTGTCATTAGCTGGATTTGATGTAGATTGTATTACAAAAACACTGTTTCCTCTTATATTCTCATTTATTTCGATATAGATTTCACCGTCTGAGAATTTTTTTATATTCGTATTAACTAGCTTCAGTTTTAATAGCTTAGAGATGTCCTTGCTTAATTTAAGGTTGCTTGTACCAGATAGAATTTTCATGAAATAGATTTAGAATATACATTTTTTTTTAACTTTTTTAAACCATTAAATTAATTTAATTGTAGATATAGTCCTTCCATAATCTAATTCTTTTAATTTTTTGGACCGCCTATAACTATAAAAATTGTTTTTATCTCTAAAAGTATCAAATTTTAAATTATCAACTTTAACATTAAGTTTTCTAAATTTATCACTAACGAATTTTCTTAAATCAAATAATTTTTTATCTTTCTTAAAAGTAGAAAAGTAAGTCTTATTATTTTTCGACCTATTGACGAATTTCTTATAAAATTTAGAGTCTACTTCATAACTTTTCTTTCCAATGCAAGGTCCTATACACGCAATAATTCTATTATTTGATTTTGAAACATTGAATTTTCTCATCGTATTTTCTATTATACCTGAAAATGCACCTCTCCAACCTGCATGAATACATCCAATAATATTATTTTGTTTGTCATAAATTAATATTGGCAAACAGTCAGCGGTGACTACACCTAAAGTGATACCGCTTAATGAAGTTACCATCGCATCGGAATGAAATTTTTTTTTTTTAATATTTTTTTGATTAATTACTGACACCTTATTACTATGAGTTTGATGCATTAATTTAAGATTATTATAATTTACTCCATTTTTTTTGGATACATATCTTAGATTTTTTTTAACGTTTGATTTTAAATCCTTCGATCCCTCCCCACAATTTAGACTTTTGTATATTCCTTTTGAAAAACCATTATTCCGAGTGAAGAAATAATGTCTTAAATTTTTTTGTTTTTTTAATAGTTTGGATGTGATCATTAATCAAATCCTAGAAAATCTTTTTTGGTTGATTTAAAGGCAAATATTACCTTAAACAGTTCACCCATGATGTCTTTGTTTAGTAATCTATATAATCGTTCGTTCAAGTTTTTTTTTTGAGAAGTATTCATTTTTTTCTTTAAAATATTTGCTCTTTCTATAATACCCATTTTTTCTAGAAAAAATTTTTGAGTCACAATATTTTTTACATAGAGTTTATTTTTTAAGAAATACTCTTTTAGTAATGCAAAATTAACTAAACAAGTAATATCAGCTTTAAAAATATTTTTAAGAATATTGTTTTTTTTATGTTTCATTAATGATTGAAGCGTATTTATACTTTGTGGCTTGATATAACCGTAGTCAATTAACAATATACCTCCTGAAAGAGTAGAAACCTTTTTTACAATCTTTTTTAGTTCTATAAGACCCAATTTCGGGTACTCTATTAAATTTAATCCCAAAAGAGACTTAAAGGATTTTATCTGCCTCTCGTCCTCTTGTTTAGCTATTTTAAAACGTTCATAAATTTTTTTGTTACTAATGGTATAATGCTTTTCTAAAAACACATTATCATTCTTTAAAAATTGCTTGATAGGTATTGCGTCAAAAAATTCATTACCAAAAAAAATGACTGGTCCCTTTTTGATATTTTTAAAGTTGTCAATCCAACGGACCTTTTTATCTTTGATTTTTTTTTTTTGTACTCTTATTAAATAATCACTTTTTTCATACATAAAAATATTTACTGATGAATTAAATGTTGGAAATTTTTTAAATGTCCTCAGTAAGATCTTTGTCAAACTACCATCCCCGGGACCAAGTTCTACTAAATTCAGAGTTCTTGGTTTACCTAGTTTTTCCCATGATGAAATAATCCAAATCCCAATAATTTCTGAAAAAATATCTGAGATGTTTGGAGCAGTTACAAAATCACCTTTATAGCCAAAAGGATTATTTGTAGCGTAGTAACCTTTTTCTTTATCGTATAAAACTTTTTCGTAAAATTTATCGATCGGATAGAGTGTTTTTTTAAAACGGTTAAGATTGGATTTCATTTTTTCTATAAAAAATAACTACTCCAAGGATTATCATCAGCATGCTCAAAATACTTCCCATGCTAATAGAGTTGAAAATATAACCTAAATGTCTATCCGGTTCCCTAAAAATTTCTGAAAAAATTCTAAAAAATCCATATAAAATTAAAAATGTCGAAGAGCAATTACTAGTCATGTATTTTTTTGAATTTACCATAAGATTTAGAATATAAAACAAAATCAATCCTTCTAATAATGCTTCATACAATTGAGAGGGATGTCTTTTCAATTCATCGACTTGAGGAAAAATTACTCCCCATGATACATTGGTAACTTTTCCATATAATTCCGCGTTAATAAAATTTGCTACTCTACCAAAAAATATACCAATTGGAGCAACGCAAGATATAACGTCTAAAAGAACAAATAAGTTTAAATTGTTTTTTTTGCAGAAATAGTAAGTTGCCGTTATGACTCCTAATAAACCTCCATGGAAAGACATACCACCTTGCCAAACTTTAATAATATCAAAAGGATTAGTTAGATAAAAATATGGATTATAAAAGATTACGTATCCTAATCTTCCTCCTACAATAATTGAAATTATTAAATATGTAATTAGATCGTCAAAATTTTCAGCGCTTACATCAATATTTTGTTTTTTTTTTAATTTAAAAATTATTTTTTTCCCGTACCACCATCCTAAAATAATTCCCAAAACATAGGCTATAGAGTACCATCTTATAGATATAATCCCCAAATCTAATAGTATAGGATCTAAATTATGAACAAACATGTGCTGATAACATATTTGATTAAATTAAACTTATCAAATAAGATTAATTATGGGTAAATCAGACGAATTGGTAAAATTTTTGTCAAAATTATTGGAAAAGGGGATTATAAGCAGTCAAGACGTCAGAAATGAAATAATCACCAACTTTAAATTTAAAAAAGATAAAATCATTAACGATTTGAAGATAGTTTCAAGAGATGAATTCCAAGTCTTAAAAAAAATTGTTCAAAAACAAGGTGATGAAATCCAAAAATTAAAAAAAAAGAGAAAAATTAAAAAGGTAAAGAAATCCTAACTTTGAGACCTCCAAATTTACTTTTACTCAATTGAATGTTCCCTCCGTGAGAATTAACAATATCCTCCACTATTGAAAGGCCAAGTCCCACGCTTGATTTATTGAGACTTCTACTTTTATCTAATCTAAAAAATGGTTTGAAAACATTTTTGTATTGATCTGGAGGAATTCCAGGTCCATCATCCTCAAATGTTATAATCATTAAATTAGTAAAGGAATTTGTATTTACTATAACTTTTTCCCCATAATTTAGGCCATTCAGAATTACATTTTCAAAACATCTCTTTAGAGAATTTGGTCTTCCATGCAAATACAAATCTTGATTTTTGTTAATAATTAATTTTTCGTCATTAATATTTAATCGAATTTTGTCTAATAAATTGGAAACATTTACCTTAACAGTTTCTTCTGTTGATTGTGTTTTTGAAAATTCCAAATAATCATTAAGCATTTTTTCCATTTCGTCCACATCATTGGACATGCTTTTAGAAACTTCTTTTTGATTAAGCATAGCTATTTGTAATTTTAATCTTGTTAATGGAGTCCTAAGATCATGACTAATTCCAGACAGCATCTCGGATCTTTGATTGAGATGTCTATTGATTCTTTTTGCCATCCTATCAAACTCATAAGAGGCTTTTCTTATTTCTAAGGCTCCTGATGTTTTAAATTCATTAACATAGTCTCCTTTTCCAAATTTTTCAGCCGCTTTTGCCAGTTTTACAATTGGTTTTGTTTGATTTTTCAAAAAAAGAATCGCGATTAAAATTAAAATAATCGAGGGAACAGTAAGCCAAAGAATAAACAATCTTACTGAAGAAGTTGCTATTTTTTCCCTGGGAAAAAAAAACTGCAAAACTTTATCATCTGACCTAATTTTGACTTCAACAACGTCTAAATAGTCTGATGTATTAAACCAATAATTTTCACTCCCGAAAGTAGATTTAAGTTCCCGCCTTAAAGATCTATCCATCGGACTAAATTTTCTCTCAAAAGAGTTATCAAAACGTTTTTCATTTATTATATTTATTACAAAGTCACTATTGTTTTTATATATATTGGAAATATATTCTATCTGGCTTTTATCAGTATCTTTGTAAACATCAACTAATGTTTTAATTTCGCTTACTAAAGATCTTGTCATACCTTTATTTGCCTTGATCCAAATACTATCAAAAAAAACTACCGATACAATGAGTTGTAATATAATTATTGGGGCGGCAACAATAATTAAAGACCTATAAAATAAACTTTTAGGTAAAATAATTTTTACAAATTTAGTCAATCCAGATAACATAACCAGTACCTCTTATTGTTTGTAAATATTTTGGTTTTTTTGGATCGCTCTCAATTTTTTGTCTTAATCTTGTAATCATAACATCAATTGATCTCTCATTATTAATACCAGAAATCTTAATCATCTCATCTCTTGAAAAGGTTTTACCTGGATTACCTAACATTTCTAACAGAACTTTTTTTTCTTTTGAATTAATTTTAAAAATATTTTTATCAAAATTAATTTTTAGTCTATTCAAATCAATTAGAGTCTTTCCTAGTTTGTAAATCTTATTTATATCAGCTTTTCGACTTTTCTTAATGATATTTTTTATTCTTAATAAAAGTTCTTTAGGTTCAAAAGGTTTTCCCAAGTAATCGTCTGCCCCGAATTCTAATCCTTTAATTCTATTTTCCACTTCTCCCTTAGCAGTAAGTAAGATGATTGGTATCTCAATTCTTTTTCTTATTTCTTTGGTAAGATCAAAGCCACTTTTTCCTGGCATCATCACATCCAGTACTATTAAATCAAATTTGAACATTTCAATTTTTTTGGCTGCTTCTTCAGCATTTCTAGCAGAAGATGTTATAAAATTATTATCTTCAAGATAATCTTTTAATAGATCTCTTATTCGATCGTCGTCGTCTACTACTAATATATGTTTAGAATTATTTTCCATTTATAATTTTTTTTAGTACATCTTTAAATTTTATGACTGATTCTGGCTCAGAATTTCTTAACGCATTAAATATTCGTTTTTTTTGTGAGTTATAAACCGAATTAAAAAAAATTTTTCCACCTTTGTCTAAATATAAGTTTTTTTTTCTAGTATCTTTTCTATTCTTTATCTGTTTTATCATCTTAGACTTTATTAGATCTCTTAATACTCGATTGAGGCTTTGTTTTGTCACTTTTAGTTTGAATATTAGTTCACTAAGACTAATTCCCGGATTGCTCTCTATGAGATTTAGAGCTCTTAAGTGGGCAGGGCCAAATAATTTTTTTGTTAAGATTTCCTTTGGATCAGAAAAGGTTTCTCTATAAGCATAGTACAATAGCTGAATGAAATCTTTAATTTGCTCGTCTTTTAAATATAGAAGATCTTTCATATTAGTCAGTTATATTGACTTATATTATTAACAAATATACTTTTTTGTAAGCAAAAAAATAGATATATTAATTTTTTTTATGGAAAATATACCCTACGACAAAAGAAAAGGTAAAATTTGGTTTAATGGAGAAACTCTCGCTTGGGAAAACGCGAAAATTCACGTACTAAACCACGGATTACATTATGCAAGTTGCGTATTCGAGGGTGAAAGAGTTTATGACGGTGAAATTTTTAAACTAGCTGAACACACAGAGCGATTATTTTACTCAGCTAAACGAATGGGCATTAAAGTTCCTTATTCTCAAACAGAAATTAATGATGCTTGTAACAGCATTATAAATATCCAGAAAGTTAGGAATGGTTATGTTCGTCCTGTTATATGGAGAGGTAGTGAGATGATGGCTATTTCTGCTCAAAAAAATAAAATCAATGTTGCTGTGGCTGCGTGGGAGTGGGGATCTTATTTTGATCCGAAATTAAAACTTAAAGGTATAAAATTAAATATATCTTCATGGCGAAGACCTAATCCCAACTCTGTTCCTTGGGATACTAAAGCGGCAGGATTATATATGATTTGTACACTATCAAAGCATGAAGCGGAAAGTAAAGGTTTTACAGACTCGCTAATGTTAGATCACGAGGGCAATGTTGCTGAAGCAACTGGAGCGAATATTTTTTTTAAAACAAATAATAACGAGATACACACCCCGATCCCTGATTCATTTTTGGACGGAATAACTAGAAGAGAAGTGATTAAGATAGCAAAAAATAAAGGCATAAAAGTAATAGAAAAAAAAATCAAGCCTGAAAATATGAAAAATTACATTGGATGTTTTTTGACAGGAACAGCTGCAGAAATAACTCCGGTTTCTCAGATTGATAATTTTGATTTTAAGATATGTAGTTTAATTAAAGACTTGACTGACAGTTATCAAGCTTTGGTAAGAAAAAAAAACGCGGCTTAGATTTTTTTACCAACAATAAGAACTGACCAAGCAAAGTTTCTAAAAAATTTAAACTTAAATAGAATTTGATCTAAATTTTTCAATATAAAAAAAAATTTAGATGTAGATGTGTTCTTGTAAAAAGGATAAAAAATGAGAGTTAAAAATCCATAATATCTTATTTTAAGCTCAGCAAAATGATTCTTAATAAAAACAAAATCTTTCTTTGTAAATGGGTGTTCATCCTTAGATCTAGATTTAGGAGTCATTTTTCTATACAAATTAATCAGTGGATTAGTGCCTAAAGGTTCCACAAAAATAATTTTTCCGTTTTTTTTTAATACTCTTGCAATTTCTTTTATTGCTAGGTTAAGTTTAAGATGATGTAAAACTCCAGTTCCATAAACAATTTCGAAACTGTCACTTCCTAAAGATAAATCTTCACAATTATCTAGTATAAACTCCACCATTTGAGTATCATTTGATTTTATTCTCTGTCTGGCTTTTTCAAGAGAGACTTCAGAAATATCAACTCCAGTGATTTTTTTGGGTAAAAATTTTAAATATTTTTCTGTGCTTAAACCAATACCACAACCAAAATCTAAAATATTTTTATCTTTACAATTATTTTTTATTTCATAATCAAAATCATTAAACATATTGGCAAGAGCTTTATAAAATCTATTTTCAAATCTTTCACCTTTTCCTTTATGAAGATTGTCGTGAAATTTTTTCTCTCTTATATTTTCTTGGCTTAATTGCATGTTATTTTTTCCTGTCCTTATTTAATGCGTGGTCTATACCTTTTATCAAATAGTCATAACCAGTATACAAAGTTAAAAAAGCTGAAAACCACAGTAAAATAATACCTACGGTCTGCGCATTATAATCCTCAAAATTGATAATTTTATTCCCACTTTCTCCTGTTAATAAAATGGCAATAGATAACATTTGTATAAAAGTTTTAAGCTTAGCAAGACTAGAAACAGGCATGTTAATGCTTACTTTTGCCAAAAATTCTCTTAACCCTGAAATAAGAATTTCTCTAGTAAGAATAATTATAGCCGCTATTACCTCATAATTTTTTATTGTACCATTCATCACTAATAATATTAATGCTGCAGAGACTAAAATTTTATCTGCTATCGGATCTAGTAATTCACCTAACTTTGACTCTTCTTTGTACAACCGAGCCAGAAGACCATCTAAAAAATCTGTAAAACTCGCAATTACAAAAAGGAAAAATGGTATTAGATCTCCAAAGAAACCTGGTAAGTAAAATGATAACACAAAAATAGGAACAATAATAATTCTGCCTATAGTCAATATATTTGGAATTTTGATATTCATAATTATTCGTGGAAATAGTTATATATTTTATTTGCCATACTGTCCTCTATGCCTTCTACTGACTTAAGATCATCTAAACTTGCAGATTCTACTGATCTTGCTGAACCAAAGTGGTTCAATAAAGCTCTTTTCCTCTGTTTACCAATTCCTTGAATTTGGTCAAGTAAGGATTTGCTTAAATTCTTTTTTCTTTTCGCTCTATGAGTGCTTATTGCAAATCTATGAGCTTCGTCTCTTATTCTTTGAATAAAAAATAACAAAGGGTCGTTTCGATTTAAAATAAATTCCTTGTTCTGATGGTAAATTTTTTCTTCACCAGCATTTCTTCTTTTACCTTTCGCTACCGCTATTATTGGTAAGTCATGCAATCCAAGTTCATTTAAAACTTCTCGACTTACTGAGTATTGCCCTTTTCCTCCATCAATTATTATAAGATCTGGTAAAGATAAAGAGCCACTTTTCTCCTTTATTGCTTTAGAAAATCTTCTGAAAAGAACTTCTTTCATCATGCCATAATCATCTCTTTTTATTTTTTCGTTTTTAATATTAAATTTACGATATCTTTTTTTAACAAATCCTTCGTTACTGAAACAAATCAACGAACCTACAGAATCTGTTCCTTGTATATGGCTGTTATCGTACACCTCAATTAAATCGATGTTATTGTTGATATTAAATTTTAAAGCTAATTGCTCAATTAAATTATTATTTTTATCTGATTGTATTAATTTCTGTTTTAAAGACTGTCTTGCATTTTGTTCAGCAAGTTTTGAAATACTTAATTCATTTTTAGTTTTTGCAACCTTTATAAAAATTTCTTTATTGTCTTTTTGTGAAAACGTTTTCTCTAATAATATTTTGTCATTTACGTTAATATTAGTGATAATAAGTTTGGGAATAGTTTTATTTTCATAAAACTGAGACAAAAAAGATGTTAGGATATCCTTCATTTCCTCGTCAGGATCATGTTTAGGATAAAATGCTTGATTGCCCCAATTTTGTTTTGATCTAAAAAAAAATACTTGAACACACGTTTTGCCTGTTTCTTTGTATATGCTTATCACATCAGCCTCTGTTAAATTAGTTTGATTGATTTTTTGAGATGTTTGTATTTGTGTTAGAGCTTTAATTCTGTCTCTTGCAATAGCAGCTTTTTCATAATCAAGTTCTTTACTAGCTATTTCCATCTCTTCAGATAGATTTTTTTGAATTTTTCTGGATTTACCAGAAATAAAATCGATTGCTTCATCGACAGAAAATTTATAGTTACTCTCATTGATATGACCAACACATGGGCCTGAGCATCTCTTAATTTGATACAAAATACACGGTCTTTCTCTATTTTTAAAAACTGTATCATCACATACTCTTAAAAGAAAAATTTTTTGAAGTATTTTTATAGTCCAGTTTGCTGAACCGATTGATGCAAAAGGACCGAAATAATATCCAGTTTTTGATTTTTTTCCCCTTAATTTTGTGAGCTGAGGCCACTTATCCTTATTGCCAATATATATATATGGAAACGATTTATCATCTCTTAATAAAATATTATATCGAGGTTTGTGTTTTTTAATTAAATTTGCCTCTAAAAGCAAAGCTTCACTCTCATTACTTGTAGTAGTGGTTTCAAGACCGTGTGTAAGTGAAAGCATTCTTTCTGTTCTAATAGGAAGATTTGAATCAGTAACGTAACTTTTCAATCTATTTGGTATATTCTTGGCTTTGCCGATGTAAAGTATTTCTCCAGTAGAACTAATCATTTTATAAATACCAGGATTTTTTGAGATAAGAGGTATCTTTTCCTTAATTACTTTTTTTCCTAATTCTAAACTATTACTCATATTTCGATTTGGAAACTTCTATTCCAACAGATTTTGTTATTTTAAGGATATCTAATTTTTCTAATCTTAAATTAATCTTTTTTACTAAGTTATTTTTGAATATAAAATCAAAAATATTTTCTGCTAGATCCTCAAGTAATTCAAAATGTTTTTTACTTGTAAGAAGACCTACATTTTTTACAACATCTTCATAATTTAGAATAGAAGATAAATCCTCATTATTCGGATGAACATGTGGATTTGTGATTATTTCAATATTAAATTTTACTCTTTGTTTCTTTTTTTTCTCAAAATTATGTATACCCACCGATATATTTAATATTAAATCTTTTATAATCACCTTTCTTTTATACCGAAACTTTTCTTTATTTTTAAATTTTACAATTTTCATTCTTTAACATTTATTATATCAGGAGTTAACCAAGCTAGTCTTTGGCCGCTATCAATATTGATATTTTGTCCTGTGATGTTATCATTATTAATCAAAAATTTTACACCTAGGCAAATATTTTCTATTTTTACTTTTTTTTTGAGTAAAACTGATTTCCACTGTTTTTTAAAGTGTTTTTCGGACTGCCTTTTATTTTTTAATGTTGGCCCAGGAGAGATTGCGTTAACCCTAATATTTGGTGCTAATTTCATTGCTGAAACAACAGTAAGAGTAGATAACGAAACTTTGCTTAAAGTGTATGAAAAAAAATATGGAGTAAGTTTTTCTACTCTTTGATCTATAATATTAATAATGCAACCTTCAGAATCTTTAACTATTTTTTTAAAATTCTGAATAAGCAATGAAGGAGCTTTTAAATTGATATTAACGTGTTTATCAAAACTTTTTACGCTAAAATTTATCAGGTCATCATTCTCAAACAAAGACGCATTATTAATCAAACAGTCGATGCCCTTCATCTTTTTACTAGCTTNCTTTATTATTTTTTTTGTTTGAGTTTCATTGTTGAGGTCAGCTTTAATCAAGAATACATCGCTTCCTAATTCTTCTAGTTCTCTCTTGAGATCTTTAGCTTTAGAGGATGACTTGTTATAGTGAATTGCAATTGCAACGTTGAAACCAGCTAAACTTTTAGCTATTGCCGCGCCAATCCTTGTTGCGCCGCCAGTAATAATTATTTTTTTGGCTTCCATTTTTTAATTGCTTTTCGCGGTTTTGTTCCTGGCATTCCCATGGTAGACCTTCCTTTTGGATATACCTTATCACTCAATTTATTCTGAGTTATTTTTGGGTTAAGATTTATCTCTAATTCACTTACCTCTAGTTTTCTAATTTCATCACGTATTTTTGCCGCTTCCTCAAACTCTAAATTTGAGGCTGACTCTTTCATTTTTCTATTAAGTGCCTTTAAATGTTTTTTTAAATTTCCACCAACATTAGATCCCTCACTTATTTTCACGTAATCTTTTTCGTAAACGGACTCCAAAATATCGCTTATCTCCTTTTTTACAGACTCAGCTGTAATTTTATTTTTTCTATTATACTTTAATTGTTTATCTCTTCGTCTATCGGTCTCTTTAATAGCGTTATCAATACTTTTTGTAACTTTATCAGCATATAAAATTACTTTACCATCCACGTTTCTTGCAGCTCTACCTATAGTTTGGATTAACGATGTCTCCGACCTTAAAAATCCCTCTTTGTCAGCATCAAGAATAGCAACTAAAGCACATTCAGGTATATCTAAACCTTCTCTAAGCAAATTAATTCCAACTAAAATATCAAATACCCCCATTCTTAAATCTCTTATAATCTCAATTCTTTCTAAAGTATCGATATCGGAGTGCATATATCTTACCTTTAAACCATTTTCATGAAGATACTCAGTTAAATCCTCAGCCATTTTTTTTGTTAAAGTTGTAGCTAAAATTCTAAATCCTTTTTTGACAATTTTTTTTGCCTCATGCATTAAATCATCAACCTGAGTTTTTGCAGGTCTTATTTCTACTGGTGGATCAATCAAACCGGTTGGACGAATAATTTGGTCGATATATTCATTCTTTGTTTGTTTCAATTCCCAAGGCCCTGGCGTTGCTGAAACGAATATTGTTTGTGTTCTCATTAAATCCCATTCTTCGAACTTCAGTGGCCTGTTATCCATACAAGAGGGTAGTCTAAAACCATATTCAGCCAAAGTACTTTTTCTGGTTCTATCACCTTTATACATTCCATTAAGTTGAGGAACCGTAACATGACTTTCATCTACAAAAATTATTGTGTTATCTGGAAAATATTCAAACAAAGTTGGAGGAGGTTCACCAGGTTTCCTTCCAGATAAAAAACGAGAATAATTTTCTATTCCCGCACAAGTTCCTGTGGCTTCTATCATTTCCAAATCAAATTTTGTTCTCTCCCTTAATCTTTGTGCTTCTAATAGTTTATTGTCTTCTTGATGTTTTTTAAGAGTGATTTCTAATTCTTTTTTTATTTCTTGAATAGCCTGATCAATCGTAGGTTTAGGGGTAATGTAATGACTATTTGCATAAACTTTTATTGTTGAAAAGTCATTTGTTTTATCTCCAGTTAATGGATCAAACTCTTCAATTTTTTCTAACTTACTAAAGTTTAAACTTAATCTCCAGGCTTTATCTTCTAAGTGTGATGGGAATATTTCTAAATTTTCTCCTCTTACTCTAAATGTTCCCCTAAAAAAATTTTGATCATTTCTTTTGTATTGTAAATTTATAAATGCCCTTATTAATTGATCTCGATCATATTCATAGTTTTTTTTTAAAGTTATTGTCATTTTTGAATATGCTTCTACTGAACCAAGACCATAAATACATGAAACACTCGCAACAATTATTACGTCATCTCTTTCTAAAAGTGATCTAGTTGCAGAATGTCTCATTCTATCTATTTGCTCATTGATCGAGGCCTCTTTTTCAATATAGGTATCAGATCTAGGCACATACGCCTCTGGAGTGTAATAGTCATAATATGATACAAAATATTCAACAGCATTGTTTGGAAAAAAACTTTTAAATTCACCGTAAAGCTGCGCAGCCAAAGTCTTATTAGGAGCCAGGACTAGGGCAGGTCTATTGGACGCTTCAATAACTTTAGCCATTGTAAAGGTTTTTCCTGACCCAGTAACACCAAGCAAAACCTGCTCGTTTTTTTGTTCTTTTAGATTTGTTATAAGTTTTTTTATAGCTTGCGGCTGGTCTCCAGCAGGTTGAAAACTACTCTTAATTTTAAATTTTATACCACCCTCTAATTTTTTATTTAAAGAGTTGTTAGTAGTTTCTATATCTAGTATTTTTTCTTGATANNTATTTTGCATTTTGTGATATTAATAATTTAATATAACATTATAAAATTCAATGAGCATAATTTCCAACAATTTAAAACGTATAAAACCGTCACCCACGATCGCAGTTACTCAAAAAGCTAAGGAATTAAAGGCATCTGGTAAAGATATTATTGGTTTAGGGGCGGGTGAGCCAGATTTTGACACTCCAGAGAATATAAAACAGGCTGCTATAAAAGCTATTAAAAATGGAGACACAAAATATACTGCAGTCGACGGAACCCCAGCTTTAAAAAACGCTATAATTAAAAAGTTTAAAAGAGAGAATAATTTAGAATACCAAATCGATCAAATAACAGTCGGTACAGGCGGTAAGCAAGTAATATACAATGCTATGATGGCTACTTTAAATGAGGGAGATGAAGTTATCATTCCAGCTCCATATTGGGTTTCTTATCCTGATATAGTTTTATTAGCAGGAGGAACTCCAGTAATCATAGAGTGCGGAGAAAAACAAGATTTTAAAATTAATCCCTTACAGTTAGAAAAAGTTATAACAAAAAAAACAAAATGGATAATATTAAATTCACCGTCAAATCCAACTGGTGCGTGTTATACGGAAAAAGATATAAAGGCTATTGGTGAAATTTTGGAAAATTATCCTAACATCTTAATTTTAAGTGATGATATTTACGAACATGTTATTTATGGAAATTTTAAATTTTTTACAATCGCCCAAATTGATAAATTAAAAGATAGAGTTTTAACAATGAATGGAGTTAGTAAAGCTTATTCAATGACAGGGTGGAGAATTGGTTATGCAGCTGGTCCTAAAGAAATTGTTAAAGCAATAGCTAAAATACAATCACAGTCCACAACAAATCCATCATCTATCAGTCAAGCAGCGGCTGTTGAAGCTTTAAATGGTGTGCAAAACTTTATAAAAACTAGGGCCTCATCTTTTGAAGAAAGACGGGACTTTGTAGTTAAAGAATTAAATATGATAGCGGGGATAGAGTGTTTAAATCCAGATGGTGCTTTTTATGTTTTTCCAAGCTGTAAAGGTTTATTTGGAAAAACAGATCCCAAAGGAAAGAAAATAAACACGGATAAAGATTTTGTTGAATCTTTACTAGAAAATAATGGGATCGCAGTAGTTCAAGGTTCAGCGTTTGGTTTAGAAGGTTTTTTTAGAATTTCTTACGCCACATCAATGGATAATTTAAAAAAAGCTTTATCGAAAATTTCATATTTTTGTAAAAGTTTAAAATAAATTTTTGCTCAAGAAGCTTACATTTGATTTAAAATCTTCTTAGATACTGAAGTTTTTTTTATCCATCTTTTTGGAATTGATTTTAATCCATTTAAAGCTGCAAAATAAGCTCCAATAAAATTTGCTCTAGAACAACTACATCCGCCTGCTTTAACTGTTTTTAAAATCGCACTCTTATAATTAGCTGAGTTTAGTATAGAATGAATAGAACTTTCAAAAGTTCCAGGATAACTACAAGCCATCCCAAGTTTTTTTACTACTAAAGGATGGGGCTCTCTACTTAGCTTCTTTACTTTATTAATGCCCTTAATAATTTTGTTAAAGTACAAATTATTTTTATATTTGAGATTAAAATCTCTAATAGGGTTTTTGGAACCCTTTAGCGCTAAGTCTATTATATATAATTTTGCTAAAGCGTATTTGATGCTTATCTTAGAAATTGTGACTATAGAAATAATTTTTTTTAAATTTGCAAAATTATATCCATATAAGAAATAAGGCAATGCAGCGCAAAAACCATCTGACTCGTTTACTTTCTTTCCGCCTGTTAATTTTTTATCTCTTTTAATATTTTGAATTGTTTCAATAATATTTTGATGTATCCAAGGACCCTTTATTATTCCACGCCAGTCTTTTACTTTTCTATATTTAGCTCGAAGATTATAATTTTTCCAATAATTACTTCCTGGCCCAAAATTTTTAAGTATATTTTTTTTAAAACGTTTTTCGATATTTTCGTGCCCCTCAATTAATGTTTTAAACATTACTTGACCAATATCATTATAACCAGAAACTTTTCCTGTTTTGATGTCATA
The DNA here is from genome assembly GCA_002692325.1 of Candidatus Pelagibacter sp. The sequence continues at coordinate 35,275 of NZJU01000016.1, forward strand.
AAATGGACTTTTGTTTTTTTTTAAAAACGTAAAATCTTTTCTTCCTTTAATGTAAGTAAGTAACTTTTTTTGGTTATATACCCAGTGCAAAGGTCTCGCACCAGCATCGGCCACCGTTGAACCTAAAAACACATGAAGATTGTTTCTCATTGTTATTTGTCAGACAAATGTTTTTCAGCTTCAAGCGCGGCCATGCAGCCCATACCAGCAGCAGTGACTGCTTGCCTAAAAATTTTGTCCTTAACATCTCCAGCAGCAAATACGCCTGGAATATTTGTAATCGTAGAGTCGGGTTTTGTTATTAAATAACCTTCTTTATCCATTTTCAGCTGGTCTTTAAATAAAGTTGTAGCAGGATCGTGACCAATTGCTACAAATAGACCATCAATTTTAATTTCTGAAATCTTATTTGTCTTCACATTTTTAATTTTGATTCCATTAACACTCTTTGGTTTGTCAGTTCCTATTATTTTCTCAACAATACTATCCCAAATAATTTGAATTTTTTTATTAGCTTTAAGTTTCTCTTGTAACAATTTTTCTGCTCTTAGTTCATTTCTTCTGTGTATAAGAAAAACTTTAGAAGCAAATTTAGTTAAAAACATCGCTTCCTCAACTGCAGCATTTCCACCACCAACTACTGCAACTTCTTTTTCTTTAAAGAAAAATCCATCACATGTCGCACAAGCAGATACTCCAAAACCGCGAAATTTTTTTTCGGACTCTAAATTTAACCATCTTGCTTGAGCGCCAGTAGAAATAATAATACTGTCAGCTGTATAAGTTTGACCGCTATCGCCATGAGCAGAGAAAGGTTTTTTCGAAAGGTCGACTTTTTTTATATGATCCTGGATCATTTCAGTTCCAACTGCTTGAGCTTGGCCTTTCATTTCCTCCATTAACCAGGGACCTTGAATAACTTTTGAAAATCCAGGAAAATTTTCTACATCTGTTGTAGTTGTAAGTTGACCCCCTGGTTCTGATCCAAACACTAGAATAGGCTTTAATAATGCTCTTGCAGCATAAATTGCCGCGGTGTAACCCGCCGGACCCGATCCAAGAATTAACACTTTTGTATGTTTAGATGATTTATTATTCATTCTAATGAAGGTATATAGTAACAAATGTCAAAATTAAAAGCACTCCT
>NZJU01000017.1 GCA_002692325.1 Candidatus Pelagibacter sp.
AAATTTTCCAGTAAATATCTTAATCAAAGCATAAGCTATGAAACTTAAAGCTATCCCGTGACTAATTGAATAAGTCAAAGGCATCGAGATAAAAGCCAAAACTGCTGGCGCAGATTCAGCAATATCATCCCAATCTATATCTGTGATATTTCTGATAAATAAAACTGCTACATACAACAAAGCAGCCCCATCAATTTCTTTTGGAAGTGAAGTTGCTAAGGGAGAAAAGAATAGGCAAGCTAAGAATAAAACTCCGATGACAAGCGACGTCATACCAGTTTTTCCACCCGCCTTTACACCTGCTCCACTTTCTACGTAAGATGTGACTGTTGTAGTTCCCATTAAAGAACCTGCAACTGTTCCAACACTATCAGAGAGCATTGCTTTGTTAATATCTTGAACTTTTCCATCTTTGCCTACTTTGCCAGCCACATTTGCTACTGAGGTTAGAGTTCCAGCAGTGTCAAAGAAATCAATAAACAATAATGTAAAGATTACTGTGGACATACCAGCTGTAAATGCAGCACCAAGATCAAATGCAAAAAGATAAGTCATCGGTGGAGGTGAGCTTACTACACCATTAAATTTGGCAAGACCGCTTACCCAAGCGATAGCGCTAAAAACCAAAATGCCTATAATAATATTTCCACGAACTTTCATTTTTTCCATAACAATCATTGAAACGAAAGCAAGACATCCAAGTAAAACAAGTGGATTTTTAATGTCCCCTAAAGTTACTAATGTCACTGGATGGTCACCAACTACACCCATAATTTCTAACCCTATAATTGCTAGGAAACCACCTATACCTGCACCTATCCCTAGTTTTAAGCTTCGTGGAATTGAATTTATTAGCCAAGCACGAATTGGAGTTAACGAGATAACTAAGAACAATACACCTGCTACTAATACTGCACCAAGAGCCTCTTGTGGTGTGTAACCCATACCTGCAACAACGCCAAATGCAACGAAAGCATTGATTCCCATTCCTGGCGCTAAACCTATCGGCCAAGTCTTTCCATAAAAAGCCATAATGAAACAAGCAATGGCAGTTGCAACAATTGTGGCAGTAAATACAGCTCCGAACTCAAAAAACCCCTTTTCAGGACCTGCGAATTCTCCTGAGAGAATAAAAGGATTTAAAAACATGATGTAAGCCATTGTCAAAAAAGTTGTTACACCAGCTACGACCTCAGTCCTAAAATTGGTTTTATGTTTTTTATAATTAAAATATTTTTCTAACATGATTCCTCCATGTCTTTAATTACCTTTATTTAGAGGGAAAATCTTTCATATTTTTTTCTAAATTCTCTGATTACAACCTAGAGGTAATATTTCTGTTTATAAATTACAAAAGTATTCTATAATTAGTTGAAATGAAAAAATTTTTATTATTTCTATTATTAATTAGCTGCACGACTGTGTCAGAAAAAATAGATGAAAATGTAAAAAAAGAAGAGGAAAAATTAAACAATTTATTAAATCAAACCGAAGAAACTTTAAAAATTGAGATGGGCAAACCTGATAAGGTAAATTTTAAAAAGGGAAGTAAAAATAGATTTTACATATATGAAAATAAAAAATTTAAAATCAAATGTGAAAGGATATTTGAGATAAATCCAAGAAATACTGTTGTAGGCTATACAAGTAAAAATTGTTTTTAAGATTTACTTGCGGAGAATACTCCGCAAGTAAGGTAAACTTATTTTATTTTATTTCAATAAGTCTTTTTTTCTTCATTTCAGGGATGATTTTTTCACAAGAAATAGTCAGTAAACCGTCTTTTAGCTCGGCACCATTTACTTTTACATCATCTGCAATAGTAAATGATCTAGCAAAAGACCTTTGCGATATTCCTCGATGAATAACTTCATCACCTTCTTTTTCTTCAGTTCTTTTAACATCTTTTGTTTTAATGGTTAAAAGATTATCTTCATATTCAACTTCTACATCGTCTTTGTTAAAGCCTGCAACTGCTAACTCAATAGCATATTTATCTTTGCCTGCTTTTCGGATGTTATACGGCGGGTAATTACTTTGTAAAGCAAGACTGCCATTTCCTAACATTGTCTCGAACTGATCAAACATATCGTCGAAACCAATGCTATAAGGTCTAAGTGAATTAAAGATCGATAGATCCTTACTTGTCATATATCCTCCTTTGTTAGCAAGGTTTATTGTCAGCCCCATTTGGCGACCGACAATTTATATATAGTAAGTGTTTTTAAATTATCAAGATTGTTATTTTAAAATTTTTGCAGTTTTTAAAATGAAAGAATATTCTTCTGCTAACTCTTTAATGGCATTGTCTCTCCCACTCATTCCACCATGACCTGCAGCCTCCATTTTACATTTTAATAATTGAGTATTATTATCACTTTTAAGATCTCTTAATCTTGCAATGTACTTTACTGGCTCTGAGTATAAAACACGGTTATCAAAAATTGAAGTCGTAATTAGCATTGGCGGATAATCTTTTTTTGCCAAATTATTATATGGAGCATAAGATAATATATACTTAAAATATTCTTTGCTTTTAATTGGATTTCCCCACATCTCCCATTCTCCAGGTGTTAAAGGCAACTTTTCGTTAAGCATTGTTGTAGTTATGTCCACGAAAGGAACTAATAACAACATTGAAAAAAATAAATCTGGCGCCATATTAGCTACAGCTCCACCAGTCAGCCCACCAGCAGAACCACCATAAAAACATACCCCACCTTTATGAGTGTATCTTTGGTCAATTAAATGATTTGCACATGCTATATAATCATAAAAAGTGTTTTTTTTTAATTTTTTTTTACCTTCGACATGCCATTCATCGCCAAGATCTCCTCCACCTCTTATATGTGCGATTGCAAAAGTAATTCCTCTGTCAATTAAACAAAATCTTGAAGCGCTAAAAGATGGAGAGACACTATGTTTGTAAGCCCCATAAGCATAAAGAAGAACTTTAGATTTTCCATTTTGTTTAATATTTTTAAGCCTGATTAAACTGATTGGTATCATCCTGCCATCATGAGATTTTGCCTTTATTCTCTCAATTGTATATTTATCTGGGTCATGTCCAGATGGTATATCTGTTTCTTTTACTAAAATCTTTTTCTTGGATACGATATCATATTCATAAATTTTATTAGGCGATGCCATACTTTCCCAGCTTACTCTAATTTTTTTTGTATTAGTATCTTTTTGCATTAAAGAGATACCTGGCACACCAATAGCCTCTTTTGAAATATTTATTTCTTCCTCATCATTTGTTTTAATATTTCTAACAAATATTTTATGGATAGCGTCTGATTTTTCAGATCTTAAAATGTAATCATCAAGAAACTCTATTCCACCAATAACAGTCTCTTTTTTTGGAGGAATAAAAGTTTCTAAATTATTAATGTTATTTATTTTGCATCTTAAAATTTTATAGTCTCTTGCCTGATGGTTTGTATGAATATAAAAATAACCCTTCCATGTATCTATTGAGTATTTTACATCTTTCTCTCTTTTTTTGAATAACACTGGTTTAATCTCTTTTGTATCAGAGGGGAAAAAATATTCTTCGGATGTAATATGATCCGATGTTGATATTATAAAATAATTTTCATCAGAAGTTATACTTATGTTACAAGTAAATGTTTCATCTTTTTCCTCAAAAATAAGTTGATCGTTTTTTACAGGCTCTCCAATTACGTGTTTAAAAATTTTTCTTGGACGATGAAATTCATCTAGCTTTGAATAAAAAAAGCTTTTGCTATCTAATGACCAGGTAATCCCTCCACTCGTATTTTCAATTACATCTTGTTCCTCCTTATAATTTTTGAGATTTCTTAGATAAATTGTGTAGTACTCAGATCCTTGAAGATCTAATGAGTAAGCCATTAATTCATCGCAATGTGAGACAGATATTGATCCAATTCCGAAATACTCTGAACCTTTATTTTTTTTTTCAAGGTCACCATCAAAATATATTTCTTCTGGTTTAGTTCCATCTATAATCTGTCTAATTCTTTTTCCGTAATTTCCTTTTTTTTCAGTTTTTGACCAATAGTAATATTTTTTGTCCTTAAATTTTAACGATGTATCATCTAATTTAATTTTTGATTTTATTTCTTTAAACAAATTATTTTGGAAATCTGTAATATCTCTAAAGTAGTCGTCAGTGATCTTATTATTTTCTTCAATATATTTTTTTACGTCAGGATCGATTTTTTTTGGATCTTTTAGAACTTCAAGGATATTCTCTTGATCTACCCACGAATAATCATCACTTAAGGTGATATCGTGATAATTTTTCTCATTCTTAATTTTTTTCAGTTTTGGTATAATCATATAAAGAAATTATATGAATTGGTTTTTAATTGGAATTATCATTTTTGTCATTTGTTACTTGTTCTTAAACTGGTTTGCTAAAACTAGCAGTAGAAAAATAGCCTTATTTTTAAAAAAAACCGCGGTCATTTTGTCTTTACTTTTAGCGTTTATATTTACAATAGGGGGAAAATTTATTTTTTCACTACCATTTTTTTTGATTTTATTGTCTGGACTAAAAATAAAAGGTCTCTCAGCACTGCAAATGTTTCAACTTTGGAGATTAATACAATATTTAAGAAATTCAAAAAAGTTTTCAAATAATAAATTTTCAGGATCCTCATCTGTGACGTTAGATGAGTCGTATAAATTATTAGGTTTAAAAAAAGGTTGTTCAAAAAATGAAGTAGTCCAGTCTGCGCAAAAATTACAAAAAAAAATTCATCCAGATATGAATAGAGACGTAAACACTGAAAGATTAAGTCAATTAGTTAATGAGGCAAAAGAGAAAATTCTTAAAACAGATTTTTCTTAGTTTATATTTTTTTTAACTTTTTCAAAGACCTCATTGAATGAAATTTTGTCTCTGCCTCGAGTATTATGTGTTGTCGAATGTAGTGTTTGACCTTCCGGTATAACAGCCTCTATGTTTTTTGTGTAGCCACTATAACTGTAAGCTGGTGAGTCAAAAAAAATTCCCACACAATTTAATCCTAGACCAGCGCTAATATGCATAAAGCCCGTATCATTACCGACGTACAAATCTGAACTCTTAATAATTGGCATTATTTCTTTGATATCTAAGTTTGCTAAAGAAAATGAACATTCTTTTAAATCTGAAGATATAAATTCGTTAATTATACTTTTGTCTTCTTCGCCACCAGCTAAATAAAATTTACATTTGTAAACTGATTTCAATTTTTTTGCCAATTGAATAAAATTACTAATACCCCATCTTTTTGATGGTCCTGATGCAGAAATACCAAGAATGATATTTTTATTAGTTTTGCTTAAACTGTACTTTTCTATCATTTTTTCAATATCATCGTTGTTTATTTTTAATTTTGGTTCAGAAGAAATTATATCTCCAAAAATATTTTCGGTAAAAATCTTTGCTGTTTGAAAAATCACATCTCTCGAGGTAAACAATGGATATTGATAGATTGAATTTATTCCAATATAATTAGAGAGCACTCTATATCGCAAAGAACCATTAAATATAAAAATTTTATCAAATTTTTTTTCATCGATTACCTTTGCTAATTTTAAAAAACCCGAAAATTTATCTAAAGTTTTATCTAAATTTATTATCTCTTCTATGCACTCATCGTAAGCAAATAAATCCTTAGCTCTCGAACTTTTTTTTGCAAGAAGAGTTACTGGAGTTTTAAGTTTATGGGAAATTGCCTGAATGTAAGGTGAAAAGATCACCATATCTCCTATCCCGTATCTTTGCTGAATAACTAAAACTTTCATTTTTTTATTTATTATTATATTTTATAACTAAAAAAAGGGTCAAAATATGTTAAAAAGAGGTGTATACGCAGCAACAGTAAGCGTTATCAATAAAGACTATACATTGAATGTTGAAGCAACAATAGCTCACGCTGAAACACTTATCAAAAGCGGTTTGCACGGAGTATTTTTTTTTGGGTCCACTGGACAGAGCCAGCTGGTATCACATATTGAAAAAAAAGCATTAATATCAAAAATTGCAACAAATAAATTGAAACAAAGTTTTTTTTTAGGAACGGGCACCAATTCATTAAATGATAATTTAGATTTAATAAAGTATGGATTAGAATTTGGTTTTAACACTTTTCTAATCATGCCTCCAGCTTATTATAAAGGTAATTCCGACGAAGGAGTTTATGATTTTTACAAAATTTTAATTGAAAAAAACCCAAAAGTAAAAGTTGTTTTATATAACTTTGAAAAGCTAAGTGGCTACAAATTTAACATAGAAATTGTTTCAAAATTAAGAAAAAATTTTCCTAAAAATATTATTGGCTGCAAAGACTCTAGCTATAATCTTTTTGAAAAACTTAAATTAAAAGATTTTTTAATGTTTCCTGGTTCTGAGACAAAATTACTTAAAGGGCTACAAAATGGATGTGATGGCTGTATTTCTGCAATAACAAATGCAACTCATGAGATCAGCAGAAAGGTATTTGACGATTATGAAAAAAAAAAGGAACAAACCTTAAATGAAAAATTAATCAAAGTTAGAGAAGCCTTTGATAAACACCACCTCATTTCTGCAGTGCATTCTTACCTTGGAACTCAAGATGATATATTTAAAAATCTTCTGCCGCCTTTGAAACTACTTAGTGATGATAAATTAAAAGAATTAATAAACGAATTAAAGAATCTTAAATTTTAAACAAAAAACAATATGATTTTATCAAAAATATTTAATCAAATTTATAAAAAAAAAGGAGGAATAATACTCATTGACTACGAAGGAAATCAATATATCTGTGGTAATCCAGATAAAAAAAAACCGATTAAGATAAAATTATTAAATAAAAGGCTTAACTGGTTATTAGTTGTAAATCCAGAGCTATCATTTCCAGAAGCATATATGAGAGGTGAGATTATTATTGAAAATTCTTCATTAAAAGATTTTTTAATGCTTTCTATCGAAAATTTAGGAAGGGAAGAGGTAACACAAATTGGTTTTTTTATAAAAAAAATTTCAAGGATGTGGAGATTCTTAACAAATTATAATTTACCTGGAAAATCAAAAAGAAATATTCAACATCATTACGATGTCGGCGGCAGCAAAGGAGAAAAGCTTTACGATATTTTTCTAGATAAACGATTTCGTCAATACTCTTGTGCATATTGGAAAAAAGATACCATTTCACTCGAAGACGCTCAGCAAAATAAAATTAATCATGTTATCAAAAAATTAGATTTAGATAAGAGTGACAAAGTTTTAGATATTGGATGCGGCTGGGGAGGCCTGACTTTTGAAATCGCTAGACAAAAGAATTGTAAAGTAACAGGGATATCTTTAAGTGAAAATCAAATAAATTACTGTAAGGCAAAAGCAAAACAAAATGGTTTAGACAATTTAGTAAATTTTGAACTTATTGATTATAGAAAATTGAGAGGTCAATTTGATAAAATTGTTTCGGTTGGTATGTTTGAGCACGTTGGTAAAAAATTTTATAAGTCTTTTTTTAACTCTATAGATAGACTATTAAAGTCAAAAGGGAAATTTTTATTGCATACTATATCAACGGTAGAAAAACCTGGGCCAAGTAACGAATTTATTGGAAGATATATTTTCCCAGGCGGAGTTGTACCTTCTTTTTCTGAAATTATTAAGCCAATTGAAAATGCAAAATTGATTGTAACTGACTGTGAAAATTTAATAAGACACTACGATAAAACGCTAGAGTGTTGGCTTGAAAGATTTATTGATAAGGCTGAGTTGATAAAAAATCTTTATGATGAAAAATTCTACCGAATGTGGGAATTCTATTTGGCTAGTTGTGCAGCTGCATTTAGATTTAGAGACCTCTGTGTTCTTCAACTTTCAATTGTGAAAAATTTTGAAAGTGCCCCTAAAACAAGGGACTATATTTATTCATAAAAAATGCTATTTATGAGTAATCTAAGTCATGAAAAAAAAAAGAAAAATTAAAAAAAAACGAATTAAAAAAAAACAAGTTAAAACAAAAAAAAATAGAAAAAATTTAAAAAAAAAAAATTACTCAAAACATAAGAAAAGATTTAAAAAAAAGAAAATATTACGAAAAAATCGTTTAAAAAGTCCTAAAGCAAAACAAAAAAAATTTAAGGAAACGATAAGAAATATAATTCGTATAGGTGAAAAGCTTAAACCAAAGATTCAAATACGCTTAAATTTAGATCAATTGCTTCTGAGTTTCTTCCAAGGAATTTCTAATAAAATTAAATCTTTTAAGGAAGTAATTGAAGAAGAAAAAGAAAAATCTCGTTTAGCAAAATTAAGGATTATGCAAAAAGAAAAAAAGGAAGAAATTAAAAAAAGACTTAGGATTAAAGATGAGGAAATTAAGAAGAAAAAAAATGAAATAAAGGAGGAGTTAAAACTAGAAAAAGATAGGAGAGCCGACCTTAAAAAATTTATAAGAGAAGAGCAAGCCCAGCTAAGAAAAGAACAAGCTGAGAGACAAAGAAAGTTTTATGAAAAAATTAAATTAGAGAAAAAAATTGACCAATTTAGAAAAAGAGAGGCATTAGAGATAAATAATCTTGAAAAATTTGTTATAAAACAAGAGAGAGAAGATTTTCAAGAAGTACAAGAACGAATAAATAAAATCAAATTAAAATACCAAGCGATTAGAGACCAAAAGATTAAAGAAAGAATAGAACAACTTGGTATTTCAGTTTCAGATACTGACACTCGTGAGGAACTACTTCAGAAAGAATTTCAATTTAACATAGCAAGAGAAAAAATTGAAAATACACTTGAGAGCTTTTATCGAAGTATGGTTTCATGCGTGTTCCAACTTAACAAACGTTGGTTACCAAAAAAAATGTCATTATTTCGAGTTATAGATAAAAGATATGAAACTTCAGAAATTTTTATTAAATTAGACGAAGATATAGACGAAAACTGGATTATGCTAGTTTATTTAAAAGATAACGATCCAAATTCCAATATCGTAGTAGAAGATAAAACAAATCCTGAAAAAAATACATCGAAAGAATATAATTCTTCTGAAATTTTTAATTTTTCAGATAAAATGGTCGACTCGCTAACCATGATGATTGATCGAGAGTATAAAAAAAAATTAAATTAGTTTAATATATCCTTTAGTCTTGAAACTTGACCAATTTTAAACGTTATTGCATCTTTTTTCTGAAAGCCAAATTTGACAGCGTTTTCTTTAAATCTTTGTGGTGGCTCCATTATTGGTTCAAGAGATAAAATCATAGTACCGAAGTGCATACCAATTATTTTTTTACTCTTTAAGTCACGTGCAACTTCTAATGCTTCTTCAGGATTTGTATGATAAATAGATTTATCTTTAATTGGTAGAATTGGATAAAAATTATAAGCCCCGATATTAATAAATGTTATGTCAATAGGTCCAAATTTTTTACCCAATTCTTTGTAAATTTTTCCAACTCCAGTGTCACATGCAAATAAAATTTTTTTATTTTTGTACTCTAAAAGAAAGCTTCCCCAAAGAGTTTTATTGGTATCAAACAAAGTTCTTTTTGACCAATGTACTGCAGGTAATAGAGTTATTTTTAAATTTTTATCAATTTGTATAGTTTCATACCAATCAAGTTCATTAACATCTTTAAAATTGGTAAAGTATTTTGAAACATTTAAAGGGACTATTACTTTTGTATTTTTGAAAGGAAAATTTCTTATTGTCGACATATCAAGATGATCGTAATGATTATGAGTTTGTAAAAATATGTCTATGGATGGCAAATTCCTAAGCTTGATTGCTGGATCAACATACCTTTTAGGACCAAAAATTAGTGGACCAGCGTTATTTGAGAACAAAGGATCAGTAATAATCGTTTTATTTCCAAGCTTAATAATAAAAGTTGCATGACCAATCCAAGCGATATAATCGTTATCACTATTTTTATCTAGATCGCTTAAAACTTCATTTTCAGGAATAACATGATCATTTGGGAAATCTACTATAATTTTTTTTCTTTCCTCGTTGAAAATTTTATAGGACCATTTCACGTTTGGATCTCTTTCAGGGGAACCTTTTGGATTCCTAAATGTTCCATTTTCAAGGTGATGGTAGGGTTTTTTTTCCATAGCAAATATTTCTAAATTTATAGAAAAAAAAATTAAAANATACAATACAACCTTATGTAATTTAACAAGGGGTTTACTCATAAACCCCTTACTAACATACTTTTATTTTATTACTAGCTCTTTGAGCAATTTTTCTTGTTAATTCTCGTGTCGAATTGGCCCAAGCTTTCTTTGCTTACGAACCATACGTAAGAAGCTTCGTAATTTCCTTTTTGATCTGCTACTGTACAACGTTTCCCAAATTTAATTTGAGCTACATTACCACCAGCACAATTCGCTAAGAATAAGAACAAAGTGATTATTATAAATATTTTTTTCATATTTAATTTCTATATTTTGATTTTGAATTTTCATTGTTCTAATAGTGTTCAAAATATGAAACTTTGAATCTTTATATTTCAACATCTTATGGTTGATACACAGAATTTTTAATCTTATATTAAAGAATGCCCAAAAAATACATTTACAAAACAAAAATATACTATGAAGACACAGATGCGGGCGGAGTAGTATACTATGCCAATTATTTCAAATTTATTGAACGTGCTAGAACTGAAATGATCTATGACATTTTGGGTTTAAGCCATAGAGAACTAAAGGAAAAACATGATTGTATTTTTTTAGTGAGTAATATAGCCGCTAAATTTCTTAAACCAGTCAAGTTTGAGAATAATATTGAAGTGAATACATCAATTATAACTAAATCCGCTGTTAGATTAAAATTATTACAAATTATTAAGACAAATCATGAATTAATGTTTACTTGTGAAGTTGATCTTGCGGTTGTGAATTCACGAGGACAAATAGCTAAGTTAAATAACGAGATACTTTCCAAAATATATTAAATTTTTGCCAAAAATTTGTCACTATTTAAGATTACTCATACCTAAGTTGTAAAAAAAGCAATACTGTAAATAATAAAAAAAACTAAGATAAGTTTCATGAAATTTAAAAACAAATTTAAAAAAATTAAAACAAAACTCAAACCATTGCCTTCAAAAAAAATCTCTTTGTTTGAACTTCAAAACTCACCAAAGTATACAGGTTTTAGAGTAAAAGCTTAAATTTCTTATCCATTGTTTTTATCAAAGAAATTGTTAAACTAGTTTGTGAATTCAAAAAATCTTAATAATAGAGTTGCAATAATTATGGGTAGCAAAAATGACTATCCAACAATGCGCAAATGCGAACAAATTCTTAAAAAATTTAATGTTAAAAATGATGTTTTGATTGTAAGTGCCCATAGAACTCCGCAAAGACTTTTTAAATTTGCAAAAAACGCACATAAACATTATTCTGTAATATGTGCTGGTGCTGGACGCGCGGCGCATCTCGCGGGAATGTGTGCATCTTTAACAAAAATTCCAGTTATTGGAGTTCCAATCAAAGATAAAAAAACAGATGGAATCTCAGCTCTTTTTTCTGTCGCGGAGATGCCGGATGGAATTCCAGTTGCTACTACAGCCATAAATGGAGCGTTGAATGCAGGTTTATTTGCTATTTCAATTATAGCTTTGCAAGATAAAGAAATTAGACTTAAGCTCCAAAAATACAGGATCAAACAAACAAAATCAGTTAAAAAAAAACCGAAATAAATGTCAAAGATTACAAGTTTAGGTGTGATTGGATCAGGTCAACTAGGTTCACTATTATGTTTGGCGGCAAAAAAACTAAATATTAAAACAGTTGTTATGTCGGATGATAAGTATGGACCAGCTCAAAATTATTCTGATGAATTTATTTATTCTAAATATGATAACGAGGTCAAAATAAATGAATTCATTGAAAAAGTCGATGTAGTTACGTATGAATTTGAAAATATACCTATTGTAATATTAAAAGAAATAGATAAAAAAAAAGATGTTTTTCCAAAACCCCATATTAATCAAATAATTCAAAATAGAAAACTAGAAAAATCTTTTGTAAACGATTTAGGAATTAAAACTACTCAATGGGCCTATATAAAATCTGCTGATGATATAAAAAATAAAAAAAAACTTTTACCGGGAATTTTAAAAACTAATACACTTGGTTACGATGGACGTGGTCAATATGCCCTAGAAACTTTAAATGACGTTAAGGATGATTGGTGTTTTACTGCTGACTATATTTTAGAAAAAAAAATTGCTTTAAAAAAAGAAATTTCAGTAGTTTTAACTAGATTTCAAAATGGTGAAAATTATACTTATGAGCCTATTGAAAATTTTCATACGAATCAAATACTAAAACACTCTAAAATTCCAGCCGATATTAAAATTGATATTTGTCAAAAAGCTCATGACAATGCAAAATTAATTGCAAAAAAATTAGAATATATTGGAACAATGTGCGTTGAGTATTTTATAGACCATGAAGACAATTTACTAGTAAATGAAATTGCCCCAAGGGTTCATAATTCTGGCCATTTAACTATAAATGCATTTAGCGTTAGTCAATTCGAAAATCATATACGTGCTGTTTGCGGTCTCAAAAAAGAGAAAGTAAATAAAATAGCAAATGCTGAGATGATAAATATTTTAGGTAAAGAAATCGAGGATTATAGAAAAAGATCATTTAAATCAAATGAATATTTTTTTGATTATGAAAAAAAAATTGTTAAGGAAAAACGAAAAATGGGACATCTTACTGTCCTGAAGAAATAATTCTATTTGATTGTAATTCGGTGCATAACCCTGCTGCAGTTTTTAATCTCACTTGCTTTGTGCATTATACTGAGATTATCCCATAATACTAAGTCACCTTTAGACCATTCATATGAGAATTTAAATTCTTCTTTATTTACATGATCGATCAAATAATTTTTAATTTTGTCACTTTCCTCATTATCAATATTTATAATTTTCATGAGATGGCCTGGAGAAACATATAAAGACTTTTTTCCTTTAACCTCTTGTACAATCGGATGTTTCGCCTCCATTACTTTCGATGACTTAACCCCTGAACGGGCCTCTAATTCTCTTCGTGTTTTTGAAATCGGTCCAGCAGATGAAAAAATTCCTTTAGCATTTTTAATTTTTTGTTTTATTTCCTCTGGAAGTTTTTCGTATGCATTAAAGCCAGATGAAAAAATTGTATTACCTTGACCCGCTGGAATTTCTATTCCCATTAGCATAGTGTATCTTGGCCTATTTTTTTCTAGATAGGAGGTATCCTGGTGAAGCCATGACCCGCCAAACGCTAAACTGTTATCTGTGGATCGTCTTTCTAGAACGTTTATATAAGGAAAATTATTTAATCCTTTTAGCCTTGGATACTCAACAAGTTGACCAATTGACTCTGCAAAATTTTGATAAGCAGCTGAGTCCAAATTTTGTTTTTTTATAAAAATAACCCCGTATTTTTCTAGAATACCCTTAACTTGCTTTGTTAAATCGTTATTAAGTTGGTTTAAATCAATACCTTTTATGTAAGCACCTACATTATTTGTTCCTGGAGTAATAGAAATTCGGCTCATTTAATTTACAGGGTTTATTATTGACGGGTCATTATTAAAAGGATTATTAACATCTTTCGCAATTTCATGAAACTTTAAATTTGGAGGTTTAATAGAGTTTAATATCTCCATACCGTCTTTTTTGATATTTAAATAGTTATTCATTTGGCTCGAATTTATAATCATGGGTTCTCTATGATGAATTTTACTAATTTTTTCTGTAGCCTCTCTTGTAATAATACAAAATTGATTATTTTGATGTATACCAGGAAAGAACATTAAACCATTATCTTCTTTAGTAAAATAGTAAGGGGTTTTTGTTTTAGCTTCTCTCTTCCACTCATAATAGCCATCAGCAGGGATTACACAT
>NZJU01000018.1 GCA_002692325.1 Candidatus Pelagibacter sp.
GAGCAATTGATGGCAATTTATCAATCATCTCTTTACCTTTTATTTCTACCTGCCCTTTGCTGCCTGTAACATGATTAACTAATCCATATTTATGACTTTCTTTTACAGCAAGCATACAACCATTTTCTATTCTTGTTTTAGTAAAAGGTATCCAACAAGTTACTAATTCAGTACCCTTCTGTCCTTTTTTATTCATAACGCCAGCATCTTGATGCCAAGGTGTTCTTCCAACTAGGCCGTCATTTAAATTCCTTTTTGCAACACCTTTTTCAGGTTGTTTAATTCTTGAATTCTGACAAGGATTAGAAGCTATTTCAGATCCTAGAATTTTTTCGATCTTATCTAAAATCTTTTTATTTTTTATTAAATTCCATATTGATTGGCTTGCAAAAAAATCGCTATTAGCGTTAATGTTTTTTTCAGGAAGCCTTATGTTAAAATATTGATCAAGCTCAGGAATTTTTAAAGAAACTAAATGTGAGTATTTTTTCTTAAAACTATAATTTAATACTTTTAATTTATTGCTTTTTGGCACAAATCTATGAACAAGCCTATCCATGACAAAAGCAATATCATTTAAGACTGGTTCTAAATCCTCTTTATAATCTAAAACCTTTTTAAGTCTTACGAAACCTTGTTTTTCGAAAATTTTTTTTATACTTGAACTCATTGTATCGAAATTTAATATAAAAATATTACCAAATTCATTTTAGACTGCAAGTACTTTTCTCATCTCTTCGTCATTCATCTTTTTGCCTAAATAGGCCTCTATTACCGCATTATCATCTTTAACTTGTTGAGGTGTTCCCTCCGCTATTTTTTGACCATGATCAAATACTGTTACTGTGTTGCAAGTGTCCATAACTACCTTAAGGATATGTTCAATAATAATAAGAGTAAGACCATACTTATCTTTTAATTGCATAATTATCTTCATTAGATTATCGACGTTTACGGGTGACAAACCTGCTGCTGGTTCATCCAACATCAACAATTTTGGTTTCATCGCTATTGCTCTAGCAAGAACTAGTAAACGTCTTTGTCCACCTGAGAGTTCATTTGCGTTTAACTCAGCATAGTCAGCTAAACCCACGAATGATAATAAGTCCATCATCTCCTCTTTGATCATTTTCTCTTGATCCCATATTTTTTTTCGTCCAATAACTGCATCAAAAAATCTGTATGGGATTCTTGTATGATATCCTGACATCACATTGTTTAATACAGTCATATCTTGATAAAGTCTTAAAAGTTGAAATGTTCTCGACAATCCTAGACTGGCAATCTTATGAGCAGGAGCATTTGTAATATCATTGCCATCAAATTCTATATAACTTCCAGGATCTGCGTCGTAAATCCCTGAGACTAAGTTAAAAAAAGTACTTTTACCTGAACCATTCGGACCTATTATTCCTCTTATTTCGTTTTTTGGCAATTCAAAATTTACTTTGTTCATTGCCTTGAGTCCTCCAAAAGATTTTGTAAGTTGATTTGTTTTAAGTAACATTTTTTTCAGCCCCAGTTTTAACTTTAAATCTTTTAGTAATAAAGTACCGATCTATAAAGCCGCCAATACCTTTTGGCATGAACAGAATTGTGAAAATTATGGTTAACCCAAATATTAATAATTGATACTTATAAAGAGGTCTTGTTAAGTCATAAACAATTGTTATTACAATTGCTCCTATAATACCTCCCCATATATGACCCAATCCACCTAGAACAACCATTGCTAAAAATGTTACCATTTCAATAACAGTATAATTATTGGGATGAATATAGCCTGGTGGTAGGTGGGCGTATACAGCTCCGGCAGCTCCCGCAAACATGGCGCTTAATATAAATGCGAGTATTTTATATTTCTTCACATTAATTCCTGCTGCAGCAGCGCATATTGGATCTTCTCTAATTGACATGAAAGCTCTTCCGATACCTGATCTCAAAATACTAAATGAGAAATAAACAGCTATAATCATTACCGTCATAGAAATGAAATAATACCTATCTGGTGTATCAAAATTATAACCTAATAAAGTTGGTGCTGGAATATCTGAAATTCCAAAAGTTGATCTGAAAAAATTCCCATTTTCAATAAATAATCTGATCGCTTCTCCGCCACCAAGAGTTGCTAGAGCAAGATAAGGGCCTTCTAATCTGAAGGATGGTATGCCCATAGCTACACCAAAAAATGCTGTTACTATAATTGCTATAGGTAATGTTACCCAAAATCCCATGCCTAAATATAGAAATAATGTACCTGCAGTATAGGAGCCGACTGCAAATAGACCAACATGGCCGACTGTAACCTGACCACAATAACCTTTTACAATATTTAAACCAGCAGCAACAATGATATTTACAAATATAAGGCTGGCTAAATGCGATTGGTATACATCAGTTAAAACAAATGGTGGCAGTAAAGCCAAAAAAACAAAAGCTAATATAAAAGCTATAAAAGGGTAATCTGCTATTAATTGTTTAAATTTATTCATTGTCAGATTTGTTTAGAATATAATTTAATATAAGATTTAAAATATGAGGCGTTCTTTCTTTTCTCTGATTTTTTAATGTTTAACATATGAAAATTTATTAATTTTGATGAGCGGCTCTATAAGAGCCGCTCAAAAAATTTAAATGTTACAGACCGTCAGTAGGGTTAAAAGTTACTTTACCCGCTACTTTTGTTTTAAAGTTTTTTCCACCTCTTGTGTATTCGATCATAACAGGAGTTCTGTTACCATCTCTACATTGTGGAGTTCCTGGACCGCAGAAGTTTATTGGACCAGAAGCTAAACCTTTAAAGTCTTTAGTACTAGCTATTGCGTCTCTAACTGCATTTCTGTCTGCAGCAAGATCACCACTATAGTTAACTTTTTTCAAAGCTATTGCTAATATATCTAACAAATCTTGCATTTGTGAGAAGTCATGACCTGGTACAACACCGTATTTGTTTTTTACCATTTTAACAAATTTTTGTGCTATCGGTCTTTTGTCAGATGCCGCAAATGCTGCCGCATATGTAACCCCTTTAGCAGCAGATCCTGCGTTTGTTGGGATCTCTACTTTTGAGCCAATAGATGCTGTTACTCTATGAACTGATTTAGGTATTCCTACTTCATAGGATTGTACTAAACCACGAACTGTTTCGTCCATAAGTGCAGAGATTACAAGAACGTCTGGATTTGTTGCTTTGGCTTTAGTTAAATAACTTCTAAAGTCAGTTTCTTTTTCACCAGACTGAACAGAATATAGAGGATCAACTCCATAGTTTTCTTTCATATAAGCTTGCATTGATAAAGCAAAATCTTTACCTGCAGCGTCTGGACCATAAATATAAGCTATCTTAGTGCCTTGGTTCTCTGCTGTATATTTACCCTGTACGATTTTGTAAAACCTTGAAGATACAGGAACTCTGAAAATGTATTCACTACCTTTTTTAGTAATGTCAGCATTTGTTGAGTGTGGAATGATTTGTGGAACTTTAGCTTTTTCTGTTACTGGTACCATTGGTAAAGTAACTGAACTACAGCTTGATCCAATTATAACGTGAACTTTGTCTTGATAAGCAAGTTTGGTAGCGTTTGCTACACCCTTTTCAGACTTACACTCATCGTTATATAGTGTAAGGTCAATTTTGTGACCATTAATCGTACCTTTCTTATTCCACTCTGCAACAGTGTCAGTGATAAGTTCACCGTGTTTATAACCAACATCTGAAAGCATTCTAAAAGACACACCGATTTTAATCGTTGCTGCTTCTGCATAAGAAGTGATTAATAAACCTAAAGAAATTACGATACTAGATGATAGTACTTTTATTTTTTTCATATTTCCCTCGTTTTTTATATCAGTTAAAGTCTTTGGCGTTTTTAATTGACGTCAAAGATTTAATTTAATTATATGTATTAAATATAACAATTTTTTTTAAGTCAACACTTACATTGGTTAAATGCTAAAAATTGAAAATCTGATATCGGGTTATGGGACTGTTCAAATCCTAAATGGAGCAAATATGAAAGTTGACGCTCAATCTATAGTTGCATTACTTGGAGGCAATGGAACTGGAAAATCCACTATCCTTAAGGCGGTTTCAGGACTAATTCGAACTTGGAAAGGAACTATAGAATTTAATGGTGAGCCTATTCAAAATTTACCGCCACATTTAATTGTACAAAGAGGTTTGGTGCAAGTAACTCAAGGGAAAGATGTATTCCCTGCTATGACAGTTTTAGAAAATTTAAGACTAGGTGGATTTATTTTAAAAACGAAACAAAAATTAAACGACAATTTAGAAAAAGTTTTTAGTTATTTTCCAAGATTAAATGAGAGGAAAAATCAATTAGCAGCGACATTGTCAGGCGGCGAATTACAAATGTTATGTATTGGAAGAGGATTAATGTCTGATCCAAAGATGATAATGTTAGATGAGCCTAGTGCTGCTCTTGCACCTCAAATTGTATTAGATATATTTAAAAATATAAATAAGATTAGAAAAGATGGACTAACAGTTTTAGTTGTAGAGCAAAATGTCAGGATGGCATTAATTCTATCAGATTACGGTTATGTAATTAAAGATGGGGTTATTAATGTAGAAGGTGAATCAAAAAAACTAATGCATGATAAGAGCGTTGAAGAGTCTTATCTTGGAGGAACAAGGGCAAATGTCTAAGTTATTATCAAAAATAAACATCTTAAATTTAGGAAAAAGAGGTGAAAATATTATTTTTACGATTTTCTTTTTAATATATATCGCTTGGTGCGCATCATCACCAGATATGAGCATAGAATCATTAAAAGGTGTTTTGACGATTGGAATTTCAGTTGGGATTATTTACGGTTTAGTAGCTTTAGGCATTTCATTGATTTATACGGGGTTAGACGTAGTAAATTTTTCACATGGTGAATTTTTTATGATTGGAGCTTTCGCAGGATTAACGACATTTCATCTTCTAGATGTTGACTGGATTTATGATGTATTTCCTGAGAGCTATGGTTGGGTGATGTATGTAATTTGTTTATTTGTCGCTTTTGTTTCAATGGGGCTCTTTGGTGTTTTAATTGAGAGAGTTTTTTTAAGACCTCTTACTAAAAAAGGTGGTGGGTATACAGTTGCGGGAATGGGAATAATTATATGTGGATTTGGTTTATCTGTAGTATTAATAAATTTTGCTTATATAATTTGGAATCCAGTAGCAAAGCCCTTTCCTGTTGATTTAGGACTTCCACTAAATATAGCAAACATCACTTTGCCAATGACTTATATTTGGATGCTAATTGTAGGTTTATCAATTTCAGCTGGCTTATGGTTTTTTCTCAACAAAACAAAAATGGGATTAGGAATTAGAGCTGTTGCTTTTTCTAAAGATGTATCCAATCTTGTTGGAATAAATGTTCCTTTGTACATATCAATTATATTTGGAATTGCATGTGCTATTGCTGGTATTGGGGGAACGTTAGTTGGACCAACGTATCAAGTTGTAGTGTTCATGGGATATATTATTTTAATGAAGGCTTTTGCAGCAGCGGTAGTTGGTGGATTTGGAAATTTACCAGGAGCGATAGTCGGAGGTTTTACGGTTGGTTTATTTGAAACAGCCTCATCTTTTTATATTTCTGGTAGTCATAAAGACTTATATGCGTTTTTGTTAATGATAATAGTTTTAATGATTAAACCCACAGGATTCTTTGGCGTTCAAGTCAAAATGAAAGCATAATGATGAAAAAAGATATTAAAGTAGCTGTGCTTGGTGCGGGCGCAATGGGTTGTTTATTTGGTGGTCTTCTCTCAGAAAAGGGTCTTGATGTAGTTCTAATTGATGTTTGGAAAGAGCACGTTGATGAAATTAATAGCAAAGGTTTGAAAGTAATGGGTCATGGTGGAGATAGGATAATTCAAGTTAAAGCAACAGTGGATCCAAAATCTTTAAAGCCGGTGGATGCTATCATAATAATGTGTAAAGCCACAGCTCTAGAACAAGCATTAAATAATTCAAAAAATATTATTGGAGACAACACAATGCTCATGTCTTTTCAAAATGGAATTGGGCATGAAGAAATTATGCAGAGAATAGCAGGAAAAGATAAAGTTTTAGGAGGCTCAACTACTCAAGCATCAAGTATTCAGGGGCCTGGGATAATTCAGAATCATGCTAGCTTACCGTCATGGATTGGTGAGTATGATGGTGGTCACAGCCAAAGAGTTAAAGATTTAGCTGAAACTTTTACAGCACACGGTTTAGAAACAATAGCTGAAAAAGATATTAAAAGAAGAAAATGGATGAAATTATTTGCATTAACTGCAATCGGTCCTCTATCTGCTATATTTGACCTTCACCATACTGATTTATACATTTCAAACAAAAATCAAAAAATTTCTAGAAATCTTGGCAAAAACATTATCTTAGAAACTAGGGAAGTTGCTAGAGCTGATGGAGTTGAAGTGAGTGAGAATGATTGCCTTGAAATGTTTAATAGAATAGTTGACTCAAGACAAACCAATAAATCCTCTATGGCTTTTGACGTGTTAAAAAGCAGAATAACAGAAATAGATTTTATAAGTGGCGCTGTCTCAAAAATTGGGAAAAAATACGGTATTAAAACACCATTGAACGATCTCATGTATAATATAATCAAAATTAAAGAAGGAACTTACTCCTAGACCTGTGTCTAAAGAAATAATTTGGCAACCAACCAAAGATCTCATAGAGAAATCAAAGCTCTCTGAATTTATAAAGTTTTGTAAGTTAAACAATTATGATGAGCTTGAAAATAAGAGCTTAAAAGAACCGGGTTGGCTTTGGGACAATGTTATCAAATTTTCTCAATTAAATTTTTATAAACCTTACACAAAGATTATGGATGAAAGCAAAGGTGCTCCATGGACAAAATGGTGTGTTGGTGGAAAAACTAATATTGTTCAAAATTGTATTGATCGTCATAAAGGAAAAGATTTTTTTAAGAAAATATTTATTTTTGCAGAAAGGGAAGATGGAAAAGAAAGCACAATAACTTATGAAGATTTTGATAAGGAAATATCAAAAGTTGGGAATACCCTGAAGATCAATGGTTTTAAAAAAGGTGATGTTATCGCATTATATATGCCTCAATTTATTGAAACCTATATAGCTTACTTTGCTATCTTAAAAATTGGATGTATAGTTTTGCCTCTTTTCTCTGGTTATGGTTCTAAAGCCGTTATTGAAAGACTTAAAATAGCAAAAGCAAAAGGAATTTTTACGGTAGAAAAAACTTTTCGAAAAGCTAAAGAAATTAGAATGTTTGACCAAATAAAAGACGATTTAGTTCAGGTGAAAACTTTAGAAAAGATTTTTTTACTAGGAAAAGATAAAGGAAAAAAGATTTTCAATTGGGAAAATTTTGATAATGTTTCTGACAATCTTAAAACAGAGGAAATGAATGCAGAAGATCCAGCTATAATTCATTTCACATCTGGCACAACAGGGAAACCTAAAGGATGTGTTTATACTCATATTGGTTTGGTAACTAAAATGGCCTTCGACGAGGGCATACTTGCTGATTTTAAACAATCAGATGTGCATTTGTGTATGGCTGACATGGGTTGGATGGTTGGATCTAAATCAGCAACCATTGCCTCTTTGCATGGTGCCCAAATGGTAATTGCTGAGGGTGTGCCAGATTTTCCTGATGAAATTAGATTTTGGAAACTTGTAGACAAATATAAAGTATCCTGGTCAGAGTTATCACCTGCCCTCATTAGAAATCAAATGATTAAAGATAAAAGATTATTTAAGGATTTAAATCTTTCCTCTTTAAGAATGATTTGTACAGGTGGAGAACCTTGGACTGAAAAACCATGGAAATGGTTATTTGAATTTATAGGAAATTCTAAAGTACCCATAATGAATTCTGCTGGTGGTACTGAGGTATCTGGATCAATTTTACACTGTTGTTTACATAGACCTTTTAAAGTTGGATCGTTTAATGCGCCTATTCCTGGAATGAGTGCTGATATCGTAGATCAAAAAGGTAAAAAAGTGTCAGCAAATCAAATGGGAGAATTAATAATGAGAAAATCATCGATTGGTCTAACAAAAAGTCTTTGGGAAGATGATGATAGGTATATTGAAAATTATTGGAATATCATTCATGGGGTGTGGGTTCACGGAGATCTTGCAAGTAGAGATGAGGATGGACATTGGTATTTACATGGAAGGTCAGATGATACAATCAAAGTTTCAGGAAAAAGAATTGGTCCTTCAGAGTTGGAGAGTGTCATTGTGAAAAGTGGAAAAGTTAAAGAGGTAGCGGCTGTAGGAATTCCAGATGAAAATAAAGGCTCAAAAATAATATTATCGATAGTACTTCTTGATACAGAAAAAGATTTAAAGGAGAGTTTTTTTAGTGATTTGATTGTAAAAGACTTAGGAAAATCCTTTAAACCTGATAAAGTAATATTTGCAAAAGATTTACCTAAAACAAGAAATATGAAAATAATGAGAAGAGTTATTAAATCTTGTTTAATAAAAGAGGACCCTGGTGATATATCAACTCTTTTAAATCCAGAGTCAATTGAGGAGATTAAAAAAAATGCAATTTAAAGATATATTATATGAAGTTAAAGGTGATTATGCCTATGTCACCATAAATAGACCTAAAGTATTAAATGCTTTTACACCAGTAACTCTTCAAGAACTTAAGACAGCTCTTGACGCTGCAGAGAAAGATAAAGAAGTTGGAGTAATAGTTTTATCAGGTGCAGGAGATAGAGCATTTTGTTCAGGTGGCGATATGAATTGGGAAAGCTCAAAAGAATTTCAAGATCATGAATACAAATTTCATATTCATTTAACTAAGTGCAGTAAACCAATTATAGCTAAGGTGAATGGATATGCGATTGGTGGTGGAAACCACATGGCTTATTTCTGTGATTTAACTATAGCAAGTGAGAATTCTATATTTGGACAAAATGGCCCTAGAGTTGGTTCACCAGCAGGCGGGGCTATAGTTGCCCACTCTGCGAATATTTTAGGTCACAAGCGCGCGAGAGAAATGTGGATGACTTGCAAACGCTATTCAGCAAAGGAGATGATGAATTGGGGTTTAGTAAATTCAGTAGTAAAAAAAGATAAATTAGATGAAGAAGTTAAAAAGTATGGAGATGAAATATTAAAAGCTGCTCCAACTTGTTTGAAGATATTAAAGGCAAGTTTTAGAAAACAATTTGATGAAATTTTGAAAATAACGCAAAAAAGTATGGTTGAAGAGGTGGCTCCAGGTTATTTTAAAACTGGAGAACAGGCCGAAGGAGCGAAAGCCTTTCTAGAAAAAAGGAAGCCAAATTTCAAAAAATTTAGATAATGAAAATAAAGTCAATTAAAGTGATTACTTTGAGTATGCCATTTAGCCATGGTGGAAAAAAAGTTATTTTTCACGGCAAAGAATGGAAAAGATTAGAATTTAATTTGGTTAAGATTGAAACTGACAAAGGTATAACTGGCTGGGGTGAAGCTTTCGGTTATACAAGTTGGAAAGCGGTTAAAATTGCAATTGAAAATATGGTGGCCCCCCTACTCATCGGTAAAGATATCAGTAATATACCAGATCTTCTATTAACACTTCAAAAATCTTTACATTTATTTGGAAGATACGGCATTACAATGTTTGCAATATCTGGTGTTGAAATAGCATTGTGGGATGCTTTAGGAAAAGAAAAAAATAANCCAATTCANGAATTGTTAGGAAAAAAAAATAAAGATTTATTTAAAGCTTATTCAAGTCTTTTTAGATATGGAGATCCAAAAATTATTGAACATAAATGTAAACAATCCTTGGACGACGGTTATCAAGCTATTAAGCTTCATGAAATTGAGAATGACTGCATAGAGGCTGGAAGGAAAGGAACAGGTAACCTTCCTTTAATGTTAGATACTAATTGTCCTTGGACTTATGAAGAAACTATGTCCAAAAAGGATTTTTTAAAAAGTATGAAACTTACTTGGTTAGAAGAACCTATTTACCCACCAGAAGATTATGAAACTCTTGCAAAATTAAGTAAAGAACTTGAAATACCTATAGCATGTGGAGAGAATGCTTGTACAGAATTTGAATTTAAATCAATGATCAAACAAAAAGCAGTCACCTTTGTTCAGCCGTCAGTAATAAAAGTTGGTGGTATCTATGAGATGTTTAAAATTATTCAGTATGCAGAAAAAAATAATATCTCTGTAATGCCTCATACTGCTTACTTCGGACCAGGTTTTTTAGCTACTCTACAATTGGCAGCTTTAATGGAAAAAGAAACTTATATTGAAAGATTTTATTTAGATATTGAACAAGAGTTTTATCCAAATTTTAAAAGAGCACTGAATGGGAAGTATAAATTACCTTCAGGACCAGGGCTTGGTATTGATTTAGATTATAATAAATTAAGTAAATATGAGATATAGATCTGTTTTATTCGTTCCAGGGCATGAAGAAAAAAAGATTAAAAAGGCATATACATTAAATGCAGATTTAATAGTTATTGACTTAGAGGCCACCGTTCCCAGAGATCAGAAAGAACAAGCAAAAAAAATAATTAGAGAATGTAATGTTAATAAAAATCAAACATATATAAGAATAAATTCTAATTCAGATTTAGAATTTGTTACTGCAGAAAGATTTCCTGGGATATTTCTTCCATTTACAGAAACGAAAAAACAATTAATCGAAATAGATACATTGTTAAAAAAAACCGAGGAACTAAAGACTAATGTAATACCAATATTGGAAAGTATAAACGGACTAGCTAATCTTGAAGAAATTTGTTCTTTTTCAGAAAGAATTCAAATTATATCTTTTGGTTCTCATGATTTAGCAAAATCAATAAATCTTAAAATTTCAGAAGACGAAAAAGAAATACTAGAATTTAGAAAAAATATAGTAAATAAATCTAAGAATATTAAGAATCCAATAGATACATCTTACTTAAATTTTAAAGATTTAAATGGATTCGAAGCATCATGCAATTTAGTAAAAAAATTGGGTTTTGGTGGCAAAGCTTGTATTCATCCGCACCAAGTTCAAATTTCCAATAATATTTTTAAATGAAAAATACCAATAAAATTTTATATTTTGCTTACGGTACAAATCTTAATAAGAAAATTTTTTTAAAAAAATATAAATATTCCAGGTATTTAAGTAAGCATATTTTAAAAGATTTCGAATTAGTTTTTAGATCAAAATATAGAGTACCAGATATACAAAGGAAAAAGGGTTCAAAAGTTAATGGTATTATTTATGAGATAGATAAAATAACTGAAAAAAAATTAGATAGATACGAAGACTATCCTAAGTTATATATAAAAAAATTTTTTAAAAAAAAAGGAAAGAACGTAATGTATTATTTTATGAAGACTAAAAGTCCCTTATTAAAACCTGCAAAGTATTATCTTGAAGTCATGAAAGACGGATATAGACAGAATAACTTTAAATTTAAAATTAAATATTAATTTGAAAAAAAAAATAAAAATTGCAATTGTTGGTATTGGCCTGATGGGAAGTCAACATTTAAGGGCTCTAAGTGCTTCAAAAAAAGCAAAGCTTCATTCAATTGTTGATGTAAACAAAAAATCTGTTATTCATGCAAAAAAGTTTAAAGTTCCATTCTATAAAACCTCAGCCGAATTGATTAAAAATAACAAACCAGATGCTGTAATTGTTGCTACACCTAATCAGTTTCATGAAAAACACACTATGAGTTTTTTAAATGCTAAAATACCTGTGTTATTAGAAAAACCAATTTCTGATGACATTTCTAAAGCAAAAAAAATTATATCAAGCTCAAAAAAAAATAAAACTCACTTATTAATTGGCTATCATAGAAGACACAATAGCATTGTAGAAAAAGTTAAAAAAAAAATTGATAGTGGAAATCTTGGAAAGATTGTTGCTGCCAATGTTAAGTGTTGGTTATATAAAAATAAAGACTGGTATAAAGAAAAGTGGCGAGTTAAAAAAGGTGGTGGCCCTCTAGGTATAAATCTAGTACACGATATAGATCTAATCTGTTATCTGTTGGGTTCAATAACTCACGTACAAGCAACAATCTCAAATAAAATTAGAAAATTTGAAGTAGAAGATACTGCGGTTGTTAATTTCATATTTAAATCAGGTGCACTTTGTACACTAAGTGTCTCAGACACCATAGTTGGGCCTTGGAGTTATGAATTAACTGCTGGTGAAAACCCTGCATACCCTGTTACTAATCAATCGGCTTATTATATTGGAGGAACTAAAGGTTCTATTCAGTTTCCGAATTTAAAACACTGGTATAATAAAGGTGAACGTAGTTGGTGGAAACCAATATATCATAAAGATATGAATATCAGATTAAGTCGTTTTACACTAATTAATCAAATCAATCACTTGTGTGATGTTGTATCAAGAAAAGCAAAACCGAAAGTGACAGGTGAAGATGGTTTACAGTCTTTAAAAATATTTGATGCGATAATCAAAAGTTCAAAGTCAGGAAAAAAAATCAGTATAAAATGATTCAAGCTTGTGTAATAGGTTTATCAAAAATAGGTCAAATACACTGTAAAAATTTAATAAAAATTAAAAAAACTCAATTGTCATATATTTATGACAAAGACCAAAAACTTTGTAAAAAGTATTCTAAAAAATTTAAATGCCGAACTTCAAACAATTTCAATAAAATTTTAAATCAAACAAACTTAGATTTATTTGTAATAGCTTCACCGACTACTACACATGAATTTTATATAAAAAAATTAATAAAACATAAAAAAATTATTTACTGTGAAAAACCGATTACCGGAAAACACAGAAACTTAAAGAAAATAGAAAATTTAATTAGGAGTAATAATATAAAATTTTGTGTGGGCCTTAATAGACGTTTTTCAAAAGAGTACATTTCTTTAAAGAAAAAAACCAAAGGTAAAAAAATTAAAATTATTCAAATTATCTCAAGATCTGCAAATCACAATGTTAATTTATCAGTGAGAAATGGAGGCTTATTTTATGATAAAGGTTTTCATTTTTTTGACCTTGCGTGTTGGTTAGGTAATTCCTTGCCTAAAAAAATGATTGTAATTTCAAAATCGATAAGCACTGAAGAGTTTTTAAAAAAAGGTGATTTTTCTGATGCTGTAATCAATATGCGATTGAGGAATAATATAAATGTTGAATTAGTATTTAGTAGAAAGTGTAGATTAGGCAATATAGAGAAAATGAAGATTTTTGGAGGAAAATTTATTTTAAATTCAGATGATTATTCGAACAAAAAAACTTTGAGTAAAGACTTTGCAATTAGACATAAAGACTCTTATTTTAAGTGTCTTAATAATTTCATTAATTCAAAAAAATCTTTTTTATTAAATGAAGGTATTAATGTACAAAATATTTGTGAGCAAGCTTCAAAAATAGCTAGAAGATAATAATTAATTTAAACTCTTAATTTTTCCACCATCAATAGATAGAACTTTACCATTAGATTTTTTATCTTTTATTAATTTTAATGTGAGCTTTGCGACTTCTTCCGGTTTTGTGGGTCTTTTGATTTTGGCTAACTTAGTTCTTTCTTTTAAAAGTTGTTTCACGCTTTTTTTAAAAATCTTTGAGTCTGCTTTGAGTAACTTTTCTAATCGTCCAGTAAGGGTCATTCCTGGATTAATTATAGATACTGAAACTTTATCCAACTTACCTTGTAATGATAAAGTTTTGGTAAAATGATTTAAAGCTGTGTTTACTGCTCCACCGATCATAAATGTTCTTGATGGTTTTTCCCATGACCCTGCACCTCCGCCAATGTTGATTATCTTTCCTCTATTTTTTTTTAATTTGGGCCAAAAAATTTTACTTANCCTTAAAGCAGATTTAAATTTTAAATCAAAACCATTATTCCATGTTTCATCATCAAGTTTTAGAAAATGACCTCCTTTAGTTGCGCCAGCCACATTGATTAAGTAATTAATTTTTTTTACTTTTTTTCCAACAAAATTGCATGCGGATAAAGATCTTAAATCTTTAGATATAATGTGTGATAATTTTGGATATGGTAAATTCTGCTGTACTCTCTTTAAAAGTTTTTTCGATCTTGCGATTAAAATTACTTTAATTTTTTTTTTATTTAAATCTTTTGCAATAAAAGAGCCAATGCCTTTGCTTGAGCCTGTTATGACTGCAACCTTCATTAAATAAAATCGACGTTGATTTTTCCTAAAGTTCTAAAGTCAACTTTAAGTTTATCTCCTTTATTTACTTTAAAAGGCTGTACGACTGAACCAGTCATAAACCAATCTCCCTTTTTAAAAGTTACTGGATTATCTTTAAATTCATTAATTATACATTTAATTGCTTCGATCGGACCAGCTCTTTTTTCACCTTTAAAGAAAGGTTCAGTTATATTACCGTTTAGGTTAATTTCAACTTGAATAGAATCTAAGTTAATTTTATCAAGATTTTTTATTTTATCTCCAATTACTATGGCTCCAGCTCCACCATTATCCGCGATATTTAAATTCATCATTTTAATTGGATCTAAATTTTTTTTAGATTCTGAGTGAATTCTTGTAGATACTAGTTCTAATGCTATGTAAACCTCATAGTTACCTGTTTTGCTTTCTGCACCTGATACCATTTTTGTATCTTCTAAAAATTTTAAACAAAATTCACATTCGAGAATACAATCTGGAACTTTTTTATACTCTACCTTTAGTGGATTTATTAAGACTGTCTCATCTATGATTTTTCCAATCATAGGACCATTGACTTTTGCTCCCTCTTGCAAATTTTTAGAAACAAGACCAATTTTCCAACCAACTGTTTTTTTCTTTAAGACATCATGAAATTGCTTTTGAATGTTATGAGAATCCTGTCTATTTTTTGGTAGTTCTTCAGAATTAAGTTTGATTAAATCTCTTTTTATCCATGCATCTGCTAATTTTTCTGCTAATGTATTCATAATCTACAAATAATCATATGAAGATCAAATTTGAAAGCGCTAAATTCAATAATCCGTCTTTAAAGGATATTGTAAATGCGCTGAAAAAAGGACTTAAAGCCAACTTTCAAGACGCTGCAGTAGAAATCGTTGATTGTCCAAATCTAAAAGAGTGGGGTTGTCCCGCTGAAGGTATTTCAGGGAATGAGAAAATAATTGATGTTGGTGGGGAACCATATATGCATGACAAAAGATATATTGGAACAGAATTCGATTATGAAGAAATTTCGAAAAAAATTGGCTCTGAAAAATCATATGCATTAGGAGCAGGATCTGGGGCAATGTCTTGTTTGGATGGTCATTGTGGCGAGCTAGTGATTAATGACAACTTAATAACTGGCGTTTCAAAGTCAATAATCGCGCAAGTTGGTAAAAATAAAGAATGCGTTTCAAATGAATATAGTGAAAGGAAACACGGGGGTTTAGGAAACATTTTTTTTTCTACTGGCTTAAGGGGCAAAGTAATAAAAATTATTTTAAAAAAAAGGATTGGGAAACAAGGCTCATTGCCTCAAATAATAAGATCTTCTTTAATAGAAAGTATCGATACAAAAAAAAATGCTCACATAGCTTTAGGCGGTGTTTTCAGAGTTATAAATGGAGCAATAAAGTCTCATGTTCAACCAGATTATGAAGATATTAAATATGAATACTACGATATGAAATTAATGAAATGTACTAAAGATTTTTTACAATTTTATGAGCCAGTTGGTCCAAATTTACAATGTTATTCGGTGCTTTGGACAGGAGATCCCACTGGAGGTCAACTCGATTTAAGAGAGTCGGGTGAACATACTCACTTTCACTCATATGATGATAAAAAAAAAGCTGGCCATTATCATTTTGATGTAACGCCCAATGAAATAGAATATGAATGTTACTTCAATATTGCGCACGAAGTTTTTAGAGTAAATAATATATATAAAGAATTGCGTTATAAATAATATTTTGATTTAATCATAATGTGAAAAAAAATATCATTCAATTTGAACCAGCTATACTTACTAAGAGAAATTTTAAGGAATATAAAGGCTATAAACATTCTATAGCTTTTAAAATAAACAAACTCTCATCCCAATTAAAGAGATTTACTGTAAGAAAGTTTAGAAAATATGGTTTAGGAAATCCTGAATTAATTATAATTAGTTTAATAGGGCAAATTAAAGATAAAACAACGGTAAATGATTTAGCATCAATTCACTGGATGGACAAAGGCTTTATAAGTCGAGCAAGTATAAAATTAATAAATTTAGGAATTTTAAGAAAAATAAACTCACCTATTGACAAAAGAAGTCATACGTTAGAACTGACCCCGAGGGGGAAAAAAATTTTTTTTGAACTAAGGGACCTTAAGAAAAGAAGATATACAAAACTTGTAGGTAATTTAACAAATGAACAAATTATCTTGTTTAATAGAATTTTAGACAAAGTAATGTCTAATAGTGAAATCAATTTGATAAAATAAATCTTTTTTTTTTAATTTTTTTTATCAATTTTTTTGCAAATTCAGATTTTTCTTTTGCAAATTTCGAACTTAAGCCAATATAGTTTTTTGGGTTAATAATCATTTTTAATTCTTTTGAATTAACATTTTTTTTAAAATTACTATTATTTTTTAATAATTGTAAAAAGTTTTTATTATTTTTAACAGATGCATTTAAAATTTTGTGTATAATGTCATGAGATTTTTGCCTCCCTATTTTTTCTCCAAGTTTTAGCATTATTGACTCGGAAACTATTGAGCCTTCAGATAATTTTAGATTTTTTCTCATTTGCTCTGGCTTAATTTTCATATTTTTTAATATATATTTTGATAAACTCAAAATTTCACCTGTAATTTTACAAGATCTAAATAATGCATTATTACTCATTAAATGATGCTGTCTACTTCCTTCATGCTCATTGGACATTGACTCGAATGATATAAGTGAAAGAGACTTACATTCTGTAGATAAACTTATTACGTCCTGGGTTAAATGTGGATTTCTTTTTTGAGGCATTGTACTACTTCCTACATCATTAGAAGTCATTGGTTCTTCAACTTCAGAAATTTCATTTTTCATAAGATTATAAATTTCATTTGAAATTTTACCAAATGTAGTTGAAATCATGATCAAAATATTTGTGTATTCGGTAAAATGATCGAAATGACTTCTAGATGGTATTGATGCACTGTATAGATTTAATTCTTTTGCAACTTTTTGCTGAACTTTTAATCCATATTTACCAAAAGAAGCAGCAGTTCCTGTTGCGCCCCCAAATATACATCTAAAAACACGTTTCTCAGAATCATAGAGTCTTTCTACATGTCTTGACACTTCATCGATCCAGCATGCTATTTTAAATCCAAAAGTACTTGGTAAAGCATGTTGCCCATGGGTTCTAGCAACCATAAGATAATCTTTTGATTTGAGACTAATTTTAGATAGAATGTTTAATATTTCAGAAATTTCAGTAAGAATAATTTTATGAAATTTCTTTAATATTATTAAATCTCCATTTGAAACTATATTTTGAGTAGTAGCTCCCCAATGGACATATTTTTTTGACTCTTTATCACATACTCTTGCAAGCTCCCAAATTAGGGGTACCAATTTGTGGCCCTTTTTTTTCAGGTCCTTCTCGATATTTTTAATATTAAGTTTAGATAATTTGCATTTAGCAGCAATTTTTCTTCCTGTTTTTTTGGGGATCATGCCAAGTCTTGATTGTGACAATGCAAGTGCTGCTTCTACATCTAGCCATGATTGCCATCTATTTCTTGTGTTAAATATTGTATCGTAATTAACGGAGTGAATTTTGAGTTTTGACGGACTTAAGTCCAAATTCATTTAAATTAAACTTTCAGTATCTTTTGAATATTTAAAAATATTATGATTTTCTACGTAAAATTTATACTTATTACCTGATTGCATCTTTAACTTATTATCGGATATAATTTTACTTGTAATTATGTCTTGTGTGAGATCAGACTCACAATAAATTAGTGTATCATTTCCTAAAAATTCAATTCTTTTAACCTCTAAATCTATTTTGAATGAGTTATCTTTATTTCCAATAAATTTTTCTTCTGGCTCAAGATTTTCCGGTCTAAAACCAACAAGATTTTCCTTGTAATCAATTATGTTCATTGCAGGACTACCTATAAATTTTGCAACAAATAAATTAGCCGGTTTATCATATATTTCTTTTGGCGTACCTACTTGTTTGATGATACCATTTTCCATTATTACTATTCGATCACCAAGACCCATCGCTTCAATTTGATCATGTGTAACATATATAGTTGTTATTTTTACTTCGTTTTGAAATTGTCTTATCTCCTCTCTGGCAGAATGTCTCAATTTTGCGTCAAGATTTGATAGAGGTTCGTCCATCAGGAATGCCATTGGATCTCTTACAAGAGCTCTAGCAAGAGCAGTTCTTTGTCTTTGCCCTCCTGAAGTTTCTCTTGGTTTTCTATTAAGCAAGTCAGATATCTTTAACAATTCTGAAGCCCATTTTACCTTCTCTTTAGTCTCCTCTTTACCGTAACCTCGTGAAACAAGAGGAAATTCAATATTTTCACCAATTGTCATGTGTGGGTACAAAGCATAATTTTGAAAAACCATTGAAATATTTCGATCTTTAGGAATAGTTCTCGTTACATCATTGTTTCCAATAACAATCTTTCCATAAGTTGGAAACTCCAAACCAGATATCATTCTTAATAATGTGCTTTTACCACAACCAGATGGACCTAAAAGAACAAGAAATTCACCGTCATTAACTTTTAGGTTTATATCATCCACAGCTTTTACACTGCCGAATTCTTTAGTTAAATTTTCTACAACTACTGAAGCCATAATATTATAATTTCTTTTGGTGAAGCGAGGTTTTCGCTTCACCAATTTTAAAATGAATTAAGCTGGGCCTAATTCTTTGACTATTTTTTCTATTTCTCCATGACCCCATTTAACTGCTGACTCTGGAGACTCATTGTTCAATATGACTCTTTGAACAACTTGAGATGGTATATTTGCAGCAATAATAGCTCCCATATATGGGTTATAACCATTATTCACAATTTTAACTTTACCGTTGTTACATTGCAATCCAGCATCAGAAATGAAGTCTACAGCATT
Organism: Candidatus Pelagibacter sp.; assembly: GCA_002692325.1. Next base: position 19,108 of record NZJU01000018.1, read on the forward strand.
TTTTAAATCATAGTTTATTGCAACTAGATCAGGTCTTGTGCCCAAAGGATGAACTTTACTTTTTAAAAGTCTGTTATCCTTTTGTAACTTTTTCTGTGGTGGAATTGTATGTGGATGAGCAGATAAAGAAAATTCAACCATTCTTTGGTCTGTCAATAAATATTTAAGGAATTTTTTACCTTCCTCAACATTTTTTGCTCCAAATTTTGGAGAACCTACACCATATCCGTTCGTGTTAGCATATTTAACTGCACAACCAGATGGTCCTTTAGGAATTGTTGCTCCGTAAAGTTTTGGCATCATATCTGGAGTTTTAGCTACAGTCTTTTGTGGCACTCTTCCTCTCCCAAAAATAAGAGCAGTTGTACCCGACATATATGCTTTATCCCCGTATCCATAAGAAGCATTTCCTTGTCCTGGAGGCGTATAAGCTGACATTCTTTTCATAAATTTAAGAGCTTCTATCGTGCCTGGATTGTTAAATGTTACTTTATAATCCTTATCGAAATAAGAACCGCCAGCTCCCCACATCATCATTGTAAGAAACATACTAGTATATCTATTTTTACCAGCCGGTATCATAGTTCCATATTGCTTACTGTCACCAGATCCTTTGGTAAACATTTTAGCTTGCTTTTCCCATTCGTCCCATGTTTTCGGTGGTTTTACACCTGCCGCATCGAGAAGATCTTTTCGATACCACATTACAGAGAAGTGGTTAACTGTATAAGGCAAGTCAATTACTTTACCTTTCGTCTTAACAAGATAAGGTCCTAGTTGACCTTTACCCATTTCCCCCGTAGCAATATCATCTAATGGAGTCACCCAATTCTTATCTGAGTAAAACCTTCTTTCCTCAGGATTAAGTTTAAAAACAGTAGGCAATTTTCTAGCCATACCCATTGCTGTAACTTTCTTTAGTCTATCTTTAGANCTNACAGTNGATATTTCAATCTTAATACCTGGATTTAACTTTTCAAAGTCTCTAGCAATTTTTTCATATGCTACAACACTTTCAGTGTCAGTTTCACCATGTAAAAAGGTAATAACTTTATCTGCAGCGATTGTAGAAGTTGAAAATAGAAGTAGAGTTAATAATGAAAAGATTATTTTCATTTTGTTAAACATGTTCCCTCCTAATTAATTAACAATAATAAAATTAAATCCAAATTTAATGGACAAGTCAACTATTTAGTAGACAAGTCAACTATTTAATGGGAAACTAAATAATTACTTAAGATAAGGAAGACAATAATTATCAATTAGAGGTTGTATATGGAAAAAGCATCGGCGATATATCCTAATGATAAAAAACTAGCATATATTTCAATTTTTCCAAGTTTTTTAGTTTTGCTTTTTTTATCTTTTGTACCTTTGTTAATAGTTATTAGAAATAGTTTTCTAAAGGTAGACACCGGAAATTTTGAAGGTAAGTTTGTTGGTTTTAAAAATTATTTATTTTTCCTTTTCGATCCTGCGTTCCATAATGCTTTTATAAACTCTTTAATATGGACTTTTGGGAGTGTGAGTTTAGACATGGTTTTGGGATTAGGATTAGCGCTACTATTAAACGAAAATTTCAGATTTAGAGGTTTTGCAAGAGCAGCTATAATAAGTCCTTACCTAATGCCAAGTATTGTCGCAATTACTGCATGGAGATTTATGATGGATGACTTCAATGGAATTATAAGTCATTTTTTAATGAAATTGGACTTGATAGATGCACCGATAGGCTGGTTAAGTGATAAGGATTGGGCAATGTTTGCGGTAATAATAATAAGCGCGTGGAAACTTTTTCCATTTATTGTCATTGCAGTATTAGGGATATTACAATCTATACCAAATGAACTTTATGAAGCTGCCAGAATAGATGGCGCAGGCCCCTGGAGAAGATTCTTTAAAATAACTTTCCCTTTCATATTACCAGTTTTTTTATTGAGTTCTTTGTTAAGAGCAATTTGGACCTTCCATAAATTTGACGTTATATTAATTTTGACAGACGGTGGACCTTTAGATGCAACAACAACTCTTCCTGTATTCGTTTTTTATGAAGCGTTTACAACATTTAGAATGGGAAGAGCGTCTGCTTCAGCGATATTGATGCTAATAATATTATGTGTCTTTGCTGCAGTTTATTTATATTTAATGAAAAGAGCGGAAAAAAAATCATGAAAAAGAATGTTCCCAGAAATGAGGAAGTTTTTGACATCAAAAAATTTGGTAGAAGATTAATCTTGTATTCTGCGGTTTTCGTTTCAATTTCTGTTGTTTGTTTTCCAATGCTATATATTTTATTAAGCTCTTTTAAGCCCGGATCAGAATTAGTTCAAGTGCCGCCTACTTTGATGCCAATGGATTGGACTCTAGACAATTATAAAGAATTGTTTAGACAACAAGATTTTTGGACTTATTTTAGAAATAGTGTTTTTTTAGCTATAACTGCAACTGGTTTATCAATTATCTTGGGTTCTGTGGGTGCATATGCTTTGAGTAGATTTAACTTTAGACCAATAATAATATTTGGTCAGATTAGTTTAATGAGTTATATGTTGCCGGAAGTACTTATAGTAATACCTTTGTATGTGTATATAGTAAATTTTGGCCTTGCAGATACTCTTACATCTTTAGTTTTGGCAAATATAGCATTTACGTTGCCTTTAACTCTTTGGTTCATGAAATCTTATTTTGCAGCCATCCCTATGGCATTAGAAGAAAGTGCCATGATAGATGGAAACACTAGACTTCAAGCTTTTAGAAAGGTGACTTTGCCATTAGCTTTACCTGGTTTGGTTTCAGTAGGAATATTTGCCTTTAATCACACTTGGAACGAATTTATCTTTGCTCTTGTTTTTATATCATCTGATAAAAAATCTGTTTTACCTTTAGCATTAGTCAGATGGATGGGACAAGATACAATTCACGACTGGGGCGCTATGATAGCCGCTTCTGTTTTAATCGTTATACCAACACTAATATTCTTTTTAATAATTCAAAAAAAATTAATTTCTGGAATGGCTGCAGGTGGTGTTAAAGGTGGTTAATGAAAGTTGATAAGATTAAAGCTTTAAAAATCGATATCCCTTTAGAAAAAAATTTTGCCGGAGGCACTTATAGCGTGGATAAACGATCGGTGATAATAACAAAAATATTTACATCGGATGGTTTAGTGAGTGAGGTTTTCTCTGGAGATGACAGATTTAGAGGAGATCTAATAATTAAAGTCATTAATGATATCTTTGCAGATGAGATAAAAGGCAAAAATCCCCTGAAGATTGATGAAATTTGGAATACATTATTTAAAAAATTTATTAAAGATGTAGCTAGTGAAAATAGACCGATATTAAAAAGTACATATATGAGAGCTTTGGCCTGTGTTGATTTTGCTTTATGGGACATTAGAGGAAAGGTAGAAAAAAAAGCTGTAATTGAACTTTTGGGAAAAAAACAGAGGAAATTAAAAGTATCAACTATTGGTGGATATTATTTAAAAGGAAAAGGTGAAAAAGATATACTTAATGAGATGCAGATGTATCAACAACTTGGATTCAAAGCTTGTAAGTTTAAAGTAGGTAAACTTGAACCTAAAGATGACTTTAAAAGAGTTTTAGCTGCGAAAAAGGGCTTATCTGAAGATTTTGATCTAATGATAGATGTTAATTGTGGTTGGAATGTCGAACAGGCTAGCGAGTTTTGTGAAATGGTTAAGGATTTAAATATTCGATGGTTAGAAGAACCGTGCAACTGGTGGGATGATATTCATTTCATGTCAGAATTAAAAAAAAGAACAGATATAAAAATTGCGGCAGGACAAAGTGAAATAAATCATAACGGTGTCAGAAGAATGATTGAAAAAAATTCTATTGATGTTTGTAATCTTGATAGTTTTCATGCTGGTGGGATAACAGAATGGAAAAGAGCTGCAAAGTTATGCAACGCAAAAAATATAGAAATGGCTCACCATGAAGAAGCGAGTATTTCTGCTCACTTACTTGGATCAGAAGAAAAAGGAACTTTTGTAGAAATATTTGCAGACACTGACAGAGACCCCTTTCATGAAAAAGTTTGGATTAACAAACCTAAAATTTCCAATGGATATATTGAAACTCCTAAAGAATTTGGTTTAGGTGTGAAATTAGATTGGGATATCATTCATAAATATCAAACTAATTAGAATGTTAAAAAAGTCTTTAGTTCTTGTGATCGTTGCCACAGTATCTGCTTTTTTTGCTTATAAAATCAATCTTCCTCTACCTTTTTTCCTCGGACCGGTTTTTGGTGTAATGATACTAGCCTTTAATGGTTTTGAATTTAAATTTCCAACATACTTCTGGGACCTTACTAGAATTGTTGTTGGTACTTATTTAGGAACTAAGTTAAATGAACAAATAATATCAAATTTAATTCTTTGGTCTGGAAGTTTTGTTTTACAGATAATTTTAATAATTTTGTCAGTTATAGCTTTATCATTTTATTTTAAGAAATTCTGTAATTATGACTTACCTACATCAGTTTCATCCTCAACACCTGGAGGAGCAACTACAGTTTTTTTAATTTCACAAGATATGGGTAATATAGATGTTCCAAAGCATTTTATTACTCATTTAACCAGAATATTTTTTGTTTTAACCGTTTTGCCTTTTGTGGTTAGATACTTCATTAGTTATGAGCCTAATATTCTTTTAGGAACGCAAGATTTTAATATTTTCCAAATTTTAAAAATATTTTTTTTTTCAGTGATAGCAGCCTTTATTGCTAAAATTTTAAAAATACCGGCCCCCTTTTTTTTAGGTCCGGTTTTAAGTACAGGATTAATTTATGCAGGTGGGTTTTCTACATACCAATTCCCAGATTTAGGTTTAAATATTTGTTTAGTCATAATAGGAGCATATATAGGATTAAGATTTCAAAATTACAGAATAGGTGATTTCATAAAAAACTTAAAATATACTTTTTTTAGTATCCTAATTCTTTTTTTTATAACTCTTTCGTTTTGTTATTTTTCACATGTATTGTTCGGACATGATTTTATAGCTTTATTTTTATCTTACACGCCCGGGGGTATTTATGAAATGACTGGCATTGCAATTGCTTTTGATTATAAAGTTGACTTTGTCGTTACTCATCACATTGTTAGATTATTNACNATTATNCTTTTNACNCCTGTAATGATGAAATTTATTTTTAAATTAGAAAAAAAATAAAAATTATGATTTAATACTTATTTGCGTCTTTCTTTTCCTTAATCAAATAATACAAATCTGATTTAATTGTATTCTTCAATTTCAAAAAAGAAGTTTTTTGTTTAGAATAATTTAGCTGTTTTGCGTTTTTAACTTTCAAAGAAGTAATTCTCATTAAACAACCCTACATTGCATTTAAAATAACTCAACCAATGATTGTATCAAAATGGGTTTTATTTATTTAATTTTTTCTCCCAAAGTAAAGAGCTTTTTACCATAGATTTCAAACTGTTGTGCTTTGGCCTCCATTTAATAAAATTCTTTAATTTTTTGTTATCAGCAATTATTTTACCTAAGTCAGCGTTTCTTCTAGGTTTATATTCAATTTCAATATTTTTTTTGGATACAGCAGAAAATTCTTTGACCACTTCCTTAACTGTAACTCCGTTACCATAGCCGCAATTCAGTAAAATTGATTTGTTTAAATGATTAATTTTTTTGAGAACTTTTATATGAATATCTGAAATATCAATTACGTGTATGAAATCTCTTATACATGTTCCGTCTCTGGTTTGATAATTTTTACCATAGATATTTATTTTTGGTTTCTTTTTTAAAACTGTTTTTGCCAAGTTTTTAAATAAAAGATCATAGGAATTTATTTGTCCATATTTATTTGATTTACTTGCCCCACACACATTAAAATACCGTAAAATTGCATAATTAATATTTGATTTCTTCAGCGAACTTTTAATTATTTTTTCTGCTAGTAGCTTACCTTTGCCATAAGTACTTTTAGGTTTTGTTGGAGACTTTTCATTAACTTTATAGATTCCATCCTTATATACTGCAGCAGTCGAAGAAAAAATAAAGTTTTTAACTGATGTAAGATTTATAGCTTTCAAAAGTATTTTAGTTCCGATAACATTATTCTTATAATATTTTTTTGGATTTTTTTCACTTTCATTAACATCTAATAAAGCTGCTAAATGAATAATAGAATCTATATTATATTTCTTTATAATTCTTCTTACTTCTCTAACGTTGTGAATATCGATCTTATGAAATTTAACTTTTTTATGTAAAAGTCGTCTAAAGCCTTTCACTAAATTATCAATTACAACTACATTAGATTTTTGTTGAATTAATTTTTCAGCTATATTGCTTCCAATATATCCGGCACCTCCGGTAACTAAAATATTATGCATTATATGATATATTTTACCTTTATCAGAAGTTTTTGCAAATTATTGATTTATGGTATTTATTATTATTACAGTTTGTCGTACAGTGTAATATGAATATGATTTCATTAACCAATTTATTATTATTTTTAATTTTAGTAACTCTAGCTACTTACACTTTCATGCCATGGAAAGGTATTGATAAAGGATCAGGCTTTAAACTTTATGGACAATGGTTTGTTTGGTTCACTATTTTTGGAGTTGTCGTAGTTATATTCAAAAGTGTCTTTAATTAGAAATTTCTTCAACGAAGTTAGAATTTTTGATGGAGGTATGGGTCAAGAATTGCTTAACAGAGGTATTAAAACATACGGATCCCTTTGGGGAGCCTCCGCTCTATTAAACAAAAAAAATCGAAAAATTGTGGTAAAAACTCATTTAGATTTTATAGATTCTGGGGCTGAGGTTATTGTTACTAATAGTTTTGGAAGTAGAAGAAGAAGATTAATTGAAAATAATCTTCAAAAAAAATACGCTCAATTAAATAAATTAGCAGGTTCACTAGCGAAGAAAGCTGTCACCATATCAAAAAAAAATATTCTTATAGCTGGTAGTTTGCCTCCACAAAATTTAACTTATATTGCTGATTTGGGAAGAGATAAAAAATTTATAAAGAATGGCTTCAAAAGCCAAGCGAAGTACCTTAATCCTTATGTTGATTTTTTTTATTTAGATGTCATGAGCAGTTATGAAGAATGCAAAATTGGCATTGAGTCTATAAAAAACTATAAAAAAGAGGTTCTCGTTGGTATCCATTTAAGAAAAAATGATAGACTCCCTTCAGGAGAGAAGTTTTTAGATGTTGTGAAAAAATTGGAAAAATACAAGCCACTTGGGTTTGTTGCATCATGTGTCTCAGTAGAAGATGTAAATCGAATAATTAAAGATGTAAAAAAAATTAATTTCCCTTTAGGTTTTAAAATAAATGCCTTTAAACACATACCGGTTGGATGGAAACCTGATGCTGCTAACCCTAATTTACAGTTAGGAATGAGAAAAGATCTAACTCCAAAGAAGTTTTTTAATGTTTGCAAAAAATTTAAAAAATTAGGAGCGAAAATAATTGGTGGCTGCTGTGAAATTAGCCCAAGTCATATCAAAAGCTTAAAGAAATTGAAGTAATTACTTTTTTGCTATTTTATGTTTTTGAATTCTTCGAGCATAATTTTGTGAAATTCTATCAAAAATAATTGCTAGAGCCACAATTGCTAAACCGTTCATTAATCCTAATGCAAGAAATTGATTTGAAATAGATCTTAAAATTGGAACTCCTAAACCACTTACTCCAATCATTGAAGCAATTACTACCATCGCTAGTGCCATCATGATTGTTTGATTAACTCCAGTCATTATAGAAGGTAACGCGAGCGGAATTTCAATCTTATATAGTATAACTCTTTTTTTTATTCCTAAAGCCTTAGCGGCCTCTACAACCCTTTTGTCAACTTCTCTTATACCTAAATTAGTTAATCTCACTATTGGTGGAATTGCATAAACACAGACCGCTAATAATCCTGGAACTTTACCAATGCCTAATAACATAATAATAGGTATTAGATAAACAAATGTGGGTATAGTTTGCATCATATCTAAAACTGGTGATAAAATATTTTTTAACCTGTCAGATCTAGCCATTACGATTCCAATAGGTGTACCTAAAATTAAACATAATAAAGTTGCAACCGAAATTATGGCCATAGTAGACATAGTATCTTTCCACATTCCAAAATATCCAATTAAGAAAAAACTAATCGCTGTTCCTATTGCTAACTTGATATTTCTTGAGCTCAACCAAGCTAAAAATGATAGCAATAAGATAATTAGTGGCCAGGGAGTTGTAATTAAGAATCTTTCAAACCAAACCAAGAATTTTAATAGAGGGCCAAAAAAGCCCTCTATTGAGTCTCCGTACTCACGAGAAAAGTCTTTGAAGGTAAGATCTATACCTTTTTTCAAATCTCTTAAACTTTCCCTCTCCATGGAGGGAAATTTTAAGAAGAATTCGAGTTGCATTTAAAACAGTAATTTAAATTAAATTCCTGCTTTAATTTTTTTTGCAACTGATGAAGAAACCCACTTAGACCAAACTTTCTCATGTTTCTTCATAAATTCGATCGCTGCATCTTGTCCTTCTGCTTGATTGTCAGTCATATAAACCAACATAGAGTTCATCACATTACCTGGATAAATTCTATTTTTCATAAACTTCATAGCATCAGGTCCCGCAGACTTTTTGAAATTATCAGTTACTACTGAGTATACTTCAGAGTCAACCCATCGAGTTTTCTTTGGAGTTGCGCACTCTTGCTCTGATTTTACAACACACTTGTGCCAATTGTCATCTCCACCCCACTTAACTCCAAAATCTAAAAGTTTCATGTCATACTTTCCGATTATTGCAGTTGGGCTCCAATAGTAACCTACCCAATTGTCTCCTCTTTCGACAGCTTTTGCAATTGAACCATCAAGTCCCGCCGCTGAACCTGGATCAACTAATTTCCAACCCTTAGCTTCCATGTCAAAAGCTTTAAATAACTGATTGTTTACAAGTTGACATCCCCATCCTGCAGGACATCCTACAAAAGCACCTTTACTTTTATCTTCTGGATGCGGAAATAAATCAGGTCTTTTTAATAAATCCTGAACTGTTTTAATTCCGTGTTTTTTCATTGTGTAAGGTGGAACAAACCATCCTTCTCCTAGTCCAGTAATAGGTCCTTTGTTAACAATGTGAATTCTGCCCTCACCTACAGCTTTTTTTAATGGACTCATCACAGAGTTGGCCCAAAGCTCAGGAGCTACATCCGGCTGGCCTTTTTCATTCATTGATGTAAAAGAAGGCATGGTATCGCCAGGAAGCAATTCCACCTCGCAACCGTAACCTTTTTCTAATATTATCTTATCAATATTAGCCATCAATGAAGCTGAAGCCCAATTCATGTTAGCATATGTAATCTTCCCACATGCAGCATTAGCAATATTATTTAAAAATAAAGCAGTTAACATAACTGCCAGTAATTTAGTTATTGATTTCATCTAACCCCCCTAGAGTTATTAATTATTTATTTAATTGTAACAAAATGTAGTGTGTATTGTAACCGGAACACAACTAAAAAGTGAAATATGGAATATATGCTTATCGACTATTTTTTATAGCTTATATAGAAAATTTTACCTACATTTTTTACAAATTCCAAAAAATTCTAAATTAAATCTTTTAAATTTCATCCCCTTTTTATGATTAAAGCTTGATAAATACTTAGAGAGTTTTGTGTCACTGATTTCATCTACTACTTCACAACTTTCACATATAGAAAATGCAGTCGCTTTAGATATTTCACAATCTGAATTTCTGCAGGCAACAAAAGCATTTTTGCTCTCAATTTTATGAATTTTTCCCATTTCAACTAATTTATCTAATACCCTATAAACTTGTGGTGGTGCTTTAATACCTTTCTTCTGAACATTAAAAAGTATTGTATAAGCTTTTAAGGGCTCCGGAGATTTATGAATTAAATTAAAAATAATTTGCTGATTTTTTGAAAGATTATTTTCTTTTTGCATTTTAGACATTTTACTGATTCCTTTTTAATTTTTCAATTTAATTGATTGTTTTATATTTAATAAAGAAAGTATGAATAAAAATAAGGCAGCCGCTATAATTGATGGACCTGAGGATGAGTTAAATTCTAACGAAGAAAACAAACCTAAAATTACTGACAACAAACCTCCAAGTACTGAATAAATTACCATCCTCTGAGGACTTGAAGAAATATTTCTAGCCATTGCAGCTGGTATAATTAACATTCCTGTAATTAATAATAATCCAACCATTTTTATTGAAATAGCAATGATACCTGCCATTAAAATTGTAAATATA
>NZJU01000019.1 GCA_002692325.1 Candidatus Pelagibacter sp.
TTAAATAAAAAAAAATTAGGACATATTTGATCAACTGAGTCTAGCTCCTATTATTTGAATAACTTTTGAGGACATTTCTGTTCCTTTCTCTAGGCACTCTTTGATTGATTTATTATTAATATAGCCGTGAAGAAACCCGCCAGCAAATAAATCTCCTGCACCAGTTAAATCTTTTATTTTTATATTTTGTTTAGCTGTACATTCTACAATTTCACTGCCTTGGATTGCTAAAGCTCCATTTTCGCCTCTAGTAACAACAATAAGTTTTCCATTTTTTTTTGAAAATTCAATCACATCATTGAATTTTTTTGTATTTAACAATGACATTATTTCTTGTTCATTAGCAAAGGTTATATGTAATTTATTTTTCACTAATTCTAAAAAGTCAGATTTATGCCTCTCAACACAAAATAAATCTGACAGCGACATTGCTACTTTGTTAGAATTTCTTATAGCTTTATCAAAAGCTTTTTTCGGCTCTCCCTTATCCCACAAATATCCCTCAAGAAAGACAATTTCACTATTTTTAACAGCTTCTTTATTTATATCGTCCTCATTAATTTGACCAGCTACACCCAAAAAAGTCACCATTGTTCTCTCTGAGTCTGGAGTGATTAAAATTAGACATGTGCCAGTTGGAACGGACCCTCTTCTTTTTGAGTAAAAATATTTTACTTTTTCTTTTTCTAAGCCAATTTCGTATTTATTTCCCAAAGGATCATCATTTATTTTTCCTATAAAACCAACTTTATTGCCTAATTGCGATAAACCTACTATTGAATTTGCAATAGATCCTCCTGAAACAGTTTCTTCTATCTTTAGACCCTTAAGTAAATTTTTGAACTCTGTTTGGTCAACTAATTTCATTGTGCTTTTTTTTAGAGAATTCTTTAAAAGAAAGTCATCCTGCACTTTGCATATTACATCGACAATAGCGTTTCCTATTCCTAATATTTGCATTATAAAGATTAAGCTTTTTTCGTTTTAACTAGTTTCTTTCTATTTGGATAACAGCTTTTGCAAATTTTACAAGTTATTCCATGGCAGTCTCTAGCCTTGCAATATTCGCGCCCATACCAAATAATTTGCAGATGAAGCCTGTTCCAGAGTTTTTTAGGGAATATTTTTTTTAGATCACTTTCAGTTTGAATAACACTTTTGCCATTAGTCAAACCCCATCTTTGTGCTAAACGGTGAATGCGAGTGTCAACTGGAAATGCAGGATAACCAAATCCTTGAGACATTACCACGCTTGCAGTTTTATGACCTACTCCTGGCAGCTGTTCAAGCTCCTCATAGGTTTTTGGTACAGTTCCGTGATGTTTTTCTATTAATTTTTTTGATAGATAAAAAATGCTTTTTGCTTTGACCCTAAAAATTCCTATTCTTTTAATTAGCTTCTCAATTTTTCTTCTTCCTAGCTTAACAAAATGTTCAGGGCGATTATACTTCGGGTAAATATCTTTGGTCACATTGTTAACATTAACATCCGTACATTGAGCTGATAACAAAACAGAGATAAGCAAAGTAAATGTATTTTTATAGTTTAAGGGAATAGGAACTTTTGGGTACGTTCTATTTAATATTTTAATTATAATTGCGGATTTTTTTTTGTTATTCACTTGAAATTTAAAAGATCTCTCATCGAATAAAGCCCGTTTCTTTTTTTGGATAACCAACTCGCAGCTGCTATTGCGCCCTCTGAGTATAACGCTCGATCAAAAGATTCATGATTTAAAGATACAATTTCTTTTCCAGAAGAAAAAGTTACTTCATGCTCTCCAATAACCTTACCTTTTCTGATTGAATTAAAATTTATTTTTTTTCCGTATGGAAAAAATTTTTTATTAAAATATTTTTTTCCAAGTGTGCTGTAAAAATCTCTATTTTTTCCATTCGCTATACCCTTTGCTAACATTAATGCTGTACCTGAGGGGTAATCCTTTTTGTCCTTATGATGAACTTCATAAACTTTACTTAAAAATTTTTTTCCAAGGGATCTAGATGCAATCTCAGTAAGATACATTAACAAATTTACGCCTAAGCTCATATTTCCAGCTTTTAAAATAGGAATTTTTTTTGAAAATTTCTTTATTAAATTTTCTTCTGATTTTGTGAAACCTGTCGTTCCTATCACAACTTTTTTCTTTAATTTACTAGCATAATTTAATACTTCCAGCGTGCACTTTGGAACGGTAAAATCAATTATTACATTCGCTTTTTTAAATGAATTCATTGAGTTAGATGTAACTTTCAAACCAGCTATTGTTTTATTTGTTTTTTTATTTTCGGTTAAGGCTACTACTTTAATCATCTTATTCTTTTTAGCTGAACTAATAATTTGTTGGCCCATTCTTCCCATACATCCAGTTATTGCTAAGTTGATTTTTTTCATCTGTTTAATTGAATAATTATAACAATAATAACTACAATTACAGCCCAAATAGACAAATTTCTTAAAAATTGTTTTAATCGACTATTAGTGTTTAAAAATGTGGGCATAACTAAAGATAATACCGCGATTAAAATAATCGCAGATAAAATTTGATCTGTATTCATTTAAATTATGAATTTTTCCAAAATTTTTTTGCTCTCTCAAAAAAACTTTTTATAAGTGGGTTTGGTTTTTCAGCCTCAATTTTTTTAAATTCCTCAAGTAATTGCTTTTGTTTTGATGTTAATGAGGTTGGAACTTCTGTAATAATCTTAATATACAGGTCCCCATAACTACTACCTCTCAAGACTGGCATACCTTTCCCTTTAAGTCTGAATTGTTTACCTTGTTGTGTCCCTGCAGGGATTTTAATTTTTGATCTTCCTCCATCAATGGATGGAACTTCAACGGAGGATCCAAGCGCGGCATCAGAAAAAGTAATTGGCAATTCATAAAATAAGTTTTCTTCAGATCTCTTAAATATATTGTGATTATCCACCGAAATGAAAAGATATAAGTCTCCGCTAGTACCCCCTTTACTTCCAGCTTCTCCTTTACCACTAAGTCTGATTCTGGTTCCATCATCGACACCTTTTGGAATTTTCACAGAAATATTTTCTTGAGATTGAATCTTTCCATTTCCCCTGCATTTGCTACAAGGATTACTTATTTTTTCTCCGTATCCGCTACACTCAGGGCATGTTTGTTGAATTGTAAAAAATCCTTGATTTGACCTTACTTTTCCATGACCATTACAATAGTTACACGTTATAGGTTTCGACCCAGGCTCAGAACCTTGACCTGAACATCTTCCACATTTTTTATAAGTCGTGTAATTAACTTTTTTATTTAATCCTCTGTAAGCTTCTTCTAGGCCAATTGTAATATCGTATCTTAAGTCATTTCCTCTGTTGGCCGATCTTCTTCTTTGACCTCGAGAAGAGCCAAAAACATCATCTCCAAAAAAATCCTCAAAAATGTCAGAAAATGACGAGCCAAAATCAAAATTTCCAAACCCTTGGTTATTACCGCCCTCAAAAGCTGCATGGCCAAATTGATCGTAATTAGCCTTTCTCTTTTCATCAGACAAAATGTGATAAGCTTCACTAGCCTCTTTGAATTTTTCTTCAGAGGCTTTGTCGCCTTTGTTTTTGTCCGGATGATATTTTAAAGCTAATTTTCTATAAGCTTTTTTAATTTCATCTTTTGATGTTGATTTGCTTACCCCTAAGATGTCGTAATAGTCTCTTTTGGCCAATTGGACTTACTCCTTTTCAAATCTTAGGCGCTTTTTTCTTTGTCTTCTTTTACGTCCTCAAAATCTGCGTCAACAACATTTTCTTTGGTTTCATCTTTTGGTTTATCATCTTTATCATTGTCATCTTTTTTCTTTTGTTTTTCCTGTTGTTGTTTATAAACAGCTTCACCCAATTTCATAGAAACCTGTATAAGCGCTTGTGTTTTCTTTTTAAGATCTTCATTATCAGTTCCTTTAAGAGAGCTTTTAAGATCTGACACAGCGTTTTCAATTGATTTTTTTTCCTCAGCCGAAACTTTATCTCCATGTTCCTTAAGACTTTTTTCGGTAGAAAAAATTAAACTATCAGCTTGATTTCTAATATCTACGGCTTCTCTTTTCTTTTTATCAGCCTCTTTATTAGCTTCAGCGTCTTTTACCATTTTATTAATTTCTTCATCAGATAAACCACCAGATGCCTGAATTTGAATATTTTGCTCTTTACCAGTTCCTTTATCTTTTGCGGAAACACTTACAATACCATTTGCATCTATATCAAAAGTTACCTCTATTTGTGGAGTTCCTCTAGGTGCAGGCGGTATACCGACTAGCTCGAAATTTCCAAGTAATTTGTTGTCAGCTGCCATCTCTCTTTCACCTTGTAAAACTCTTATAGATACTGCCGGCTGATTATCTTCTGCAGTTGAAAAAACCTGGCTTTTTTTGGTTGGTATTGTTGTATTTTTTTCAATTAATTTTGTTGAAACACCACCCAATGTTTCGATTCCTAGTGAAAGTGGCGTTACATCCAATAATAAAACATCTTTAACATCCCCTTGAAGGACACCAGCCTGTATAGCAGCACCCATCGCCACTACTTCATCTGGATTAACACTTTTGTTAGGTTCTTTACCAAAAAAGTTTTTAACAGTTTCAATAATTTTAGGCATCCTAGTCATACCTCCAACCAGAACTACTTCATTTATCTCAGCAGCAGAGAAACCAGAGTCTTTCAAGGCGGTTTTACATGGAGTGAGAGTTCTTTCAATTAAATCTTGAACTAAAGCTTCTAACTTTGCTCTTGAAAATTTTAGATTCAAGTGTTTGGGACCACTTTTATCTGCAGTAATAAATGGTAAATTAATCTCTGTTTGAGCCGCAGAAGACAACTCTATCTTTGCTTTTTCAGCTGCTTCTTTTAATCTTTGTAAAGCTAACTTATCAGTTTTTAAATCAATACCATTATCTTTCTTAAATTCCTCTGAAAGATAATCAACAATTGCGTCGTCAAAATCTTCACCACCTAAAAATGTGTCACCATTAGTAGATTTGACCTCAAATACACCATCACCTATTTCTAATATTGAAACATCAAAGGTTCCTCCACCTAAATCATAAACTGCAATTTTTTTTCCACCTTTTTTATCAAGGCCATAAGCCAGGGAGGCTGCAGTTGGTTCATTAATAATTCTTAAAACTTCAAGTCCAGCGATTTTGCCAGCATCTTTTGTCGCTTGTCTTTGAGAATCATTAAAATAAGCTGGCACAGTAATTACTGCTTTTGTCACCGCCTGTCCTAAATATTTCTCAGCTGTTTCTTTCATCTTTTGTAAAATGAAAGCTGATATTTGAGCAGGAGAATACTGTTTGCCTTTACCCTCGACCCAAGCATCCCCATTTTCTGATTTTGTAATTTTGTATGGAACTTTTGAAATATCTTTCTGCACAGAGGGCCCATCGAATTTTCTACCAATTAACCTTTTTACTGCATAAATGGTATCGTTTGGGTTTGTTACAGCTTGTCTTTTAGCAGGTTGTCCAACAAGCTTTTCTTCTTTATCTAAAAATGCGACAACTGAAGGGGTAGTCCTTGCGCCTTCAGTGTTCTCTAATACCTTTGCTTGCTTACCATCCATTATGGCAACACAAGAATTTGTTGTTCCTAAATCGATACCTATTACTCTGCTCATAAATTTTCTCCTACAATAAGATTTATATGGGGGTTTTTTTTAGAACTACAAGTCATTAATCCTCCTTTTTCTCGCTTTTTTCAGCTTTTTTCTTTGAAACACCAACAAAAGAAGGCCTCAACAACCTCTCTCCTAATTTATATCCAGGCTGTATTTCTTGTAGCACTGTTCCAGGTTCATTGCTCTCGTCTTCAATCTCTAACATCGCCTGATGAAAATTTGGGTCAAATTTCTTGTTAATACAATCAATCCTTTTAATATTATTCTTTTCAAATACTGAAATTAAATCTTTTTCAATAATTTCTATATTCTTTAAAAACTTACTGAACATAGAGCTCTTCTTAAAATTATCATCACTCTTCATTGATAGCTTAGCGCGCTGTAAATTATCTATAAGAGACAAGGTCTCTTTCGCAAAGTTAAAACCACCATATTCAAATGCATCCTTAACTTCCTTTTCAAATCTTTTTCTTTGATTTTCAATTTCAGCAAGGGATCTCAAAAGTTTTTCCTCAGTTTTTTTTAACTTTTCTTCTATCGATTCCTCTTGAGAACCCGCCTGTTTTTCATCATTCTTAGGCTGCTCAGATTCTCCAGACTCAAGTTTAGACTCATTTTTTTCATTCATAAATGTTATATAATGATGAAATTTATAATTTCTAGTTATCATGAAAAAAATAAAAAAAATATTAATAGGAACTCATAATAGAGGAAAATATAGAGAAATATGCGCTCTTTTACCAAAGAATTTGAAAAAGATTTCGCCAGCAAAATATAAAATAAAACCTCCAAAAGAATCCGGTAAAACATTCAAAGCAAATTCAATTCTTAAGGCCAGACATTTTTCTCTAAAATCTGGTTTATACTCGATATCGGATGACTCTGGTTTAGAAGTAGTGGCATTAAAAAATAAACCAGGAATCTATTCAGCTCGCTGGGCTAAAATGTTAGGCGGGTTCAATACAGCAATGAAAAAAATAATTTTACTTTTAAAAGATAAGAAAAAAAGAGATGCAAATTTTGTTTGCTCATTAACATTATGCTACCCCAGTGGCAAATCTATATCTTCCACAAAGAAATTGAAAGGAACAATATCGAAAAAAATTAAAGGTTCAAAGGGATTTGGATATGACGCAATTTTCATTCCTGAAAAAAAAAAGAAAACATTTGGTCAAATGACAAGAAAAAGTAAAATGAAATCAGACCATCGATATTTAGCTTACAAAGAGTTAAAGAGGAAAGTTACAGTTTTTTAAATTTTTTTCCTTCAATTTTGTAAATATTTAAATCCTGTATAATTTCATCTTCAATAAACTTAAATGAACCAATTTTACTTTTAATCTTATCTTTAAATAAAAAATCTTTGATATTTTCTATTCCATTTTTTTTATTCCAAACGTAATATATCAATCCAAGAGCGTCATATGCAAGAATTCCAATTTCACTTGGATATTGATCATACATGTTAAAATATTCTTGATTAAATTTTTCAAAATTTTTTAAATCTACAGATGGATAATAAATAGTTTTAATTGAATTTTCAAAAAAAATGCTTTTATCAAACCATTGATTTATAGTTGTAAAGATTACGTCCTCTTGATTTACATCTGCAAATACTAGTGAGGCCAAAACACTTTTTAAATTACTACCAAAGTCTAAAACAATCACCGAGTCAAAATTCACTTTTCCCAAAGTATACTTTTGCTCAAGTATTTTAAGCTCTCTTTGAGAAGCAAGATCATCTTTTTTTTCCAGTATTTTTTTTCTATTTTCTAAATTTCTTTTTCTCTGAGAATAATTAGTTAGCTTCTCTATCTCCCCAGTGATTATTCTTGGATCTGGATTATATTTAAGTGTTTTGTAAGGTTTGATTTTTATTTTTTTCAATTTACCTTCTATAAAATCACTATAAGAATTATCTGGATAAAGAATTACAGTTTTATTTTTATTTTTCTTTTCTAAAAATTTTTTAATTGCCAGTAGTTGAGATTCAAGACCCACTCCAATACTTACTACATTATTTTTAATACCTGGATTAATATTTGATAAAGAAACAAAAGAAATATTTTTAAATTTGTACACTTCATTAATATGTTTCTGAGTGAGAGGTCCTATCACTACTTTAATATCTTCTTTGATAAGTTCCTCAATTGATTTAAGTAACTTATCTTTGTTATCTAAACCTGAATCTTTGGGGTAAATAACAACTTTTTTTTCGTCTATTTCCTTTAAAGCCAGTTGAAGTGAATAAAGTATAGATTTACCTACATCTGCATACTCACCGGTAAAAGGAACTAAAAGACCAATTTTTATTTTATTATTTATTTCTTGAGAGTATAAGGAGAAATTAAAGTTGTAAGAAATAAAAATTAATAAAGTAAATAAAATTTTAAACATTTTTAAATATGATACTAAAAGGATTATATATAGTTTCTACTCCAATTGGGAATCTCGAAGATATTACTTTACGGGCAATAAAGATATTAAAATTATCAGATTTCATATTATGTGAAGATACAAGACGTACCTCTAAATTGTTAAAGCATTTTAAAATAAATAAACCTCTTATTTCTTATCACAAATTTAATGAGAAAAAAAACATTCCAAAGATCATTCGATACTTAAATGAGGGCAAAATTTTGTCACTAGTTTCTGATGCTGGTACACCCATACTATCTGATCCGGGGAATTTACTCGTTGAAGAATGCATTAACAAAAAAATATCTGTTATTCCAATACCTGGCCCTTCCTCTTTAACAGCGGCAATGAGTGTTTCTTCTTTTGATGATCAATTTATTTTTTATGGCTTTTTACCTAAAAAAGATCTGGAACTGGAGAAAGAGCTAAAAAAACTCTCAAATATTAACTTTGCAATTGTAGCATTTATTCCAAGTTTAAGAGTTAATTTTTATATTAAATATTTTAAAAAGCATTTTGATGACAGAAAAATTTTAATCGCCAGAGAAATAAGTAAACTCCACGAAACCTTCTACAGAAATAATGTGAAAGATTTAGAATTATTCACAAGTACTCTTAAAGGTGAATTAACTATTGTTTTGTCAAAAAAAATTATTAAAAAAGAAATAGATAGAAAAAAAGAATTTAAAGAAATGAAGATTTTGGCCAAAAGTTATCTTAAAAAATATAGCATGAAAGATACTGTTAACTTAATATCTTTAAGTTCTAGCATATCAAAAAAAATAATATACGATTATTGTTTAAAAATTAAAAAATGAAATTTATAAAAATTATATTGGTTTGCATGATACTGTCACATTGTACTTCTGTCTCAAGGTTTGGTACAGGTGTTGATATAACATTTGACCCTAGAACTATTGGTATGCAAATAGATGACACTATTATGCAAAAAAATCTTGTAGCAAGATTATCCCTTAGAGATAAAAAGTACTTTTTTATACAAGTAGAGGTATTAGATGGTAGAATTTTTCTTGCAGGAAAAGTAGATAAGCCAGAGGAAAAAATAAAGATTACAAAAATGGCTTGGGAAACTAAGGGTGTAAGGTCAGTAAAAAATGCAATTACCATAAAAGGTAAATCTAATTTTAAAAACACTGCAAAAGATATTCTCATTACAAGTCAATTAAGAACTGCACTAGTTATAAATAAAAAAACTAAGTCAAGGAATTACACTTTAGAAACAATTAATAAAGAAATTTATATATTTGGGATTGCGATGAATAAAGAGGAGAAAGAAGAAGTCATGAGAGAAGCAAATGAAATTTATAACGTAAAAAAAGTTATACCATCCATTTACTTAGTTTCTGAATTAAGTAGGAATAAAAATTAATTCTTTTTATAGTCAATTACACCAGCTGAGTAAGCAGCTATAGATGCTAGATTTAAAATGTCTGATGTAGAAGATCTTAAAGGAGCCACTTCAATGGGTTGGTCTAACCCTATCAGCAATGGTCCTATGAGTTTTGCCCCACCAAAGGACTTCATCAATTTCGTAGATATTGCAGCACTGTGTAGCGCGGGCATTATCAAAATATTTGCATTACCAACAATTTTTGAGAATGGATAAATCTCTTTATAGATAGGGTTTAGAGCAACATCAGGCTGCATTTCTCCATCAAAGTCAAAATCGACTTTATGATTTTTAAGAAGTTCAATTGCTTCTCTTACATGTTTAGTGTTTCTTGAAATTGGCTTACCAAAAGTAGAATGTGATAAAAAAGCAACCTTAGGATCAAATCCAAATAACCTTGCTACTCTCACACAAGATTTAGAGACATCTACTAATCGTTTAGAAGACGGAAAGTCCTCAACATTTGTGTCAGCAACTAAAACTGTTTTTCCTTTAAATACCATTAAAGTTAAACCAAATATGGGCTCGCCTTGTCGTGCGCTACAAACACTTTTTAATTTTTCAATTGATGCTGCATAATGTCTTATATTTCCTGTTACCATCGCGTCTGCATCTCCACAGGCTAACATAGAGGCTCCAAATGCTATTCTTTCATTTCTTACCAGTCTATCTACATCCCTTTCAAGTTGGCCAGTTCTTTGAAGTTTTTTATAAAGGTATTCAACGTATTTCTCTCTTTTTACTTTATCTGTAGAATTTACTATCAAGATCTTATAGTTCTCATCTAAACCGATTTTATCTAAAGATTCTTTAACCCTCTTTTCATTTCCAATTAATATGGGAATACCAAGTTTATTTTTTCCGAATTCTACAGCTGCTTTAAGCATGTTCTCATCTTCTCCCTCAGCGAATACAACTTTTTTTGGATTTTTTCTAACTTTTGAATTTATTCCTTGCATTATTGACATTGAAGGGTCCAGTCTATTTGTTAAACTATCTTTATAATCATCAAGATTGGAAATTTTTTTTCTTGCTACGTTACTTTTCATAGCAGCCTCAGCAACAGCGGCAGGTATCACACTTATTAATCTTGGATCAAAAGTCGACGGAATAATGTAGTTTCTTCCATACTTTGGCCTTTCACCTCCATAAGCAGCAACAACTTCGTCCGGAACTTCCTCTCTTGCAAGTAAAGCGATAGCTTTTGCGGCAGCGATTTTCATTTTTTCATTTATCTCTTTTGCTCTCACATCTAGAGCACCCCTAAAGATATAAGGGAATCCAATTAAATTGTTAACTTGATTAGGATAATCTGATCTTCCTGTAGCAATAATTGCATCATTTCTTACCTCTTCAATTAATTCTGGCTTAATTTCTGGATCTGGATTTGCGCAGGCAAAAATTATTGGATTCTTATTCATTGATTTAATCATTTCTTTAGTAACTACATCTTTGGCGGATAAACCTAAAAATACATCAGCACCTTTCATCGCATCATCTAATTTTCTATACTTAGTTTTGATAGCAAAAGCAGATTTAAATTTGTCTACTTTATCTCTCCCTTGGTAAATGACTCCCTTTCTATCGCACATGATTAAATTTTCATTTTTTACGCCAGATAATTTAAACAAATTTGCGCATGCAATAGCAGAAGCGCCCGCACCGTTTACTACAATTTTTACTTTGTCTATTTCTTTTCCGGAGATGTTTAAAGCATTCATTAAAGCAGCTGTAGTAATAATAGCTGTTCCATGCTGGTCATCATGAAAAACAGGTATATCTAATATTTCTTTTAATTTTTTCTCTATAATAAAACAATCAGGTGCAGCAATATCCTCTAAATTAATACCTCCAAAAGTACCTGATATATTTTTAATAGTGTTTATTATTTCTTGTGCATCTGAACTATCTACTTCAATATCAATCGAGTCTATATCTGCAAACCTTTTAAATAAAACTGCTTTTCCTTCCATGACTGGTTTAGAAGCAAGAGAACCGAGATTGCCAAGCCCTAAGATTGCAGAGCCATTGCTTATTACAGCAACTAAATTTCCTTTTGAAGTATAATCATATGAAGCATTAGAATCTTTAGCAATTTCTTTAACTGGTGCCGCCACACCCGGAGAGTACGCAAGTGATAAGTCTCTTTTTGTGGTTAACGACTTAGAAGAATTCACCTCAATTTTGCCAGACTTGCCATTTATATGAAAATCTAAAGCTTCTTTATCTGTATAATGATCTATCTTTGATTTTTTTGTCATTGATTATTAATTATGTAATAATAAATTGTATAAATCACTGATAATTTTGGCTTAATTATGAATTTATTGTCTTCAACCACTGTATTTAGTTTTTTTACCTTAATCAGCCGTATTTTAGGATATTTTAGAGATATATTAATTGCATTTTTTTTAGGTGCCTCAATGATGGCAGATGCATTCTTCGTTGCGTTTAGGCTTCCAAATACATTTAGAAGACTTTTTGCTGAAGGTACTTTTAACGCAGCTTTTATCCCAAGTTACACTACAGCGAAACTTAAAAGCAAAAAAAATGGAGAAAATTTTGCAAATGAGCTTTTAACTTTGCTTACCATAATATTACTTTTTATTGTTTTAATAATTGAAATTTTTACACCTTTGATAGTAGGCATTATCGCCCCTGGATTTTTACAAGATGCTAATAAATTTAATTTAGCTGTAGAACTAACACGTATTACTTTTCCATTTCTGTTGTTTGTAAGCCTCTCATCATTTATTGCTGGGATATTAAACTCTCATAATAAATTTGCCGCAGCATCTGCGGCACCAATACTATTAAATCTTATTTTAATAATAGCGATCTTAATGTCCGCTTATTTTAAGTTAGATTATGCTAAATCTCTTTCTTATGGAGTAACATTTGGCGGGATTGTGCAATTTATATTCTTACTTTACTTTGTGAAAAAATATTACAATCCTCAATTTAACTTTAAAAAAAAAATTAGTAAACAAGTAAAGTTTTTCTTTAAAAAACTTTTACCTAGTATTTTTTCATCCGGTGTAACTCAAATAAATATTTTAATTGGTACAATCATTGCATCTTTTCAGGTTGGCGCAGTATCCTATCTATATTATGCTGATAGAGTATATCAAATTAATCTTGCGGTTGCCGGCATAGCTGTTAGCACTGTTTCTCTACCCGCTTTATCTAAAGCAATAAAAAACAAAAATTTTTTTCTTATTAACAAAATACAAAATAGTTCAATCGAGCTATGTTTGCTTTTATCTTTACCCGCAGGTCTAGGGCTTATTTTTGCGTCAAAAGAAATTATAAGCTCGTTATTTGGCTATGGTTCTTTTACTAAAAATGACATCGAATTAACAGCTACTGCTCTCAGATATTTTGGTTATGGTGTTCCAGCTTTCTCAATGATTAAAATAATGTCTAATTTATTTTTTGCTCGTAACAATACTATAACTCCATTTAAAATTTCTTTTTTCGTAGTAATTTTAAATGTAACAATAAGCTTGATTTACTTCAGAGAAGTAGGATTTATAATCATTCCAATAGCTACCTCAATATCTACCTGGATAGGCGTTTTCGTTTATTTTTTTGTATTAAAGTCAAGAAAATATCTTGTCATAATGAACTCTACCTATAGAAACTTAATTAAAGTTATTTTAGCAACAATTTTAATGACAATTTCATTAATCTTTTTTCTTGATATTTTTAGTGACAGTTTAACTTATGGCGAAAATTTTAAAATTTTATACTTACTGTTTATTGTTTTCTTAGCTGCTGCTACTTATTTGTTTTTATGTTATTCATTAGGTGTTTTGAAAATAAAAAATTATAAAACTAATTAAAAATGGATAAAAAAAAACTTGTTTTTTCAGGAGTTCAGCCTACTGGAAATTTACATTTAGGCAATTATCTTGGGGCACTCAGAAACTTTGTAGCTCTTCAACATAAAGCAGATTGCATATATTGTGTTGTGGACCTACATGCAATAACCACATTTCAAAATCCCAAGGATCTAAAAAATAATATTCTAGAAACTACTGCAGTTTTTCTGGCTTCGGGTATAGATGAAAAAAAGAATATAATCTTTAATCAGTCATCTGTAAGAGGCCACACTGAACTAGCTTGGATTTTAAGTTGTACTTCTAGAATGGGTTGGTTAAATCGAATGACGCAATTTAAAGACAAAGCAGGTAAAGATAAAGAAAAAGCAAGTGTGGGACTCTATATTTATCCTAATTTAATGGCTGCCGATATTTTACTTTATAAAGCGACCCATGTTCCTGTTGGTGCTGATCAAAAACAACACTTAGAACTTTCAAGGGACATAGCTCAAAAATTTAATAAAGATTACAATTTAAAAGAATTCTTTCCTATACCAGAGCCCTTAATACCCAAAAATATATCCAGGATTATGAGCTTGAGAGATGGAACAAAAAAAATGAGCAAATCAGAGGAGTCTGACTATTCAAGAATTAACTTAAAAGACAGCCCTGAAGAAATAGTAAAAAAAATAAAAAAGGCAAAAACGGATACAGATCCAATACCTTATGAAATTAAAGATTTAGAAAACAGACCTGAGGCTTTAAATTTGATAAATATTTATTCTGAATTAAAAGGATCAAATTTAGAAGAAACGTTAATAAAGTTGGCAGGAAAAGACTTTTCCACTTTTAAACCCATGCTATCAGAAATTATTATAGAGACCATCTGCCCCATTGGTAAAAAAATCAAAGATTTGCTAAAAGATCAAACATATTTGAAAGCAGTAATTCAAAAAGGTAAGGAAAAAGCTAATTTAAAAGCTGAGGAAAACCTCAAAAAGATACGTGAAATAGTTGGATTAGTATAATATAAATTTATCAAATGATACAAATTGAAAAGACACCAAACCCTAACTCTTTGAAATTTATGACAGAAAGAACAGTTTCTTTGAGCGGAACTGAGGAATTCCAAAGAAAAGATAAAGACAAGATCAAAAACTCTTTTGTCAGAGAATTACTCTCACTTGATGGTGTAGAACTGATTTTATTAGCTCAAAACTTTGTAACCGTAAAAAAAGATGAAAAAATATCTTGGGATGCCCTTAAACCCTCTGTGGTTTCATATTTGAACGATTATTTTAACAAAAATAAAGGTCCCGTTTTGGATAAAGTTACAGAAATTTTAAGTGATACAAATGATAATGACGTTATATTGCAAATTAAAGAAGTACTAGATAGCAAAATAAGACCGGCAGTGGCTAGAGATGGCGGAGATATAAAATTCAAGTCTTACGATAATGGAATTGTAAAGTTAGAACTTCAAGGAAGCTGCTCAGGTTGTCCAAGCTCAATGATGACACTTAAACAAGGAGTTCAAAATTTATTAAAACATTATGTAAAAGAAGTTCAATCAGTCGAGGCTGTTTAAGAAATGAAAAAAAATATTTCATATCGTGAAAAGTTACTAGAACTAGTTCGTATATATAAAATATCAGAAGTACAGAATTATTTTAAAAGAAAAAAAAATCTTACAAATTCACAAATAGAACACATACTTAAAAAAAACAAGGTTCCAATACCCAAAGAATTCAATGTAGGTTTTTTTCAAAAAAATTTTTCAAAGCCATTATCTAAAGCTGGAAAAGAGGTTACAAATATATACGACGACACCTCAAAGGGTTTTAATCGAATAATTTCTAAAACAGGAAAGGGTGCAACTGGAATTTATGATGAAACGACATCAGGTGCTGCAAAATTTTTAATAAATATTTGGAGAGGTGCAGGAGTAGCAGGGCTAAACTTTTTAAATATTATCCCAAAAGTAATTTCAGCAATTCTAAATTTTGTTTCAGACACATTTACTAGAGTATTTAGTTCAATGTACGAGTCAAAATTTGAGGAGCGAAAGATTAAAAAAATAATAGCTTCCTTTGGATATGCTATAGCAATCTTAACAATCGGGATTGTGGGTTTTAGTCTGATTGAAAATTATAAATTTAACGAAAGAGAAATAGTTGTTGAAAAAAAAGAAAAGCTTGTAAAGTCTGAAAAAAAAATAACTCAGCAAAAAAAAGAAGCTAAAATAGTTGAGAAAAAGGAAAAAAAAAAAGAACTAGAAAAAATTCCGGAGAAAAAAAATCAAAAAACTGAAAAGTCAAAAGATCCTAGTCAAGTAAAAGAGCTAGTTTTACCAAACCTCAATTTAAAAACAGAGACAGTATTGAGTTTATTTGAGGATGTCGAGTATGACTTAAGAGATGTTAGATATCAAAAAAGGGTCAAGCCGATATACTTTACCCAATTTCCAAAGGATTTAGATGAAATTAAAGACGTGCAACTTAAGAAAGAAACATTCATAAAGATTGTTTTACCTCTAGTTGTTGCTGAAAATGATAAAATATTAAGTGATAGGTCTAAACTAAAACAAATTACATCAAGAAAAATGACGACAGATAAAGAAAAACTTTGGTTACGACAAAAGCTGAGGGAATATAAAGTTAAAAATTCAGATATGGAAGAACTTAAAAAGAGAATGGATATAATTCCTGTATCAATAGCTTTGGCGCAAGCCGCAAAGGAAAGTGGGTGGGGAACTTCACGTTTTGCTTTAGAGGGTAACGCTATTTTTGGTCAGTGGACTTGGACCGGCCAAGGTATTGAGCCTTTAAATAAAAATAAGAATGAGGGGCACAAAATACTTCGGTTTCCAATTCTAAGAGCATCAGTAAAAGCTTACAAAAATAATTTAAATACACACAAAGGTTATTCCTCTTTTAGAGAGAAAAGATATAGTTTCAGAAAAAGAAATAAATCTTTAAAAGGAGTAAACTTAACAGACACATTAGATAAATATGCTCAAACAGGTAAAGAGTATACTAAGATTCTTGAACAAATCATCACACAGAATAATTTAACTGATTTCGAAACAGTCCAACTTACAAATTCAGTGGTTAAAAAAGAATTAAATTTATAATTTTATTTCTCGGCAACAACAAATTGAATACCTAGCCATCTATAAAAACCATCGCTCTCTCTTAAGGAGCAATTAATTCTACCACGTTCAGTTGTGAATTTCTCTTTTAAATTTATCTTTATTTTATTTGGATTTATAAAACTTATTGACGAATTTTTCCATTTGTTCCCTTCGTTCGAAAAACAATTAATACGATCTAAATTTATATCATCAAAAAATTCAATATTGACATCTGGTGGATTTGTTTTGTTATTTATATATTTCTGTTCAGGTGTAATTTTTTTATATTTAAAAGGTAGAGTTTTCATTAAAGATTTGAATCTTTTCATTTCACCATATTTTTCATTTATAGGAAATCTCGGAAGTTCAAACGAATCTTTTGTTTCATCTATCACCCCTGAATGTTGACCTAGAGCAAATTTAAAATCAAAATCTATGATAATATTTTTAAGTTGAATACTATACTCGCCAAATGGATATGAAAAAAAATCTGAATTTTGCCCTAATTCTTTCTTAAATAATTTAATTGAGGTTTCTATATCTTTTCTTATATTAACATTGTCAAAATCAATTAGGTATTCATGAGAATGGCTATGATTCCCTATTTCTGTAAATTTATAACTTTGAATTTCCCTGATTTGATCCCAGGTCATATAACCATTTTTTCCAACTTCTCTTGTACTTATAAATAATATGAATGGAATTTTCTTTTTTTTAAGAATTGGCCAAGCACTTATATAAAAAGATGAAAAACCATCATCAATTGTTAGTAAAACTTTCCTTTGTTCTTTGTTATTCTTTATTTCTTCTAAAAATTTTTTTGGGTTGATAAATTTTAGGTTGTTATCTTCAATAAAACTTATATGAGAGAGGAATTGTGACATCCTAATATTTGTAGATGGATATTTGTTTTCCTCAAACCTATGATACATCAAACTTATCAGACCATAGTCAACAATTTGTTTATTATCTGATAGACTACTTGTGGAAAAAAAAATAATAATAATGAAAGAAGATATTAAAAATTTTATTTTATTGAATATCATTGGCGATGACGATTATATTGCTATTAAAAATAATTCTAAACTTATATCAAAAAAGATCCAAAAAAAAGACAATAAAAACGATCAGCTTGTCATTGATTTATTTAAATTTATTAATGAAAATAATTTTGAATTAAATAGAGATATTTCTATTCTGGTAAATATTGGTCCAGGTAGTTTTTCATCAATCAGAATTAGTCTTTCCGTAGCTAGAGGTATCAGTATAGTTAAGGGATCTAGGGTATTTGGATACAAAAAACAAGATCTTGAAGTATTTACCCCTAAAAATGTTGACAGACTTATAAAAAAAAAATTATTTGAAAATAAATTGATTAAACCTGTATATTTAAGTTAAAATAAGAATATATGAGTATAATCGAAGATAAATGTAAAGAAAAAGGTGTTAGATTAACTGATCAAAGAAAAGTTATAGCTAAAATACTTTCAGAGTCCAAAGAGCAATATGGCTCCAAGGATCACCCAGATGTTGATGAGCTACACAAAAGAGTTTCTTTAGTAGATGAAAAAATTAGTATTGCAACTGTATATAGGACTGTAAAGCTTTTTGAAGAGGCGGGCATACTAGTCAAACACGATTTCAAGGCTGGTAAAGCAAGATATGAAATTAATGATGATCATAATCACTTAATAGATATTAACAGTGGTGAAATAATAGAGTTTGTCGATAAAGACATAGAGGAATTACAAAAAAAAATTGCAAAAAAACTTGGGTATAAACTCGTAGACCACAAACTTGAGCTTTATGGCTCAAAATTTAGAAAATAAATTGCCAAAAAAGATATTTATAAAAACTTTCGGCTGTCAAATGAACGAGTACGACAGTGATCGGATACGCGATATAACGGAAAAAAATGGTTTTACGACTTCTAATGATATCAAAAAATCTGATTGTTTCATAATTAATACTTGCCACATCAGAGAAAAAGCGACTGAAAAAGTTTTTCATGAAATTGGTAGAATTAAAAAAATTTTCAGAAACAAAAAAAAGCCATTAATTATAGTTACAGGTTGTGTAGCTCAAGCTGAAGGTGAAGTTTTATTATCAAGAGAAAAATATATAGACGCTATTGTAGGACCTCAGTCTTATCAAAAAATAAATAAAGTCATTGAAAATTTGGAAAAAAGAAAAAGTAAAATCGATGAAACGAAATTTGATGTAATGGATAAATTTGATCAACTACACTTTGTAAAAAATAAAAATAATAAAGTATCATCATTTATCACGATACAAGAGGGTTGTGATAAGTTTTGTAAATTTTGTGTTGTCCCTTACACAAGGGGTCCAGAGAATTCTAGGTCGATCGAACATATCATCTCAGAGGCAAATACTCTAGTGAGTAATGGATCTAAAGAAATTACATTGCTGGGTCAAAATGTTAACGCCTACAATTACAAAGAAAAAAGATTGTCATTTTTAATCAATGAATTAGAGAAAATAAAAAATCTTGAGAGAATTAGATATACCACATCTCATCCAAACGATATGACACAAGATTTAATAAAAATGTACTCTACAAGTAAAAAACTAATGCCTCTCTTACATCTACCTGTTCAAAGTGGTTCTAATAAAATTTTAAAATTGATGAACAGAAAGCATGATGTGAATTTTTATCTTAATATTATCTCACAATTAAAAAAAAACAATATTAATATGAAATTTTCGAGCGACTTTATTATAGGCTACCCAGGAGAAACTAAAGAGGACTTTAACGCTAGTATAGAGCTTCTTTTAAAGGTTAATTTTATTCAAACATTTTCTTTTGTCTATAGTCCTAGACCTGGAACTCCAGCGTCAAACGCTAAGCAGTTTGAGTTGGTAGAAAATAAAAAAAGACTTATGCAGTTTCAAAAGATAGCCACTCAAATTAAAACAGATTACAGAAAAAACTTAGTTGGAACATCTGCAAAAACATTATTTGAGAATAAATTACCTAATCAGAATAAATATTTTGGCAGAGATGAATATTCAAATTCTGTAATAGTAGAAAGCAACGATAATTTAGTGGGTAGAATTGCTAATGTTAAGATCTTAAAAGCTAATAATCAGACTTTATTTGGAGAAAAAATAGGTATAAAAAACGAGAGAGAGTTTGCTGCTTAAAAATGTCTAACATAGAAAATTTTAAAGAAAATTATTCAATTAAAAAGATAGATAAACAAACGATAAATGTAAGAATAGATAATAAAGACCTTTTACTCTCTCTTTTAGGTCAATTTAATCAAAATATTAAAAATTTAGAAAAATTGACCAAGACGGAAATTTTTTCTAGAGGAAATTCTATAACTGCCAAGGGGAAACAAGTCTCCATAATTAAATTTTCCGATGCAATTAAATTTTTGATA
>NZJU01000020.1 GCA_002692325.1 Candidatus Pelagibacter sp.
TAAATACCTTAATTGACTTCAGGTTTAAACAACATTTTAAAGCGGAGAATGGCAAACCTGGTAGTAAAAAAAATAAAACAGGTGCAAGAGGAAGAGATTTAATTTTGAAAGTTCCAGTAGGTACTCAAATATATGAAGAAGATAATAATACTTTAATTTATGATTTTTTAAAAAGTAAAGAAAAGTACCTTATCGCTTCAGGTGGAAAAGGCGGTTTTGGGAATGTTAGATTTAAGTCTTCAACCAATAGAGCACCGAGAAAAAAAACTGGTGGAAAAAGCGGAGAAGAATTCTGGGTTTGGCTCCAACTTAAAGTAATTGCAGACGTAGGTATAATTGGTCTTCCAAATGCAGGAAAATCGAGTTTACTATGTGCATTAACAAGAGCAAGACCTAAAGTAGCCAATTATCCTTTTACAACAATCAATCCTAATTTAGGAGTTTGTTATGTTCAGAATAAGGAAGTAATACTTGCAGATATACCTGGGCTTGTTGAGGGCGCCCATAAAGGTATTGGTCTTGGTGATAAATTTTTAAGACATGTTGAAAGGTGTAAAATATTACTTCATATGATTGATGTCACAGAAAAGAATATTGTTGAAAACTATAGGAAGATTAGATCTGAGTTAAATGCATATGACAAGTCTCTAATCAAAAAAAAAGAGCTTATCGTATTAAACAAATCAGACAACATTGAAGATGGAAAACTAGCGGAAAAACTAAAAAATTTTCAAAAAAAAATAAAAAATAAATATAGTTTAATCTCTACATATAGTAAAAGGGACATAGACAATCTAAAAAAAGCATTGATTAAATATGCATATTAATAAATTTAAAAAAATAGTTATAAAACTTGGTTCATCTACGGTAGTAGACCAAAAAGGTAAATTTAAGTCTTATTGGGTAAATAGTTTAATTAAAGATATAAAAAAAATAAAAAAAAATGTTGAAATTATTATTGTTTCCTCAGGTGCCATAGCCTTAGGACAGAACTATCTCAAAATAAAAAAGGGTAAGATCAAAATTGAAATGAGTCAAGCAATAGCCGCTGTTGGTCAAATTTATCTATTGGAGGAATTTAGAAAAATTTTTAAACAAAATAAGCTTAAAACTGCCCAAATACTAGTATCCTTAGATGACACTGAGCAAAGAAGAAGGGCTTTAAATATAAGAAGAACTTTTGAAAATCTCAATAAAATTAAAGCAATTCCAATTGTAAATGAAAATGACACAACCGCAACCACAGAAATAAAATATGGTGATAACGACAGATTGGCTGCACGTGTAGCTCAGATCGTTAATGCCGACGCTTTAATTTTATTTTCAAATGTAAATGGACTATATACTAAGTCAAAAAAATTGATAAAATTAGTAAGCAAAATTGACCAAGAAATTTTAGACCTTGCTAGTAAAGAAATTAGCGATTATGGGTCAGGTGGTATGGTGACTAAAATTGAGGCTGCAAAAATTTGTATG
This sequence comes from Candidatus Pelagibacter sp., assembly GCA_002692325.1. Next base: position 1,477 of record NZJU01000020.1, read on the forward strand.
AACTCAGGTTGTCTTATGTACATTGCGAATGGTAAAATAAAAAATCCAATTCAAAATATGATCAAAAATAAAATTTATACTTGTTTTGAGCCAAAAATATCTAAGTTGGATGCAAGAAAGAAATGGATTGTAAGCTCTTTGATTTCCTCTGGAAAAATAAAAATAGATGCGGGAGCTGAGAAAGCTTTAAAAAGTGGAAAAAGTTTATTAGCCGCTGGTATAATTAAAACTGAGGGTACTTTTACAAAAGGAGACAATATATTAATTATAAACGAAAATAATACAGAATTAGCAAGAGGATTGTCATCTTTCTCGTCTCAAGAGTTGCAAGTAATTAAAGGGAAACGTAGTAAAGAAATTGAAAAAATATTAGGATATCCAAGTAAGTCAGAAGTAGTTCATATAGATGATATGGTAAAAATTTAAATGAAATATTTACGTAAAATTGGTGCTAACGCTAAGATGGCTTATCATAAGTTAAAAAATACGGAACATAAAAAAGTTCAAAAAGTTTTAGAGAGTTATAATAAAAAGATCCTCAAAAATAAAAAACATATTTTAAGAGAAAACCAAAAAGATGTTAAAAATATAAAAAGAAAAAAGCTCGTTGATAGGCTAATTTTGAATGAAAAAAGAATAGACTCAATAAGAGGTTCAATTAACGATATTATCAAATTCTCAAACCCTATAGGAAAAGTTTTGGCTGAATGGAAGCGACCAAATAAACTTAAGATTAAAAAAGTAACTACTCCTATAGGGGTAATTGGTGTCATTTATGAAAGTAGGCCTAATGTAACTGCTGATGTTGCATCTCTTTGTCTTAAATCAAATAATTGTGTAATTTTAAGAGGGGGATCTGAAGCTTATAGATCTAATAAAATTTTAGCAGATTTATTTAGAGATAGCCTTGCACAAAATAATTTTGACAAAAATTGTGTTCAAATCATAGAAAAAAAAAATAGATCTATTGTTGATTACATGCTCTCCCGCATGAATAATTATATAGATGTAATTGTTCCAAGAGGAGGAAGGGGTTTAGTTGAAAAAGTTCAAAAGCTATCAAATGTTCATGTTATAGGTCACCTAGAAGGTCTTTGTCATGCTTACGTCGAGAAATCAGCGAGTTTAACTACTGCCTCGAAAATAGTTTTAAATGCCAAAATGAGAAGGACGAGTATTTGCGGCGCACTAGAGACATTATTAATTGAAAAATCTGCGATTTATTCGCATGCAGTTCCATTAGTAAATATGTTAATTCAAAACGGCTGTGAAGTAAGAGTTGACAAACAAATTAATAAGGCTTTTCAGAATAAGCTTAAGTTGGCTAGTAATAAAGATTGGAAGACGGAGTATCTAGACTCTATAATTTCAATAAAATTAGTCAAAAATGTTCAAGAAGCAGTCTCACATATACTCAAATACGGTACAATGCATACTGATACGATAATTACAAAAAAAACAAAATCTGCAAATTTTTTTCTTAATAATGTAAACAGTTCAATAGCGATGCATAATGTATCAACACAATTTGCGGATGGAGGAGAATTTGGTTTTGGAGGAGAGATCGGAATTTCCACAAATAAACTTCCTCCTAGGGGACCAGTTGGAATAGACCAGCTCACATCTTATAAATATATAGTTTCTGGAAATGGTATTATTAGATCTTAAATTAAATGGAAAAAATAAAATTTAGCTCTTTGGGGTTACTAGGTGGTTCATTTGATCCACCACATTATGGTCATTTAAAAATTTCAAAGGTCGCTCTAAAAAAATTACCGATTAGAAGAATTAATTGGATCATAACTAAACAAAATCCTTTTAAAAACAAATCCCATTTTTCTTTGGAGAAAAGAATTTCTAAATGTAAAAAAATTTTGAAAAATAACAGAAAAATTAAGGTCAAATATTTAGACAAGGTTGTTGGTTCCTCAAGAACGTTTAAAATAATAAATTATTTTAAGAAAAAAAATAAAAAAAAATATATCTTTTTTTTAATAGGTGCAGACAATTTAATTGATTTTCATAGATGGAAAAATTATAAAAATATACTTAAATCTTGTGTATTGGTAGTTTTTTCAAGAAAAGGATATGATAAACTTGCAAAAAAGTCAATTTTGATCAAGAATGGGTACAAAAATAATATTATCTTTATTAATAATAAAAAGTTTAATATTTCTTCTACTATGATAAAAAGTAAATTAAGTTAACAATTGATGGAAATTTTAGAAATTAAATCATTAATAGAAAAAACCTTAGACCTTAATAAAGCCCGAGATATAATTACAATCGATCTTCATAATAAAACTTATATTGCAGACTATATGATAATTGCATCTGGAACTTCGTCAAGGCACATACAAGCTTTAAGTGAAATATTGCTGACGGAACTTAAAAAATCAGGAATTTATAATTGTAAAATTGAGGGTAAAGATAGTCAGGAATGGAAGTTAGTCGATGCTTTGGATATAATAGTTCATATTTTTCATCCCGAAAAAAGAAGTTTTTATGATCTTGAAAAAATGTGGAAAGAAGAGACTCCAAAAGAGAAAGCAATGATATGAAAAAATTTATAATAGTGATATTTTTATTTTCTTTTTTTAATAAAGTTTATGCAAATAAATATGATGATCTTTACGGAAAAATTGATTTATTTGGTGAAGTTTTAGAGAAAATCAGTAATGAGTATATTGATAAAATAAATCAATCTGATGTGATGGACTCAGCCATAAATGGTATTTTGCAATCATTGGACCCTTATTCTTCGTATATGAGCCCAGAACTATTCAAAGAAATGCAAACTGACACTAAAGGAGAATTCGGCGGGCTTGGAATAGAAATAGGAATGGAAGCTGGTGTAGTTAAAGTAATATCTCCTATTGATGGTACACCCGCTGCAAAAGCTGGTATTAAATCTGGTGATTATATAGTGAGAATAAATGACGAACAGGTGCAAGGAAAAACTTTAATGGAGTCTGTAAAATTAATGAGGGGACCAGTCGGTTCATCAATTAAATTAACTGTAAGAAGAAAAAATGTAAAAAAGGCAATAGAATTTTTTATAAGGAGAGAAATTATTGAAATTAAATCTGTAAGCGCAAAAATTATTGGTGATAAGAATGATATTGCTTATATAAGATTAAAATCATTTAATGAAAATAGCGATAATCAGCTAATTGAAAGTGTTAAAAAATTTGAAAAGAATAATGACCCTCGGGGTTATGTAATCGATTTAAGAAATAATCCAGGGGGACTTTTGACTCAAGCAATTAGAATTACAGATTTTTTTTTAGAGGACGGTGAAATAGTATCTACAAGAGGAAGAAAGAAATCTGAAACGAGAAAATTTTTTGCCAAAACTGGAGATGGAATTGCTGGAAAACCACTGATAGTATTAATAAATAACGGATCCGCTTCAGCATCTGAAATTTTAGCCGGAGCATTGAAAGATCACAAAAGAGCAATTATTTTAGGTGAGAGTTCTTATGGAAAAGGTTCAGTTCAGTCTATAATTCCTTTAAAAAACGGTGGCGGAATTAGGTTAACTATCTCTAAATATTATTTACCTTCTGGTAAGTCAATTTCTGAAGTTGGGGTTTCTCCTGATATCTTCATAGAGGAGAAAGATGAAGATTTTCAAATAGAAACAAAATCTGACAATCAACTAAATTACGCTATAAAACTTTTCCAGTCTTAAATGTCAGGTTCAATGTTACCGCTAAGAATAGGAGTTGGGGCAGTAGTTCTAAATAAAGATAATAAAGTATTTGTTGGAAAAAGAAGAGATAATCCTATTGACAAATGGCAAATGCCTCAGGGAGGAGTTCATAAAAATGAAGACTTATATGAAGCCCTCAAGAGGGAGCTTTATGAAGAAACAAGTATTAAAAGTTTTGAATTAATTAAAATTATTGATAAATGGTTAATCTACGAACTCCCTGAAAATTTACTTGGAATTATTTGGAAAGGCAAATTTAGAGGTCAAAAGCAAAAATGGTTTATTGTTAAATTCATAGGCAAAGAAAGTGAAATAGATGTTAATACAAAATATCCTGAATTTTTAGAATGGAAATGGGTTGAAATTGAACAGTTGCCAAATTTAATTGTAAAGTTTAAAAAAAAGGTTTATGAAAATCTTGTTATTGAAATTAATAAAATTATTGGCTGATAGATTTTAAGATTTCTTCCTTGTGAGATAGAATAAATCTTTCCTTATCATTAAGTTTTGTGCCATTTAATAAGTCTTGGTTAATTGTCTTCATTTTGTCTATTTCTGATTTTGTTAATACTTTTAAATCCTTTGCAGTATTAGATAAAATTAACATTTTATTTTCTTTAAACTCAACTGTTCCCTCTTCAATATAAAAATTTATTTTCTGATCTGTGGTTACTTCAATTATACCTGGTCTTAAAAAAGTTATTAGAGGTATATGACCTGGTAAAATAGTCATATATCCCTCATATGATGGAATAACAACTTCGTTTGGCTCTGATTTATATATTAATTTTTCAGGAGAGATAATTTCCAATTTAAATTTTTTTGACATTATTTTTTTGTGTCTTTCGAAAATTTTTCTGCTTTCTCAATTACTTCTTCTATAGACCCAACCATATAAAAAGCAGCTTCAGGCAGATGATCGTATTCTCCTTTACATATGGCGTCAAAGCCTTTAATTGTAGATTCTAAATCAACAAGCTTTCCCGGAGAACCTGTAAACACTTCAGCAACAAAAAAAGGTTGGGACAGAAATCTTTGTATCTTTCTAGCTCTCGCAACTGTAAGTTTGTCTTCCTCAGAAAGTTCGTCCATCCCTAAAATAGCAATTATATCTTGAAGAGATTTGTATGATTGTAAAATTTTTTGAACATCTCTTGCAACTCTATAATGCTCCTCTCCTACAACTCTAGGATCGAGAATTCTAGACGTAGAGTCAAGAGGATCAACAGCCGGATAAATTCCTAGTTCAGCTATTTGTCTAGATAATACTGTTGTAGCATCTAAGTGTGAAAAGGATGTTGCTGGAGCAGGATCTGTTAAATCGTCAGCGGGTACATAAATAGCCTGAACAGATGTAATTGAACCTTTGCCAGTAGATGTAATTCTTTCTTGTAAATTCCCCATGTCAGTTGCTAATGTTGGTTGATAACCTACTGCCGAGGGAATTCTTCCAAGTAAAGCTGAAACCTCAGATCCAGCTTGAGTAAATCTAAAAATGTTATCAACAAAAAATAAGACATCCTGACCTTCTTTATCTCTAAAGTATTCTGCAACTGTTAAACCTGTCAAAGCAACTCTAGCTCTTGCTCCTGGCGGCTCATTCATTTGTCCATATACCAGAGCTGCTTTAGATCCTTTGCCATCAGTTTTTATCACTCCAGACTCTATCATCTCGTGGTAAAGATCATTACCTTCTCTTGTTCTTTCACCCACGCCTGCAAATACTGAAAATCCTCCATGTGCTTTTGCAATATTATTTATAAGTTCCATGATTGTTACAGTTTTACCAACACCAGCGCCGCCAAATAAACCTATCTTTCCACCTTTTGCATATGGAGCTAATAAATCTATAACCTTAATTCCAGTGACTAATATCTCAGTTTCTGTTGACTGATCTGTAAATTTAGGAGCTTGTCGGTGGATTGGCCATTTTTCTTTAGTTGTAACTTTTCCCTTCTCGTCAATTGGTTCTCCGATTACATTTATAATTCGCCCTAGTGTTTCCGGTCCTACAGGAACACTTATTGGAGCTCCTGTATTCGTAACTTTGTCTCCTCTTTTTAAACCCTCAGTGGCATCCATAGCTATGGTTCTAACGCTACTTTCCCCTAAATGCTGGGCAACCTCTAAAACTAATTTGTTTCCTCCATTTTCTGCCTCAAGAGCAGTATAAATTTCTGGTAATTCACCGTCAAATTTTACATCGACTACTGCGCCAATAAGTTGTGTAATGACTCCTTGCTTGTTCATTTTATAAACTCTCCGCTCCTGATATTATTTCAATTAGTTCTTTTGTAATGGCAGCTTGTCTGCTTCTATTGTAGTTAATTGTAAGCTTATCTACTAAATCTCCTGCATTTCTAGTTGCATTGTCCATTGCTGTCATCCTAGATCCTTGCTCACTAGCTGAATTTTCTAAGAATGCTTTATAAATTTGTGTGGAAATATTTTTGGGTAGAAGGTCCTCGAGAATTTCATCCTCATCAGGTTCAAAATCATAAGAACTAATTTCTTCAGAAGAATTTTTCTCATTACTGATACCAGCTGGTATTATTTGTTTTTCTTGTGGAATCTGCGTTATTACATTTTTAAAGTTGTTATAAAATATAAGACATTTATCGAATTTTTCTTCATTAAAAAGTTTTAAAATTAGGTTTCCAATTTGGTTTGCCTCTTTAAAGGTTATATTTTTTTTATCTTTAAATGAGATATTTTCGATAATATAATTTTCAAATTCTCTTTTTAGTTGATCATGACCTTTTGATCCAACAGTAAGTATCTTAATTTTCTTTCCGTTATTTAGAAGATCTTTAAAACTTTTTTTAGCTAATTTGCAAATGTTTGTGTTAAACCCACCACAAAGCCCTCTATCAGCGGTTATAACAACTCCAAGGTAAACTTCATCTTTACCATTGCCAAATAATAATTTTGGAGCATTGCTCTTATCGCTTATTGATTTTGTTAAATTTAAGATAATGTCTTGCATTCTATCGCTATATGGTCTGCCATTCTCAGCTTTTTCTTGAGCTTTTTTTAATTTTGCTGCAGCGACCATTTTCATAGCTTTTGTAATTTTTTGAGTATTTTTAACACTCTTTATTCTTTTTTTTAAATCATCTAAACTCGGCACATTACCCTTTCTTCACTAAATTAATTATTTCTATAAGACTCTTTTCAGTTTCTTCATCTAATTTTCCCGTGGACTGAATATTTTCTAAAATTTCATTTTTTTCTTCTCTAATTTTTTCCAATAAATTTTTCTCAAATTCTTTTATTTTTGTTAATTCAATGTCATCTAAAAAGCCTTTTACCCCAGAAAATATTAATACTACTTGTTCGGATACGGTTAATGGTGAATATTGATTTTGTTTTAATAATTCAGTTAATTTAGAACCTCTGTTCAAAAGATTTTGGGTAGCTTGATCTAAATCTGAGCCAAATTGAGCAAATGCTGCCATTTCTCGATACTGTGCTAATTCCAATTTTATTGAACCTGCAACTTTTTTCATAGCTTTTGTTTGTGCAGCAGAACCAACTCTTGAAACCGAAAGACCAACATTTACTGCAGGCCTTATTCCTTGATTGAAAAGTTCAGTTTCTAAAAATATCTGTCCATCTGTTATTGAAATAACATTAGTTGGTATATAAGCTGAAACATCGCCAGCCTGAGTTTCAATGATTGGCAAGGCTGTCAATGAACCACCGCCAATAGACTCATTTAGTTTTGCTGCTCTTTCTAACAATCTACTATGAAGATAAAATACATCTCCAGGATACGCTTCTCTGCCTGGAGGTCTTCTTAATAAAAGTGACATTTGTCTATATGCCACTGCTTGTTTTGATAAGTCATCATAAATTATCAGAGCATGCATACCATTATCTCTATAGAATTCACCGATTGTGCACCCAGTATATGGAGCTAAAAATTGAAGCGGTGCAGAATCTGAGGCAGTTGCTGAAACAACTGTTGTATATTTCATGGCACCTGCATCTTCGAGCGTTTTTACAATTTGGGCAACTGTAGATCTTTTTTGTCCAATTGCGACGTAAACACAATATAATTTTTTTTTTTCATCATCAGACTCATTAATTGATTTTTGATTTATAATTGTATCAATCGCAACTGCTGTTTTCCCTGTTTGTCTATCACCGATTATAAGTTCTCTTTGTCCTCTTCCAATAGGGATCAAACTATCAATCGCTTTAAGTCCAGTTTGCATTGGTTCATTTACAGATTGTCTCGGTATTATTCCTGGAGCTTTGACTTCAACTCTTTTTTTTTTAATATTTGATGGTAAATTACCTTTTCCATCAATAGGATTGCCTAAACCATCTACTACACGTCCCAGTAACTCCTTGCCAACTGGAACATCTACAATTGAATTTGTTCTTTTAACAGTATCGCCTTCTTTAATTTCTCTATCATCTCCAAATATAACAACTCCTACATTGTCACTTTCTAAGTTAAGAGCCATTCCTTTAGAGCCATCTTTAAACTCGACCATTTCACCAGCTTGAACGTTATCTAAACCATATACTCTTGCTATACCGTCGCCAACTGACAAGACTTTGCCAACTTCAGAAACCTCTGCGGATTTACCGAAGTTTTTAATTTGTTCTTTTAAAATTTTTGTAATTTCTGATGGGTTGATATCCATTATTTTTCCATTAATATTTGTTCAAATTTTTTTAATTTGTTTTTTATTGATGTATCTATCATTAAACTTCCTAGTTGAACTTTTATACCTCCAATTAAATTTTGATCTATTTCATATTTTAACATAATTTTTTTGTTGATTGATTTTGATAATTCTTTGCTCAAATTATTAATTTCTCCATCATTCAATTTTTTTGCCGAAGTAAGAACAGCATTTACCTCGCCTTTTTCTTTGTTTAGAAGATTTTGAAAACTTTTAAGAATACTTGAGAGGAAAAATATTCTTCTTTTTTCAATTAAGAGAAATAAAAAATTTAATGTAGTTTCCGAAAAATCGATTTTCTCAGCTAATTTTTTTACGATTAAAGTTTGCTCGTTTTTATTATAAGTTGGATTTTTTATAATATTCTCAAAATCTTTATTCTCGATGTACAGTTGCATCAAACTTTCTATATCTTTTTTTGTACGATCCAAGTTTGAGTTTTCTTTGCTAATTTCGAGCAAAGCAAGTGCATACCTTACTGAAGTTTCTGTTAAAAATGATTTATTTTTTCCCAATTTTGCACCTTACGTGAATATTCTGAATGTCAGGTGGTACCATAAGAGACTATCTCCATCAAGATGATAAGATAGAACTAGGAAAAGTTTATTGGATCAACATCAACCGTGAGTTTAATTTTAGAGGAAATAGTTAGTTTTTGTAGCATTATTCGTATATTTTTTTGCATTAATTTTTCGTTGCTAAATTTCAACAAAAGCCTGGACCTGTAATAATTCTTAATTTTAGATAGAGGTGACTCTATTGGTCCTAAAACTTCTATATCTTTATTCTTTAAAAATTCTAATTTTAACTCTTTAGCGCCTTTAAAACTGACTTCTTTTGACCTAGAGGATATTATTATTGCGATTAATCTTTTAAAGGGAGGTAAATTGTTTTCCTTTCTTAAGTTTAGTTCTTTTGTCAAAAAATCTTCAGGGTTATTTATTAAAGTCTTTTTTATTGAAAAATTTGAAGGAAAAAGACTTTGGTAGACAATGAGAGAGTCTTTTGAAAAACGTCCTGCCCTCCCACTTAACTGATTAAATAATTGAATATTCCTCTCAGTAGATCTTAAATCATAACCTTTTCCAGAGAAATCAGCATCAATCACGACTATGCAATTGAGTTTATTGAAATTGTAACCTTTTGAAATCATTTGAGTTCCTACAATAATATCTACTTTATTTTCCTCTATATCTTTTAAAATTTTCTTTCCTTTTTTTTTACTTTTCAGATAATCACTTGAAAATATCTCAATATTTTTTTCTGGATATTTACTTTTCAATTCTTCAAATATTTTTTCTACTCCCGGACCATATTTGTAAAAGTCACAATACTGATTATTTTTTTTACAAAAATTTTCTATCTTTTTTTGTTGCCCACAATAATGACAAATAAGTTTATTTACATTTTTGTGGTAAGTTAGATAAGTTGTACAGTTTTCACATAAAAATCTAAACCCACAATTCTTACATATTAGCATTACGGAGTGCCCTCTTCTGTTAATAAAAAAAAGGACTTGATCTCCCTGGTTTATATGCCTTTTGATTAAATTATAAGTTTCATCTGCTATATAATTATTTTTTTGTTTTTTAAGATTTAAATCAACTATTTTTGCTGAAGCAAAAGGAAAATTATTAAATCTTTGATTTAATTTTATAGATGTGTATTTTTTATTCTTTATATTATTGAAAGTTTCTATTGACGGTATAGATGTAATCAAATTTATTGGTATTTTTTCTATTGAAGATCTAAGTATAGCCATGTCTCTTGCATTGTATATTAATCCCTCTTCTTGCTTGTATGACGAGTCATGCTCTTCATCTACTACGATTAATTTTAAGTTTTGAAAAGGTAAAAACAAGGATGATCTAGCACCTAAGACAACTTTTATCTTATTCCTTGCAACACCTTGCCATATTTTTCTTTTTTCTTTTAAAGAAACTTTTGAATGCCATAAGTCTGGTTTAAAACCAAAAAAATCAAAAAATCTTTTTTCTATTTGGCTTGTTAAATATATCTCAGGTAATAAAACTAGAGCTTGCTGATTTTTATTTAAGATATTTCTTATATTTTCAAAGTAAACTACAGTTTTTCCTGATCCTGTTACGCCTTGTAGGACACTTACATTAAACTTGTCTTCAAATTTACTAAAATGATTTACAGCTCTAAATTGTTCATCACTTAATTTAAGAAGATTTTTTTTTAAGAAAATTTTTTTAGATTTAACTTCATCGTCTTTTAAAAAAAAATTTTTATTGCTAAGGCACAATTTTAAAGCTAATCCCTTAGAACTCAAATTGTAAGTTGAAAATTCGTTTATAAATTTTATAAGATTTTTATTTAGATGAAAATTTAATTTTTTTTTAATATTTCTCACTTTAAAATTTTTTGACGTGATTTGTTCTTTGTCCCAAACAACTCCAATTTCATCAGATTTACCAAAAGGGACTATGACTAAGTCACCAATTTTAAGATTTTTAATTTTTCCAGAACTGTAAGTAAAAGGAAACTGTATCTTTTTTGTTATTAGAACAGGATATTGCATTCTGTAATTTTATAAAAATTAACAATATTTAAAAATGAATTGGTCTTTTATCAACAGCTAATGCTGCCTCTTTTATTGCTTCTGTGTGTGTAGGATGAGCATGGCAAGTCCGGGCAATATCTTCAGAACTAGCTCCAAATTCCATAGCTAAAGCCATTTCTGCAATCATATCACCGCAATGAGGACCTATAATATGTACTCCTAAAACCTTATCTGTATCTCTATTAGCAAGTATCTTTACAAAACCTTCAGTTTCATTGTTCACTTTTGCTCTTGAATTAGCCATAAAAGGAAATTTACCAATTTTGTAATTAATATTTTTTAATTTAAGTTGCTCCTCTGTCTTTCCAACATAAGCAACTTCAGGTGAAGTATAAATTACACCTGGAATTACATCATAATTTACATGTCCTGCTTGCCCTGCTAAGATTTCTGCTACCGCAATGCCTTCTTCCTCAGCTTTATGCGCTAACATTGGTCCACGAATAACATCCCCTATTGCAAAAATATTTTTTATACTTGTTTGAAGTTTTTCGTTAACTTCTATTCTTCCCTTATTGTCTCTTTTAATCCCGATTTTGTTTAAATTGAGACCCTCTGTATATGGTTTTCTTCCAACTGCAATTAGAACTTTGTCAGTTGTAATTGAATATTTTTCTTTTGACACATTGTCTTGACATTCTACTTTAATATTTGTGCCATCTTTTTTAAGAGCTGTCATTTTAGTATTTAGTTTAAATTTAATACCTTGTTTTGATAAAATTTTTTGAAATTCTTTAGATATTTCTTTATCCATCCCTGGCGTTATGTGATCTAAGAATTCTACTACAGTGACCTCTGAGCCTAATCTGGACCATACTGAACCCATTTCTAAACCTATGTAACCTCCCCCTATTACTGTTAATTTTTTGGGTACACTTCTTAAAGATAAGGCTCCAGTCGAGGAAACAACGTTTATTTCGTCAATTTCAATACCAGGAATTGAAGTTGGAGACGAACCAGTGGCTATAACAATATTTTTTGTTTTATAATTTTTTTTCTCTCCCTCGCTGTAAACTACGACATCTTCTGGAGAAAATATTACTCCCTTTCCTTTTAAGTAAGTCACTTTATTTTTTTTAAATAAAAATTCTACGCCTTTGGTTAAAACCTGAACTGATTTATTTTTATTTGACATCATTTTTTCAATATTAAGTTTAATATTATTTACCTCTATACCTTGACTGTTAAAGTCTTTTGTTACTTTTTTGTAGTTTTCCGAAAGGTTCAACAAGCTTTTTGAGGGAATGCAACCTACATTTAAACATGTTCCTCCTAATGTTCCTCTGCTTTCGACACATGCAACAGAAAGGCCTAGTTGCGCCGCTCTTATTGCGCAGACATAACCACCTGGGCCACCACCTATTACAATTAAGTCAAATTTTTTATTCATGTTTATAAATTTAAAAAAAGTCTTTTCGGTTGCTCAAGCGACTCTTTAACTATTTTTAAAAATGATACAGCTTCTTTACCATCAATAATCCTGTGATCATAGGATAAAGCTAAGTACATTATTGGTCTAATCTTAACATCGCCATTTACATTAGTTGGTCTTTCAATAATATTATGCATTCCCAAAACTGCAGATTGAGGTGGATTTAAAATGGGTGTTGATAGCATCGAGCCGTATATTCCTCCGTTTGTTATTGTGAAAGTGCCACCTTGTAAATCATCTATTGTTATTCTTCCATCTCTTGCTTTTTGCCCTAAATCACCAATTTTTTTTTCAATATCAGCAAATGACATTTCATCAGACTTTTTAAGAACAGGAACAACTAATCCTTTATCAGTGCCTACTGCTATACTTACATTGTAGTAGTTTTTATAAACTATCTCGTCTCCTTGAATTTCTGAATTAACTGCTGGAAAGTTTTTTAGGCCAATTATTGAAGCTTTTACAAAAAATGACATGTATCCCAACTTGACAGAGTACAGTTTATTGAACTCTTCTTTGTAAAGGTTTCTCATTGAAATTACTTCGCTCATATCAACCTCATTAAATGTTGTTAACATAGCGGCATTTTCTTGAGCTTCTTTAAGTCTTTTAGCTATAGTAATTCTTAATCTAGTCATTTTTATTCTTTCCTCAGGTCCAAATGTTAATTTCCTTTCTGAAGGTTTTGGTTTTTTTCCCATCAAAGCCATTACATCCTCTTTTAGGATTAAGCCGCTTTTACCAGAACCCTCAACTAGATTGATATTAATATTTGATTCTGTAGCTAATTTCCTTGCTGATGGTGAGACAGATTTAGTAGCCTCAGCTCTAACTTCCTTATATTCATTTGAAAGAATTAAAGGCTCTTCTTTTTTAGTTACACCATTAGAGTTTTTCATCTCATCCATTTTAGGACTAGAGTCTGTTTCTTTTTCATTTTTTTTGCTAGCTTGTTCTTTAATTTCATTATCTATTTTTAATGGAGGCTTGTAATCTTGAAGTGCTTTTTCTTTTACTTTAAAATTTTTTTTTTCGACTGGCATCTTAGATTGGCCAATAGTACCTAGAGTTGCTCCAACATTTACCGTTTGACCCTCCTTCGCAGATATGGTCTCTAGTACACCATTCGACGGTGCTGGAACTTCTATATTAACTTTGTCCGTTTCAAGTTCTACTAAAGGTTCATCTGAATTTACTTTTTCACCTTTGGATTTCAGCCATTTTGAAACTGTAGCCTCGGTAATTGACTCTCCGAGTGTTGGAACTAAAATTTTATTTGACATTAATTATACTTTCCTACTATCTTTTCTAATATTTCTCTTTGTTGTGCAACATGTTTATTAAGATTTCCAGTCGCAGTAGATGAAGATGGTTTTCTACCCACAAATTTAACTTTTTTTATCTTCAATCGAGTTATTTCAAGAGTTCGATCTATATAATTTCTCACAGTATTCCAAGCGCCCATATTTTTAGGCTCTTCTTGACACCAAATAAAATCTGCATTTTTATATCTCTTTAAAAGTAAGGCTAACGTTTTTACAGGGAATGGATAAAGTTGCTCTATTCTAATAAAAGTAACTTCATTATTTTTTGATTTTTCTCTTGCGTCAATTAAATCAAAATAAATTTTACCTGAACACATTATAACCTTTTTAATCTTTTGATCTTTTTTAAGTTCAAGAAGATTATTGTTTTTTTCATATGCATGATCCTCCAAAACTCTGTGGAACGAATTTTTTTTTGTAAAGTCTTTTATGAATGATATACATCTTTTATTTCTTAATAATGATTTAGGTGTCATAATTATCAATGGTTTTCTAAATTCTCGATGTAATTGTCTTCTTAGTGCGTGAAAATAGTTTGCTGGAGTAGTACAATTAATAACCTGAATATTTTCTCCTGCGCACATTTGCAAAAATCTCTCTAATCTTGCTGATGAATGTTCAGGTCCTTGACCCTCATAACCATGAGGTAGCAGCATCACTAGGCCACTAGCTCTGCCCCATTTGGCTTCCCCTGACGTTATAAATTGATCGATAATTACTTGAGCTCCATTTGCGAAATCACCAAATTGCGCTTCCCACAACACCAACGTATCTGGTTCAGATAATGAATAGCCAAACTCAAATCCTAGAACTGCAAGCTCAGAAAGTAAACTGTCAATTATTTCGAATTTTTTTTGATTACTTGATATGTTGTTGAGCGGTACATATCTTTGATGATTTTCTTGATTTCTTACGACTGCATGCCTTTGGCTGAAAGTTCCCCTTCCAGAATCTTGGCCAGAAAGTCTCACAGAAAAACCTTCTTCTAAAAGTGTTCCGAACGCTAATGCCTCTGCCGTGGACCAATCAATTGGTCCATTGTCGTCAAATTTTTTCAGTCGTAAATCGAAAATTTTAGATAAAGTTTTATGAATTTTAAAATCATCTGGAATTTTTGATATTTTTTTTCCAATATCTATTAATTTAGATCTTTCCACTCCGCTAACACCTCTTTTGTCTTTTCCTAAGCCAGGTTTAAATCGAGACCAAACACCATCAAACCATTTTAGTTCGGATTTGTAATTTTCAGATGCTTTGTACTCTTTTTCTAAAAAATCTTTAAATTTTTTTTTATCTTCTTGAATTTGCTCGTTAAGAATTAATCCTTCTTTATGTAATTGATTGCCATATATTGAAAGAGTTGTTGGTTGAGTTTTTATTACTTTATACATTAAAGGCTGAGTGAATGAAGGTTCATCTCCCTCATTGTGTCCATATCGTCTATAACACACCATATCAATAACAACGTCCCTATTAAATTTTTGTCTGTATTCTGTTGCAATTTTTGCGCAGTGCACAACAGCTTCGGGATCATCACCATTTACATGAAAAATTGGTGCTTGCGCTAATTTAGCAACGTCAGAGGGATATGGAGATGAACGAGCAAATCTAGGTGCAGTAGTAAATCCAATTTGATTGTTAACAATAAGATGTATAGTTCCACCAGTGTTGTGCCCAGGTAAGCCTGACATCGCAAAACACTCTGCGACTACTCCTTGTCCTGCAAATGCAGCATCACCGTGAATTAAAACTGGAACTACTTTTTTTCTTTTCGGATCGTTATGAAAAAATTGTTTAGCTCTTACTTGCCCAAGAACTACAGGATTAACTGCCTCTAAATGAGAGGGATTATCCGTAAGGCTTATATGAACAATATTTTCATCAAACTCTCTATTTGAAGAGGCTCCTAAGTGATATTTTACATCTCCTTCAAAATCTTTTTTTGCGGATACTTTTTTTCCAAAAAATTCACTAAAAATAGTCTTAAATGGCTTACCCATCACATTAGCTAGAACATTCAATCTACCTCTATGAGGCATTCCTATTTTAATTTCTTTTACTCCTAAGTTTCCACCTCTTTTAATTATTTGTTCTAATGCTGGAATTAGAGACTCTGCTCCGTCTAAACCAAATCTTTTTGTACCTACAAACTTTACGTGAAGATACTTTTCAAATCCCTCTGCTTCAACTAACTTGTTGAAAATTGCTTTTTTTCCTTTATCTGTGAAAGCCACTTTTTTTTCTGGACCCTCAATTCTATCTCTTATCCAAGCTTTCTCATCTGGATCACTCATGTGCATAAATTCATAACCTATTTTTGATGAGTAAGTTTTTTTAAGAATATCCAGAATTCTTTTTAAACTTGCATATTGAAGACCAAGAACGCCATCCAAAAAAATATTTCTCTCATAATCTTTACCATTGAAGCCATAAGTCTCGGGTTGTAGTTCAGGATGTTCATCTTTTTTTTGTATTTTTAAAGGGTCTAGATTTGCTGTTAAGTGGCCACGTATTCTATAAGCACGTATTAACATTATTGCTCGAACAGAGTCCTTGGCTGCTTGTTGTGTTTGATCAAAGTTTTGTGTTTCCTCACTTACTTTGTTTTCTTTAGTTTCAATTTTTTTTAATTTTGTAATTTTTTTTTTTGGTGACCAGCTTGGACCATTGAAATTACTAAGAATTGCATTTTTCTCGTCACCTAAACCTTCGAAAAAAGTCTGCCAATCTTGAGATAAACTGTCTGGATCAATTAGATACTGAGAATATAATTCCTCTATCAATTTTGAGCTAGCGCCTGCTAAAAAGGAAGTTTTTTTATAAATCTGATTATCTTTATACGAGGACATTTTCTTATTTTAACATAAAATTTCAAAAATCAAGTATTAAGTTTCTTATAAAGAGTTTTGCCTATATCTGCTGGTGATTTGGAGATTATTATGTCAGCTGATTTCATTTTTTCAATCTTATCCTCTGCGCCACCTTTGCCTCCAGAAATAATGGCCCCGGCATGACCCATTCTTCTGCCTGGAGGGGCAGTGAGCCCAGCAATAAATCCAACTATTGGTTTTTTTATATTAAATTTTTTTAAAAATTCTGCTGCTTCTTCCTCTGCAGTTCCTCCAATTTCTCCAATCATAATTATTGACTCAGTTTTCTCGTCCCTTAGGAAGAGTTCTAGACAATCTATAAAATTGGTCCCATTTATTGGGTCACCACCAATGCCAATACATGTGGACTGGCCTAGACCTGCCTCTGAAGTTTGGGCAACCGCTTCATATGTGAGTGTTCCAGATCTAGACACCACACCCACTGATCCTTTTTTATGGATGTTGCCTGGCATAATTCCTATCTTACATTCATCTGGTGTTATTATTCCTGGACAATTAGGACCGATGAGCCTACTTTTACTTTTTTCTAAATTGTTTTTGACTTTAAGCATGTCTATAACTGGTATGCCCTCAGTAATACAGACTATTAATTCAATTTCAGCATCTGATGCCTCTATGATTGCGTTTGCAGCAAACTTAGGAGGAACATATATCATAGTGGCGTCGGGTTTAACTTTGTCTTTTGCTTCTTGGACTGAATTAAACACCGGCAATCCTAAATGTTTTTGTCCACCTTTTTTTGGCGTAACTCCTCCAACTAAATTTGTTCCATACTTTATTGCTTGTTCAGAATGAAATGTTCCATGAGTACCAGTAAAACCCTGGCAAATAACTTTTGTATTCTTGTCAATCAAAACAGACATTTATTTAATTGCCTCTACTATTTTTTTTGCCGCATTATTTAAGTCTGTAGCTGATAATATTTTCAATCCTGATTTTTCTAAAATTTCTTTACCCTCTATAAAATTTGTGCCAGCTAATCTAACAACTAATGGTACTTTTAACCTGGTCTCTTTTGCTGCATCTACCACACCCTGTGCAAGCACATCGCATCGCATTATGCCTCCAAAAATATTAACAAGAATGCCTTTAACATTCTTATCCGACAAAATGAGTTTAAATGCAGCTTCAACTTTTTCTTTTGATGCGCCGCCTCCTACATCTAAAAAATTTGCCGGTTCTTGCCCATATAATTTAATGATGTCCATTGTAGCCATTGCTAATCCGGCGCCATTCACCATGCATCCAATCGTTCCATTTAATTTAATATAAGCTAATTCGTTTTTGCTTGCCTCAATTTCAGCTGGATCTTCTTCGTTTAGATCTCTAAGCTTATAAATATCTAGTTGTCTAAAAAGTGCATTATCATCAAAATTCACTTTTGCATCCAAACAAATTAATTTACCATTAGTTGTAATAATTAATGGATTTATCTCAATTAGAGTGGCATCTTTTTTTAAGAGTATTTCATAAAGAGCATTAACAATTTTTTTTCCATCAATAAATTGTTTGTCATCTAAATTAAAAGGCTTCAATACGTCTTTTATATCTTGCTCGCTGAGTTTATCTTTAAGAGGGAATTTATTTGTGATTATTTTTTCAGGACTTTCTTCGGCAACTTTTTCAATATCAACTCCACCTTCAATACTACTTATGAAAGCAATTTTTGACGATGCTCTATCCACTAAACAGGAGAGATATAACTCTTTTGATATATCTGATGCTTCCTCAACATAAACTCTTTTGACTTCTTTTCCGTCAGGTCCAGTTTGATGGGTTATCAATTTTTTACCAAACATATTGGTAATTTCCTGCCGAAGCTTATCAAAATCAGAGACCAGTTTGACTCCTCCAGCCTTACCTCGACCACCAGCATGGATCTGTGCTTTAACAACAAATTTTTTAGACTTAAGTTTTTTAATTTCTGTAGATATATCGTTTAAAGATAAAATTACAACTCCATTAGAAACTGGAGCGCCATGATCTTTTAAAATCTTTTTTGCTTGATGCTCATGAATATTCATAATCTAGTCAACATTTATTTATCTCATGCTTAGAAAAAACCTTTTCAACTATTTGAACACTATCAAAGCAATATTCAGGTAAAAAAGTTTTAAAATTGTTAATATTTATATTATTTTTAGCATTACTATCAATAATATAAATAACTTCAATGTTGTTATTTTTAATTTTGTTATTGATGAAATTTTTATATAAATCAAAATACTTGTTATTATTAAGAGGATAACTATTATTATCGTGGGTGTACCATCTATTTAGATTGTGTAAATTTTCGTCAAGTAAAATAGAATAAAACTGGTAATCAGTGATCACCATTTTGATTCTCTCGTCAGCTTTAATCTCAGTTAAACTTTGATTTATTACGTTTATTTCTTTCTTAGGATTTTTTGAGTAGACAGGGGTAATCCATTTTAATCCTCTGAATTTAGGGCTTAAGTTATTCGCATTAATTGCGTAGTTAAGATCTACAGATTGTAAGTCTATAAATTTTCTTTTTAGAACATAATCATTAAAGTATTTTATAGACGAAATACTGACAATTATAATTACAAAAAAGTTCAAATAATTTTTTTTATTAAAATATCGAGAAATTCCGTAATGCGCAAATAACCCTAAGATCGGAATAAGTGAGAATATAAAAGTTTGATTTGCGGTAATTAGTTGATTGAAAATAAATAGATAGCTAGACAAAATTATAATTATAAAAATAATAAAATCTTGATTTTTTTTTTTTTCTTTTAAATCAGGACATCTTATTAAACAAAAAACCAAAAATATCAAAAGAATATGAAAAAATTTAAAATGACCGATTACACTTTTGAAATTAAAGTTTGAACTTAGGGCAATAAATGCGCTATCCTCGTTAAAGATTCTACTTAAACCAATGGACGATGGGAAAAAAATATATTGATTTAAAAAATCATAAAATTGAATATTGAAATTTAACAAAATCAAAAATAAAAATATCAAAGAAATAAAAGAACCAGATACTAAAAGTAGAATATTTTTATAATTTTTAGATATTAATAAATTTACAAAAATAATGATAATGGAAAGAATTATAATGTAAATACTTGGAGTTTGCATAAATAAAAACGACATTAAAAAAATTACAGGAAGAAAAAACCATGAGCTTTTTTTGTCCTCTTTTATTGCTAAGCACAGTACAAACAAACCAAGTAATGAAAATATAAAAGCATGCTGATAAGCAAATGGCGTTCCTACTAATGGATAAAGAAGGGCTGATATTAGTATACAGTAAGAAAAAATTAAGTTTTTATTCAAGTTAAACTTTAAAAAAAAGAAATAAGAAAATAAGCAAGCAAACATATTTGCAAAAGAAGAATGAATTAAATAACTATTCCAATTAATTCCAAAGATTTTAAAAAAAATCGATTGAAGTATATCAACACCAAATCCTGTTGAGATCCAGAAATCTTTAATTGGGATTTGTCCTTTCAAAATTAAATATCCAGTGTCAAAATAGGCAAAAGTATCGATTGGAAAAACACCGATGTTACCAAAATAAAAATTTATAGAAAAAGAAAAAATAGATAAAAAAAATATAATCAATATATTTTGAATTTTACTCATATTTTTTTTTAATAATTAGTTTTAGATATGGAAATGGTATTTTCAAAAAATTAAAAACAAGTTTATCAAGATAAATTTTTTTACTTAATAAAGCTAAATTTGAAACAAAATTTTGTCTTTTTCTAAAATATTTTGATTGATCATCTTTTATTCTTTGAAATAACTTATCTTTAATAGTTTCATCAAATTCAAATTCGATTTTTTGTTCATGTAGCATTTTTTCAATTTTTTTTTTACCATTAAAGTTTAGCCCTTCCCATAATCCTTTTTCTTTTGTAATTGCTTCGTGTTTAACAATTCTATTTTTAAAAAGTTTATAAGTTATGGATTTATTTATAATTAGAGGTATTACAAAATGAGGTTCGTAAGGGAAATCGTAATTCGGGAAAAAAATTAATTTTTTTCCCCCGTCTTTTAACAAATCGTAAGATATTTTCACAAAATCTAATTGATTTTCCACGTGCTCGAAAACATTAAAAGAGAAGATGAGATCAAATTTTAACTTTTTATCAAAATCTTTGAGATGGCCTTTTATGAAATTCAAATTATCTTTTTTCTTTAATTCATTTGTTATATCTTCGTAATTATGAAAGCCACTTTCATAAGGGTCAAGTCCTATAAATTTTTTACTAGGAAAATATTTACTGAATTCATTTAGTAAAATACCTGTTCCAGACCCTATTTCTAAAATCGAGTTAATTGAAGGTTTATTAATACAATCGTAAAGTTCTTCAAACGCAAATAAAACATCAGTAAGAGCAAAATCGCATCTATCTTTATTTTCGAAAAAATTTAAATACTTTTTCGAGAGATTCTCGTAATTTAACTTCATGTTAAAATTTTTATTAATTATATTTAAAAATATATATATAAGAAGTACAGTCTAATGCAAAAATAATTTTTTTAATATTAAAAGCTATGATTAAAATCACCCAAAAAGCCCTTTTTGACTCAGAATCTAATAGAATGAAAAAAATTGGTGACGTTGAGAATGCGATTAAAGAGTTCAAGTTAAATAAAAATAAGAATCTTAATTTTTTATTGAAAAATAGATTCAGTTGGATGAAAGAATTTATAAACGAAAAAAATGTTGGATTAGAAGTTGGTGCTGGGGGTGGGTTTTCAAAACAATATATAAAAAACAAAAATTTTAAGATAAGTGATTTAGCTATGTATCAACATTTAGATTTCAAAAACGTTGATGCGCAAAAAACAGACTTTAAATCGAACAATTATGACTTCATTATAGCTGTCAATATGATACATCATGTTCCATACCCAATAAAATTTTTAAAAGAAATGCACCGAATTTTAAAACGTGGTGGAAAACTAATTATACAAGAGGCATATTGTTCAGTAATTTTTCAATTAATTACAATTATTATGAAGCACGAAGGATTTGATTTTACGAAAAACGTTTGGGATGAAAATCAACCCATGTCTGATGAAGATGACAGATGGTCAGGTAATATTGCAATTCCTCATCTAATTTTTGACGACATTGATAAATTTGATGAAAAATTTGGAGAAAAATTTAAAATAGACCACGAAAAATTTTATGAATGCTTTGTTTTCTTAAATTCAGGTGGTGTTACATCAAAGACGTTTTATATTCCTCTTAATCTATTTTTTTTAAAAATTTTAAATTCTTTTGACAACTTGCTAGTGAAACTATTTCCAAACATTTTTGCTATGGGCAGACAGATTGTTTTGAGAAAGTTGTAGATTATCTAAAATCAGAAAATTTACCTTTAAAAAGTCCATAAGTGTCTGATGTGAAAAAAAAATATCCGTCGTCGTCAACAAATAAATCTCCTTGGGGAGTTAAACCAAAATGTCTAAGTCTTTTATCTAATTTTATTTTTTCTATGTTAATTAAATTTGAGTTATTTTCATTAAGTAAAAAAATAAACAATGACATTTCTTTCAGACTAAGACCAATTAAACAAATCATTCCCTCATAATAGCCTGATAGTTCTTCGGGACATTTGTTTAAAGCTGAGGGTGCGACTGCTGGTAAAAAAGTGTAAATGGGACCCTTGTATCCCAATTTTTCATGTGATCGAGAAAAACTTTTTCCATCATTATATCTTGTACCTAAGGATGACTTAGGCCATCCATAATTTGAATTTTTTACAATCTCATTAAGTTCATCTCCTCCTTGTGGTCCATGTTCAAGTGAAAATATTTTAGTTTTGTATTTTACTAATCCCTGTGGATTTCTGTGACCTCTGCTAAAATAATCATATTCAACTTTTTGGTTTTTTTTTTTTAAATCTTCAATTTCGAAGGAAATTATTTTACCGAAAATAGAGTCTTCGTTTTGAGATAATAAATCAATAACATCAGAAATATGGGTCGGCGTTCCAATAGAGATGAGTAGTTTGTCATCTTTAAAAATATAAGCGCCACCAAGTCCAGCAAAATTNATATTTTGAGAATCAGGAATACATTTGCTTTTAATAATCTTTTCCTTATTAGCAAGTTTAATTATAGATGCAAAAAAACAATTTCCCTCTTTTTGTGAAAATAAAACATAGTAATCATCATCAATTTTAAAAGCACTTTTTATGCCACCATCCTGATCTGTATAAAAATTTTCTGGCATGTTTAATTTTTGTTTTTTTTTATCAATTAAAAATCCGCTCTGGGTAAAGATTTTGTAGCTATCTGCCTTTGTGTCTTCAAAGATTAAACTGGCAGTTTTTTCTTCAAACGAAAGAATATTTTCATATCGAAATTTGAAGGAATTTGCGTCAATAACTGTCTCAAATTTCACCGCTTCTTTTTTTTGAGTTTTTTGTTTTGCAGATTTTTTATCTAAATTATTGAATGTTAAAAACAATTTTTTCGTATTATTAATAATTTCAGGATTTTCATGCCCAGCAATAAAAGTTACTATTAATATCATTGTGGCAAGAAGTATCTTAAAAAATTTATTCTTTCTCATATTTTAAGAGATGGATCAATTTTTAAAGCTGACTCATAGAGATTTTTAACCGCGGTTATTGATTTATCAAAATTATCCTTTTCATCACTGCTCAATTTTATCTCTATAATTTTCTCAACACCGTTTGAGCCTATTACAACTGGAACTCCAACATACAAGTTTGTTACTCCATACTCTCCATTTAAAAATGCTGCGCAAGGTAATTGTTTTTTTTGATTATTGAGATAGCTTTCGGCCATTTCTATTCCAGATGAGGCGGGAGCATAAAATGCTGAGCCTTTTTCTAAAAATTTTACGATTTCGGCCCCCCCGTTTTTTGTTCTTTCAATTATTGAATCTAATTTTTCTTTTTTAATTTTTCCACTTTTTAAAAGTTCTAAAATAGGTTTACCATCAACTAAAGTATTATGTAGCATAGCGACCATTGTATCCCCATGACCACCTAATACAAAAGACTTGATCTTACTTGTTGGTACTTCAAGCTCCTCTGATAAAAAATATTTAAATCTGGATGTATCTAGAATACCAGCCATACCTACGACTTTATTGTGTTTAAATTTAGTATATTTTTGTAAAGCTAAAACTATTATGTCTAGTGGATTCGTAATACATATAACAAACGCATTGGGTGATGTATCTTTGATTCCATTAGAAACTTGTTTTATGATTTTAAGATTTATAGATAATAAGTCATCTCTTGACATCCCAGGTTTTCTAGGCACGCCAGCTGTAACGATTATTACGTCAGATCCTTTAGTATCCTCATAATTGCTTGTTCCCTTAATACTTACATCAAAGCCTTCGACCGAAGATGATTGTGCAATATCTAAAGCTTTTCCTTTAGCTANNCCTNCTGCAACATCAAATAAAACNACATNNGCNANTNNTTTTAANGCNATTANATGNGCTAANGTNCCNCCNATTTGNCCNGCACCNATNANNGNNATTTTTTTCATTTAACTCNTTATTTTNATTGTTGGCATTGTAAATTCCGGATTAGACCGAACACCAGAAGGCCATCGTGATGTAATTGTCTTTAACTTTGTATAAAATCTTACACCTTCAGGTCCATGCATATGTTGGTCACCAAATAATGACCTCTTCCAACCGCCAAAACTGTGAAAGGCCATTGGAACAGGAATGGGAATATTTATCCCTACCATTCCAATCTTAACTTTTGATGAAAATGTTCTTCCGGTATCGCCATCTCTTGTAAAAACACTAACACCATTTCCAAACTCATGATCATTGACCAGTTCCAACGCCTCCTCAAATGTTTTGGCCCTCACAACAGATAACACCGGACCAAAAATTTCTTCTTTGTAAATTCTCATATTTTTTTTAACATGATCAAATAAACATCCTCCAAGATAAAATCCATTTTCATATCCTTGTAATTTGAGATTTCTGCCATCTACTAAAAGCTTTGCTCCCTCTTTTACGCCCAAATCGACATATCCTTTTACTTTTTCCATATGTTCTCTAGTAACTAATGGACCCATTTCAGATTTTTTGTCCATTCCAGGACCGACTCTTAATGACTCTACTTTTTTAGTTAAACTATCTACTAATTTATCTCCTATCCCTCCTACTGCAACTGCAACTGATTGAGCCATACATCTTTCTCCTGCAGAGCCATAGGCAGCTCCCATTAAACCATTTACTGCTTGATCCAAATCACAATCTGGCATCACAACACAATGGTTTTTTGCACCACCTAATGCCTGAACTCTTTTCTCCTGTTTTGCACAATTTTCATAAATATATTTTGCTATTGGAGTAGATCCAACAAAACTTACAGCGGCTATATCTTTATTTTCAATTATTGCATCGACCGATTCTTTGTCGCCATTAACAACGTTTATAACGCCTGCTGGAAGACCGGCCTCACTAAATAATTCTGCCAAACGAATAGAGCATGAGGGATCTTTTTCTGAAGGTTTTAATATAAATGAATTTCCACAAGCTATAGCCATTGGAAACATCCACATGGGGACCATTGCTGGAAAGTTAAAGGGAGTTATTCCTGCACAAACTCCTAATGGTTGTCTTAATGACCAGCTATCTACATTCGTACCTACATTTTCTGTAAATTCTCCTTTTAGAAGTTGTGGTATTCCGCAAGCGAATTCCACAACTTCTAAACCCCTTGTAAGAGATCCTTTTGCGTCCTCAAAGACTTTGCCATGCTCATTTACGATCAATTTTGTTAATTCATTAGAATTTTTTTCTATCAGTTCCTTATATTTAAATAATACTCTCGCTCTTTGTAAGGGAGGCTTATTTGACCATTCTAAAAAAGCTTTTTTAGCAACTTCAACTGTTTTATTAAGATCATCTTTAGATGCCAATTTTACATTAGCCGTTTGTTCTCCTGTGGCTGGATTGAAAACTTTACCACTTCTTTTAGATGACCCTGAAAATTTCTTTCCACCTACATAATGTTCAATAATATCCATCTTATAGATTGAATAAATAAGCTTTTAACTTGTTGCAAGCATTTTTTTAATAGATGCAATAGCTTTCGCGGGATTTAGACCTTTAGGACATGAATTGGTACAATTCATAATAGTATGACATCTATATAATTTGAGTTCGTCTGCAACTTTTTGAAGTCTTTCTTTCCTCTCTTCGTCTCTACTGTCATTAATCCACCTATATGCTTGAAGAAGAACTGCGGGCCCTAAATACTTATCACCATTCCACCAATAGCTTGGGCATGAAGTTGAACAACAAGCACACAAAATACATTCGTAATACCCGTCCAGCTTTGACCTATCTTTTTGAGATTGGTTAATTTCGTTTTTTTCTGCATCTGTTTTTGATGTTTTTAGCCAAGGTTGAATTGACTCATATTGTTTATATAAATTGCTTAAATCACCTATTAAATCCTTAACGACTCTTAAATGTGGTAAAGGATAAATATTTAAATCTCCTTTAATATCCGAATGAGATTTAATACAGGATAATGTGTTAACTCCGCCTACATTCATTGCGCATGAACCACAAACACCATGAGCACAGGACCTTCTAAACGTAAGTGATGGATCAATCTCATTTTTTATTTTAAACAAAATATCAAGAACTTTTGGACCACAATTATTCATATCTACTTCGAAAGTGTCGATTCTTGGATTTTTGCTATCTTCAGGATTCCATCTATAAACATTAACTTTTTTAATATTTTTAGATCCAGTTATGTCTTTGTAGTAGTCACCTTTAAGTATTTTCGAGTTAGAGGGAAGGCTAAACTCTGCCATTAATATACTCGTTCTTTTGGTGGAAAATATTGGACATCGTTAGTTAAAGTTCTTGAATGAACATCTCTGTATTTAATCTTAACCTTGTCTCCATCATGCCACGCAAGAGTGTGTTTCATATAGTTTTTATCGTCTCTTTTTACAAAATCTTCTCTTGCATGTGCGCCTCGACTTTCTTTTCTATGATAAGCACTATCCATTGTAGTTATTGCTTGTCTAATTAAGTTATCAAATTCTAATGACTCGACAAGGTCTGTATTAAATAATAGCGATTTATCTTTTACTGATAAATCAGACATCCCCTTGAGTGGTTCCCTAATTGAGTCAACTCCTTCTTTCAAAGTTTTTTCAGTTCTAAATACTGCGCACTTACTTTGCATAGTTTTTTGCATTGAGAGTCTGAGATCTGAAGTTTTAGTTCCACCTTTTGAGTTTCTTATTTTGTCGAATCTATCCAAGCATTTATCAGTTTCTCCATCAGATAGTTTTTCATGTGGTGTGCCCGGTTTAACTAATTCTGAAGCTCTTTTCGCTGCGGCTTTACCAAATACTACAAGATCAATTAAAGAATTAGAGCCAAGTCTATTTGCACCATGTACTGACACACAAGCTGCTTCTCCTATAGCCATAAGGCCATTTACTGTTTTTTCTGATCCGTTTAAAGTTAAAACTTCTGCTTTATAATTAGTTGGTATGCCTCCCATATTATAATGTACCGTAGGAACTACAGGAATTGGTTCTTTAGTAACGTCAACTCCTGAAAAGGTTTTTGCTGACTCAGCTATGCCAGGTAATTTCTCATCAATTACTTTTTGATCAATATGATCTAGATGTAAATATACGTGATCTTTTTCTTTTCCCACACCTCTACCTTCGTTAATTTCCATTTCTATAGATCTGCTTACTACATCTCTCGAAGCTAAATCTTTTGCTGTAGGGGCATATCTCTCCATAAATCTCTCGCCCTCTGAATTGAGAAGATATCCTCCTTCTCCCCTTACTCCCTCTGAAATTAAACAACCAACTCCATATATACCAGTAGGGTGAAACTGAACAAATTCCA
Source organism: Candidatus Pelagibacter sp. (assembly GCA_002692325.1). Next base: position 29,015 of record NZJU01000020.1, read on the forward strand.
TATCTTGTAATGGCAATCCGGCTCTAAGAACCATGCCGTTTCCATCTCCAGTGCAGGTATGTGCTGATGTCGCTGAATAATAAATTTTTCCGTATCCGCCAGTTGCTATAATTGTTATGTGAGATCTAAATCTATGAATTGTTCCGTCGTTTAAATTCCAAGCAATTACTCCTTTGCATTCACCGTTATTCATAATTAAATCTAAAGCGAAGTATTCTATAAAAAATTCCGTTTTATGTTTGAGAGCTTGGCCGTACAAAGTGTGTAAGATAGCATGACCGGTCCTATCTGCTGCTGCACAAGTTCTTTGAGCTGTACCGTTACCGTAATTTTTTGTCATTCCACCAAAAGGTCTTTGATAAATTTTTCCATCCTTTGTTCTGCTAAAGGGAACACCATATCTTTCAAGCTCTATCACAGCCTTCGGAGCTTCTTTACATAGATATTCTATTGCATCTTGATCTCCTAACCAGTCTGAACCTTTAACCGTATCATACATGTGCCATCTCCAGTCGTCCTCACCCATGTTTCCTAAAGCCGCTGAGATACCACCTTGTGCTGCAGAGGTATGACTACGCGTTGGAAATACTTTTGAGATACAGGCTGTTTTAAGTCCTGCTTCGGATAAACCTACGGCTGCTCTTAAACCAGATCCACCGGCTCCCAAAACGACAATATCGTATTCGTGATCTATTATTTTATACGATTTCATAATCTGTAAACATTAATAATAATTAATAAAGAAAATACTATAGCAAATATAAACAAAGATTTATTTGCGACATTTTTGATTTTCTCGCTAGACACGTAATCCTCAAAAATCTCACTGATTGTTAGGGAAAAAAAGAAAAAAGCAACTACTAAAAAAACGGAAAATATAAATTTTCCTGGTTGAGAGGCTAAAAGATCAATAATTTCACCAGGTTCATTGGAGGCTATCATAGCAAAATTGTAAATGAACCAGACCATCAAAGGCAATAGTACAAATGAACTGATTTTAATAAATATCCATTTTTTTGTCGATCTATTCATTGTTATAAATTTGCTCCTAATAAAACCAAAATAATTGCAAAAATAAATGAAAAAATAATAGTCAATAATCCAGTTATTCTAGAAATTTTTAAATCAAATCCAAAACCTAAATCCCAAGCTAAGTGTCGGATTTCATTTAATACGAAGAAGCTGAAAGACCAACATAAGGTAATTAAAATAAATTTTCCTAAATTTGATGAAAGTAGAGTTGTCCCATAATTAAAAAAATCTTGATTAAAATTAAAAGATAATATCCAAAAACAAATTAAAACTATTGCAAAAAAATTTAAAACCCCAACTATCCTATGGGTTATAGATAGCAGTGAAGATATGTGCCATTTATAAATCTGTAAATGAGGAGTGAGTGGATTTTTATCGTAATTCATATTTCTATTTTACTAATTCCTCAGCTATTTGAACAGTGTTTAAAGCAGCTCCTTTTAAAAGATTGTCTGAAACGATCCACAAATTGACTGCTTTATTATTTGAATTGTCTTTTCTAATTCTAGATATGTAAGTTTTATATTCTCCTTCAGCTTCAACTGGCGTTATATATCCTCCGTCAACTTGTTCATCTATCACTTTGCAACCTGGGGATCTCGATAGAATATTTTTGAGTTCTTTTAAATCATAATCTTTTTCAAATTCTATATTGACAGACTCTGAATGAGAAGTTTTAACTGGAACTCTTACACATGTTGCGGTTACTTTTACATTTTTATCTAGAATCTTTTGCGTTTCATGCTCCATTTTCCATTCTTCATTTGTGTAGCCGCCATCGACAAAAGAGTCTATATGCGGAATAACATTAAAAGCAATCTGTTTGGTAAAGTTTTTTGAAATAATTTCTTTACCTCCAAGATGATCATGTGTCTGAGATAAAAGTTCATCCATTGCAGCTTTACCTGCTCCTGAAACTGCTTGATAAGTCGAAACAACAACTCTTTTAATCTTAAATCTGTCATGAAGAGGTTTGAGGACCAAAACCAACTGAATTGTAGAACAATTTGGATTAGATATAATATTATTATGTTTTGCAAGATCTTCGGAGTTTACTTCTGTAACTACTAGAGGCACTTCTTTCTTCATTCTGAAATATTTAGAATTATCTATAACAATAGTTTCTTTGGCCGCAATAGGAACCCATTTTTCTGCAATTTTGCTTCCTGCTGCAAAAAAAGTAATTTCTGCATCTGAAAATTTATAGCTATCCAACTCTATTATTTTTAATTGTTTTTTTCTGAACTCTATTTTTTTACCTAAACTTTTTTGAGAGGCGACAAGGAAAAGTTTGTCTATCTTTAAAGTTGATTTTTCTAAAATCTCTACCGTTTTTCTACCAACATTTCCAGTCGCTCCGATGATTGCTAAATTCATATTAATAACTTATTTTAATTTTGAGATAATTGCATCTCCCATTTGAGAGGTGGAGACTTCTTTTTTGCCCGGGGAAACAATATCTTTTGTTCTTAAACCGTCATTTAGAACTAATTGAACCGCTTTATCTAGTTGGTCTGCCTCTTTGTCTAAATCAAGCGAGTATCTGAAAGCCATTGATAAGCTAAGAATTGTTGCAATTGGATTAGCAGTATTTTGTCCAGCTATATCTGGTGCGGAACCATGACAGGGCTCATACAATGACCTCATCTTACCGTTTTTGTCTTTAGAACCTAAAGAAGCAGATGGGAGAAGACCCAAAGAACCTGTTAACATGGCAGCTTCATCAGATAGCATATCCCCAAATAAGTTATCAGCAAGAATAACATCAAATTGTTTTGGATTACGTAATAACTGCATCGCACAGTTATCTGCCAGCATATGTTCTAATTCAATACTTTTAAATTCTTTATCTTTTAATGCTTGAACTTCTTCCCTCCACAAAACACCTGCTTCCATTACATTTGATTTTTCACAAGATGTAACTTTGTTTTTTCTTTTTTTAGCTAATTCAAAAGCAGTCCTCGCTATTCTTTGTATCTCACTTGTTGTGTAAGTATGTGTATTTATTCCTTTCCTTTCATTATTTTTTATAGGCTCAATTCCTCTTGGCTCACCGAAGTATATTCCTCCTGTCAACTCTCTTACTATCATTATATCTAAACCTGAAATTACTTCTGGTTTTAAAGTAGATGAGTCTATAAGTTGGTCAAAACATATTGCTGGCCTTAAGTTGGCGAAAAGTTTAAGCTCTTTTCTTAATTTTAATAAAGCTCTCTCTGGTTTCTTTGAAAACTCAAGATTGTCCCATTTTGGTCCTCCACAGGCACCTACTAAAACAGCTTCACACTCTAATGATTTATAGAATACTTCATCAGTTATTGGTATTTTATTTTTGTCAATTGACGCACCACCGATTAATTCTTCCTCAATTTTAAAATCAAGTGATTTATTGTTATTAAACCATTCTAGAATTTTTTTTGCCTCCCTTACAACCTCTGGACCTATACCATCTCCAGCTAGAAGTAAAAACTTTCTATTTTGCACTTTTGTCATCTTATATCCATGGCTTTAGTGACGATATTTTTTTTTCATAATTTTTAATATCGTCAATTTTTCCTAAAGATAAATCAATATCGTCCAAACCTTCTAATAAACATTTTTTTTTAAACTGATCTAAATTAAATTTTAAAGTTTTATTTCCATATTTTATCTCCTGGTTAATCAATTCTATTGTAATTTCTTCTTTTCTTTTTGAATATTCAGATAACTCTTCAATATCATCTTTCGACAACACTATTGGCAGAATACCATTTTTGAAACAATTATTATAGAATATATCTGCAAAGCTGGAACTTATAACAGACCTAATACCAAAATCTAAAAGAGCCCAAGGAGCATGCTCCCTAGAAGATCCACAACCAAAGTTTTTTCCCGCAATTAAAATTTTTGATTTATTAAAAGGTTCAGTGTTTAAAATAAAGTTTTTATTTATTTTTCCATTTTCATCATATCTCATTTCATAGAATAAGCTTTTTCCCAATCCGGTTCTTTTTATTGTTTTAAGAAACTGTTTTGGAATTATCATATCGGTGTCAATGTTTTGTAATGACAAGTACGAGGGTATTGATTTTAATGTTAAAAATTTATCCATTACTGTATCTCTCTCACATCTGAAAGGTAACCTTTCACAGCAGCCGCTATTGCCATCCCTGGGCTCACAAGGTGTGTTCTTCCACCCCTTCCTTGTCTACCTTCAAAGTTTCTGTTAGATGTTGAGGCACACCTTTCTTTTGGTTTTAATTGATCAGGATTCATTCCTAGGCACATTGAGCATCCTGGCTCTCTCCATTCAAAACCTGCTTCAACAAATATTTTATCTAAACCTTCCTTCTCTGCTTGTTCTTTAACTAAGCCAGATCCGGGGACTACCATGGCATTAACATTGTTTGCTATTTTTTTCCCTTTTAGCAGATTTGCAGCTAATCTTAGATCTTCAATCCTTCCATTCGTACAACTTCCGATAAAAATTTTATCAATTTTAATATCTGAAATTTTTGTATTAGGCTTAAGCCCCATGTACTCTAATGATCTTATCATTGCTAATTTTCTGTCTTCATTTTTTTCCTTATCTGGATCTGGCACGTTTCCTGTTATTGGAGATACATCTTGAGGAGAAGTGCCCCATGTCACAAGAGGTTCAATATCTCCTGCGTTTATATTAATTTCTTTATCAAATTTAGACTCTTTGTCTGAGTATAAGGATTGCCAATACTTAACCGCTTTATCCCAAATCTCGCCTTTTGGAGACATTGTTCTACCATTTAAATATGCAAAAGTTTTCTCATCAGGAGCTATAAGTCCAGCTCTTGCGCCTGCTTCTATTGTCATATTGCAAATTGTCATTCTTTCTTCCATTGAAAGATTTTTTATAACTTCACCCGCGTATTCAATTACATAACCTGTTCCACCCGCAGTACCGATTGTTCCTATAATTTTTAGTATTACGTCTTTGGCAGTAACTCCTAATGGTAATTTTCCGTTAACATTTATTCTAAAATTTTTTGACTTTGTTTGTATTAGTGTTTGGGTGGCTAAAACGTGTTCAACCTCCGAAGTGCCAATGCCAAACGCAAGAGCACCGAAAGCTCCATGTGTTGCAGTATGACTATCGCCACAAACAATAATATTTCCTGGTTGAGTAAAACCTTGCTCAGGACCTATTATATGAACTATACCCTGTCTCTTGTCATTTACGTCAAATAGATTTACTTCAAATTCTTTACAATTTTTTCTTAATGTTTCTACTTGAATTTTAGACTCCACGTCATCTATTCCTTTTGATCTATCCGTTGTTGGAACGTTATGGTCTGGGACAGCCAGTGTTAATTCAGGCCGCCTCACTTTTCTATTCTGCAGTCTTAAACCTTCAAATGCCTGAGGGCTAGTTACTTCGTGAACTAAGTGTCTATCAACATATAATAAACTTGCACCTTGATCTTGGTGATGAACTAAATGGTCTTCCCATATTTTATCATATAGAGTTTTAGGCATAAGATTGTTTTTATTTTTTATTTTCTGAATCTTTTATATCAGATTTTTTTTCAAGCTGTTCGTTAACTTTTATTTCTACTTCAGTTTTCTTTGGCTTATCCATTGAGGCAGGTTCTTGGATAATATTATTTTTTGTAGCAACATCTATTCCTATTTTCTTTTTAATTTTTTCAGCTATCCTTGCTGATTTACCTTTTCTATCTCTTAAATAGTAGAGTTTTGCTCTTCTCACTTTACCAGATCTCACAACTTTTATAGAACTTAATTTGGGACTATAAAGGGCAAAAGTTCTCTCCACGCCTTCACCAAATGATATTTTTCTAACTGTAAACGAAGAGTTAATATTTCTATTTTTTTTTGCAATACAAACTCCTTCAAAATATTGAACTCTCTCCCTTTTACCTTCCAAAATTTTTACACCAACATTTATTGTGTCACCAGGGGCAAATTCAGGGACTTTTTTTGTATCAATGATTTTTTTGACTGCAGCTTTATTAATTTCTTCAATATTTTTCATTTTTTTCTCTTTAAATATTTTTCCCAAAGATCCGGTCTCTGGCGACGTGTTATAGCCTCTGATTGAGATAAACGCCACCCCTTAATTTTAGCGTGATCTCCGGTAAATAGTACCTCTGGAGGGCGTTTACCCTCCCATTCTTTCGGTTTGGTGTATTGAGGGTATTCCAAAAGATCATTTTCAAAGCTTTCCTCTAATGTAGAGTTCTTATTACCCAGTACCCCCGGTAATAATCTTACCAAGGCGTCGATAAATACAAAAGATGCTGTTTCACCTCCAGACAAAATGAAATCTCCTAAACTATACTCCTCAATGTTTCTTGTATCTAAGAGTCTCTGATCTACACCTTCAAAATGACCACACAATAGATTTACTTTACTAAGCTTACTAAATAATTTTGCATCCTTTTGATTAAATCTTTTACCTTTAGGCGATAAGTAAATGATTTTTTCTTCGCTTTTTGTATTCTTGTCTAGTGCAGCAGCAACTACATCAGGTCTTAAAAGCATACCATTCCCTCCACCGTACGGTGTATCGTCCACTGTTTGGTGTTTGTCCTGTGAGTAATCTCTTATGTTTACAACTTCTAATTTCCAGATTTTTTTATCTCTTGCTTTTTTATACATCCCAATATCTAAAGGACCAGGAAAGAGTTCTGGGTATAAAGTAAAAATTTTTACTTCTAACATAGCTTTAAACTTTATTTTTTAGGTTCTTCCTTTTTAGCTTCTGCTTTAGGTTCTTCCTTTTTAGCTTCTGCTTTAGGTGCTTCCTTTTTAGCTTCTGCTTTAGGTGCTTCCTTTTTAGCTTCTGCTTTAGGTTCATCTTTTTTGGGTTCCTCTTTTTTTGCGTCAGCTTTTTGATCTGGCTTTTTACTGTCAGCTTCTGGAGCATCTTTTTTAGTACCTTCTTTTTTATCCTCTTCAGTTTTTTTTCTGTCTTTTTTTGGAATAGCTTTTTGAGGATTGTTACCAGGTTTTGGCATTGGCATTATCTTCATTTCACCGAGCAATCTAAATACTCTCAAAGTAGGCTGGGCTCCTTTGCTCATCCAGTATTTTACTCTTTCTTCTTCAATCTTTATTCTCTCTTTTTTTTCTTTTGGAAGTAATGGATTGTAAGAGCCAACTTTTTCAATAAATTTACCATCTCTTGGATACCTACTGTCAGCAATTACAATTTTATATATGGGTCTCTTTCTAACTCCGCCCATTGATAATCTTATTCTTAGCATTTTATACCTTTCATTTTAGTTGATTGAGCATTTCATCTGGTATCACGCCAGATGGAATTTTTTTTCCTTGTGACATTTTTTTCATCATGTCAGACATCATTTTAAATTGTTTTAACAATTTGTTAATTTTTGAAACCTCGACACCTGCTCCAATTGAAATTCTTTTGCGTCTAGATCCGCTTATAATTCTTGGATTCTCTCTCTCTTTTTTAGTCATAGATAAAATTATAGCTTCGTTTTCTACTAGCATTTTTTCGTCAATATTAGATTGATCCATTTTTGCTTTCATTTTATTTATTCCTGGTAACATTGACATTACACCTTCCATTCCACCCATTTTTTTCATTTGTCTTAGTTGAGAAAGGTAAGAGTCCATTGTAAATATTCCTTTTTTTAATTTATCTTCTTCTTCTTTTAATTTTTCCTCGCTTATATCTTGTTGGGCTTTCTCAACTAAGGTAACAACGTCACCCATACCCAAAATTCTGTTAGCTAGTCTATCGGGATGAAATAATTCAAGATCTGTGATTTTTTCACCAACACCAATATATTTTATTGGTTTGCCGGTCACTTGTTTCATGCTTAATGCTGCACCACCCCTGGCATCACCATCAACTCTTGTAAGAATTATCCCAGAAAGATTAACTGCTGAGTCGAATTCTTTAGCTACATTTACTGCTATTTGACCTGTTAATGAATCGGCTACTAGAATTGTTTCTGTTGGTTTTGTAATGTTTTTGATTTGCTTAATTTCAGACATCATTGTTAAGTCCACTTGGGTTCTACCAGCTGTATCAAATATAATTACGTCTGAGCCATTTAGGTTAGCTACATTTAATGCTCTTTTAGTAATATCAATTGGCTGTTGCTTTTCAACTATTGGCAAACATTGGATGTTATTAGCTTCTGCAAGTAATTTAAGCTGTTCCTGAGCGGCTGGCCTGTATACGTCTAAACTCACAACCATTACCTTTTTTTTATGATTTTCCTCAATTTTTTTTGCTAGCTTAGCTGCTGAGGTAGTTTTTCCTGAACCTTGCAATCCAACCAATAAAAGAGAGATAGGTGGAACAGCCTTAAAATTAAGCTCCTCATTTTTGGATCCTAAAATATTAACTAGCTCATCATAAACAATTTTTACAATCATTTGACCAGCAGAAGTTGATTTAATAATTTCTTGACCGATGGCTTTTGGTTTTACATTAGCTATAAAATCTTTAGTTACAGGAAGAGCTACATCAGCTTCCAACAAAGCCAATCGTATTTCTTTTAAACCAGAATCCACTTGCTCCTCAGTTAATGAAGGAGCACTTTTAAGCTTAGAAAAAATACTTTCTAATTTATTTGTTAAATTTTCAAACATTTTTATATCACCCAACACCTATCGCACTAGTGGGCGAACCTTCGCTGACTAGTGTCGACACTCTTGTTTTCAAGAGTACCGCAAAAACACATGAATTTGCGGAAAGTATGAGAAAACTACAATTTAGGGTTTTAAAAGTCAATGAATAATTATACTAATCAATCATGGCAACCATTAACGCATATAAAATGGACGGATTAGGAAACGACTTCGTCATCATTAATAGAGAGGATGATAAAGTAAGTTTGTCTAAGGATCAAATAATAAAGATGGGAAATAGAAGTAATATTGGTTTTGATCAAATAATATTTATTGAAAAAAAAATGAATAATGTTTTTCCTATTTCAATTTACAACTCTGATGGAGGTGAAGTTAGCGCATGCGGGAATGGAAGTAGGTGTATAGCGTACTTATTAAGTAAAAAAAATAATTCCAAATTCATAAAAATCAAAACGAATAATAGATTACTAGATGCAGAGATTGTTAGTGATAAATCTGTAAAATTAAACATGGGTCAACCAGTTTTTAATTGGAAAAAAATTCCATTAGCAAATGAAGAAGATAATAAAAATGTAGAACTTAAAGTTGATGGATTGATACTAAAAAAGGGATTTTGCGTTAATGTAGGAAATCCTCATATTGTTTTTTTTGTAAAGAATGCGTTTGAACATAATTTAAAAGTCTTAGGGCCAAAAATAGAAAACCATTCTATTTTTCCTGAGAGAGCAAACGTAACTTTTGCACAAATTAAAAAAAAAAATTTAATTAAAGTTAATGTGTGGGAGAGAGGTGCAGGACTTACAAAAGCTTGTGGGACAGCTGCTTGTGCTACAGCCGTTGCTGCGTATACGAATAAATTAGCTGAAAACAGAGTTGATATAGAATTTAAAGAGGGGGTCTTAAACATTGAAATTTGTAAAGATAACAATATATTTATGACAGGACCTGTCTCAGAGATTAAAAACATAAAAGTAGAACTATAAAATGGAAATTTTTGATAAGTTTAAAACAGGTCTTGAGAAAAGTTCGTCAACTCTTAAAGGTGGATTTAAAAGTATTTTTTCTCAAAAAAAAATTGACACAAACGTACTTGAAGCATTTGAAGAATTAATTATTTCATCTGATGCTGGCGTAGATGTAGCTAAAGAACTTAGAAAAGATTTTGAAAGTTTAAAAGTGAGTAAAAAATTAGATGATCACAAAGAAATCTTGAAAATCCTAGCAGATAAATTAGCAATAAATCTTCTTAAATACGAAAAGGATTTAAGTTTGATGGGAAATTCAAAATCTGCTGTCATTGTTGTGTCTGGGGTAAACGGGGTTGGAAAAACAACTAGTATAGGCAAACTTGGAAAGTATTTTAAAGACAATAACAGATCGGTCGTCTTTGGAGCCGCAGATACTTTTAGGGCAGCAGCTATAGATCAGCTACAAATTTGGGCTGCAAAAGTAAAAGTAGATATAATCAAGTCGGAAATTAATAGCGATCCGGCGTCTGTTGCTTTTAAAACTGCAGAATTTGCAAAAAAAAATCAAATTGACGTTGCGTTAATTGATACCGCGGGAAGACTTCAAAATAAAAAAAATCTTATGGAAGAATATAAAAAAATTATTAATGTTTTAAAAAAAATTGACGAAGCATTTCCTAATGAAGTGATTTTAGTTTTAGATGCAACTACCGGACAAAATGCTCTTAGCCAGGTTGAAGAATTCAGTAAAATTCACAAATTAACCGGTTTAATTATAACAAAACTTGATAGTACAGCCAAAGGAGGTGTGGTTCTCGCAATCTGTAGAAAATATAAGCTACCAATTGTGGCTGTGGGCATGGGAGAAAAGGAAGATGATCTCCAGCCATTTAAAGCTGAATATTTTTCCAAAGCTTTACTGGGAATTGAAAATTAAGAAATTTTTTATCGCATTTACTAACTGTTCATCAAATGTCATCATATGATCATCATTTTCAGTAAAATATGAAAATTTTGGATCGTTAGCTAAGTCATACAGTTTCTTGCCCATTCTAAATGGAACTATACTATCTTTTTTTCCGTGCATAATTAAAATTGGTATTTTTAAATTTTTTATTTTTTTTTCGGAGTCGTACTTATCCTTTAACAAATATTTTACAGGAAGCCATGGATAAATATTCTTAGCTGCGTTGGTCATTGATGTGAATGGAGATTCTAATATTATGGCTCTAAATTTATTCATCTGACCTAATTCTACGGCAACACCAGTTCCTAATGACTCACCGTATAAAATGATATTTTTATTTTTTACACCTTTCGTATTTAACCATTCAATAGTTTTTTTCGCATCATTATATAAATTTTGCTCTGTGGGTTCTCCTTTATTTCCACTAAAACTTCTCCAGGCTAAAATTATTATATTTATATCAAGCTTGTTTAATTGATTAAGTTTATAGTTCCTATTAGATAGGTTGCCAGCATTGCCATGAAAAAATACTAATGTGTTTTTATTTAAAAAATCTTTTTCAATTATCCAAGATTTTAGTTTTAAATTATTTTCAGTTTCTATAAACACTTCTTGATAATCAAATTCTATTTGATCATCAAGGTAGTTATTCTCACTGGGTAAGTATAAAAGATTTCTTTGATTAAAATACATATAAACAACAATTATTAGGTAAACTAATATTATAGAAAAAACTAAAGTTGAAATTTTCACTTACTATTGACCTTTCTAGCTAAATAAACACCTAAAAATACAAATGCTGCACCTATAAAATGAAAATTCATCAAAACTTCATCAAATAGAATTATTCCATAAATAGCTGAATAAATAGAGAATATGTAAAGAGTAAATCCTGCTAAAGACGCTCCCACATATTTTTGAACCTTTGTGTACAAAGTAAAAGCAATTATACCAGGTGAAATTGCGGCAAACAAAACCCAAGAAATAAAATTATTATTAAAATCAGTGTTAAAAAAATACATTTCTTCTAAAATGTAAAAGGGAAAAAGCGAGATTGCTCCAAAGAAAGAGATTATTGTAAATCTTCCCATTAAACTAAAATTACTTTTCCAGTTTAATAAATATATGGAGTATACCGCCCATCCAATAGCTGCGACTATCATCCACAAGTCCCCTGAAGTAAATTTAAAATTTAGCAATAATTGTATGTTACCTTTGCTTATAATTGTTAAAACTCCAATCAAACAAACTAGAAGACCAATTATTCTTGAAAATGTAATTTTATCTTTAAAAAACATTGTAGACAAAATGATTATAAATATAGGTGATGATGTATAAATAATGCCCATATTTACCATGGTAGTTGACATTCCTGCAATAAAAGGAAAAGCGCCACACACTCCGCATCCCATTGAACCTAAAAAAAACAATTTCCAAAATTCTTTGTTAAAATCTTTTTTTTTTTTTAATATTTCACTATAAAAAAATGGGGACAAAATCAAAAATACAGTCAACCATCTCCAAAAGGCTAGTGAAACTGGTGGAACATATTCTACTCCTCCACGAGCAACTATAATGTTGGTAGCCATGAAAACAGGTTGAATAAACAGTAACAAATAGGGGAAGTAGGAATTACTTTTTATCAAAGAAGGCTTCATAAAGCATCATGACAATAACAACACCCATCAATATATAAACTGGCAAAACATCTTTGAAGCCAATCATAGGAGATCGAGTTAATGTTGTTGCTAAACCTAATAAGAAGGCGATTGCAACTCCACATCCGATTATAGTTGTTAGCTTATTCATTAATCTTTACAATTTTGCTCTAACCAGTTAGCTGATCCAAGAAATCTTAAATCATCTAATTTGTCTCCAACTAATTGAACTCCTAATGGTAAATTATTTTGCCCAGTTAGTAAAGGTAATGAAATTGATGGAAGTCCCATATATGTCCATACCGTACAAAACTCTGGACTACCTGTTGACTTCAAGCCTTTATCAGCTACCCCGGTTGAACATGGGGTTAAGACACCATGATAATCTTCAAATACTTCGCTGTAAGACCTATAACTTTGCTCCATAAAATCAACAGCTTCAGTGTATTGACTAGCAGAATATTTCATACCTCTCTCAATAGCTTCGACTAATTTTTTCCCTAGTTTTTTTTTTGATTCTTTATAAAATTTTTGAAAACTATTTGCCATATCAGTTTCGTGTATGACTTGGTGATGAATATGTATATCCTTGAAATAAGATGGTTCATCAAATAACTCTATATTTTTTTTAAATTTTTTAATTAAAAACTCAAAAGCTTTTTGCGAGTCTTTATCTATATTCTTCCAATTTTTTGTTTTATAAAAAATAAATTTGGGTTCAAAATGAGGTCCCTTTTTGCATTCTTCAATCATATTATCCGCAGAATAATGAATGGTATCTTTATCATATAAATCTTTTTTAATTATAGATTTTGCTATCAACGAGACATCTAGGACACTTTTTCCAAATACTCCAATTTGATCTAGTTTGGAAGATTGCTTAAGGACACCGTTTCTCGAAATTAATCCGTAAGAAGGTTTGTAACCGACCACTCCACAGTAGGAAGCGGGCCTTATGATTGATCCTTTAGTTTGTGAACCAACTGTTAGAGGTGACATGAAGGCTGCAACAGCTGCAGCTGAACCGCTTGAAGATCCGCCTGGTGTTCGAGTTTTGTCATGTGGGTTAGTAGTTTTGCCAGGATCGAAGTAAGCTAACTCAGTTGTAACTGTTTTACCCATAATGATTGCCCCCGAAATTTTTAGCAAATTAACTACCTCTGCATCTGAGCTTTCTGGCATACCTTTTCTTAAGACCGTTCCACACCCCGTTGGCATATCTTCGGTGCCAATGATATCTTTAACGCCAATTGGAAGTCCATGAAGTGGTCCCACTGGTTTTCCAGATTTCCTATATTCATCCTTCTCTTTGGCTTTCTCTAATATTGATTTTTTATCAATATAGGCCCACGCTTTAACATTTTTTTCAAACTTATTTACTCTTTCTATAAAAGCTTCGCATGCCTCAACACATGAGATTTCACCAGATTTCAATTGTTCAACCAATTCAATAGCTGTGAGAGAAACTATATCTTTCATCTAATTTTTAACTCGCAAATAATGTTTCTGGAAGCCAAAGAGCAATGCCAGGAAAAACATACATTAATACCATAGCTAAAATTACTATTAGTAAAAATGGCATAATACCACTAAAAATTTCTAGCAATTCTACATTTTTAGATTGAACGCCTTTAAGGTAATAAGCAGACATAGCCATGGGCGGTGTTAAAAATGACGTTTGTAAATTTAATGCAATTAACATCGCAAAGAAATAAGGATTCACTCCAAAAAACTCAACGAGCGGTAGGAATATTGGTACAAAAATAATTAATATTTCTGTCCATTCTAGAGGCCAACCCAATAAAAAGATTATGAGCTGGGTAATAACTAAAAACTGCCACGGGACTATATTCATTGACTTAAAGAAATGCTCAAAAACTTCATGACCGCCTAAATAAGAGAATACAGAAGCAAACGTCCAAGATCCAATAAACAGCCACATAATCATAGCTGTTGTTTTTGCTGTTAAGAAAACTGACTCTTTAAAATTTTTCCATTTGAGAGTTTTATAAAAGTATGACAGCACTAATGATCCCGCTGCTCCCACTGCTGCTGCTTCAGCCGGTGTAGCAAGACCTCCCAAAATAGTACCTAATACAAGAATTATTAAAGAAAATAATGGTAAGAATGAAACTAAAACTTCTCTCATTATTACTGCAGTTGGAGGAATCTCTTCCTTTGGAGGTTTTGGTGCTATTGACGGGTTAAAATACGCTCGAGTAATGGCATAGCCTATGTACAAACCTGCAAGTAAAAGGCCAGGAAATATAGCGGCCGCGAAAAGTCTTAAAGGAGAAAGTTGAGCGATTACTGAATAAACTATCAACATGATGCTTGGTGGAATTAATATCCCTAAGCAACCACCTGAACAAATAACTCCTGAAGCAAATTTCTTATCATAACCTGCTTTCACCATTGCTGGCCAAGCTAAAAGTCCCATCAGAGTAACAACTGCTCCTATAATTCCTGTAGCTGTAGAAAATAATGCGCACGTTATTAAAGCTGCTACTGCCATAGAGGCAGGTAATCTGTGTGAAGCAAGCCTTATCGCAAAAAATAGTCTTGAAACTATTCCCGCTCTTTCGACCAAATAACCCATAAACAAAAATAGTGGAACGGCAGTTAAAACTGTATTGTCCATTACAGTATAAGTATTTTGAACAAATAGTTGAAATATTCTGTTATCTAGAAGATGCTCCATTCTAGTTGGATCATAATAAGCGTAATAACCAAAACCTACACCCATCGCCATTAAAGTAAAAGCTATAGGAAAACCTAATAGCACAGCAAATAAAAAAATTGCCATCATAAAAATTGCTATTTCTGGATTTGTCAGATTAAATAACATCTTTTTGCTCCTCGTCTTGTGAAGTTCTCATTAAAATTTTTTCTGTTTCCTCTGCAACAACCATTCTTGCTGGCCAATGACCTGTCTGAATACAAATTATTGATCTAAATACTTCGCTAATCCCTTGTATTATTAATAAAACTCCAGAAGCAGGTATTAATGCTTTTGCCATATAAATTTGAATTTGTGCTGGACTATTCCAGCTAGTTTCCTTTATCTTCCAAGCTAAAGATGCGTATTCATAGCCGTAGAAAGCTAAAGCTATTACGCCAGGGAAAAAAAATATAATATATAATACCAAATCAATATAACCTTGTGTCTTAGGTTTAAATAGTCGGTAGATTACATCTCCTCTGACATGAGCTTCTGTAGATAATGTATACGCTCCTGCCATCATAAAAATTGCTCCATACATTTGTAAACTAAAGTCGAAATTCCATAAAGTAGGTGCGTTAAAAACTTTTGCCATAAAAACTTCGTAACACGTCCCTCCCATAAGAACTACGATTAGCCAGGAAAATGCCTTTCCTGCAGATGTGCTTAGGTGATCAGCAAAATAGATAAAAGCTCTCATAAAATAAAGTTATTATAAATAATAAGATAATTCCATAAAAAAAAGGGGGCTTATAGCCCCCCAATTTTTTATAATTTAAATTATATTAAATTTTTACACTTCCAAGTTTTCCGAACTCATTTTCATAAGCCAGTCTATAATTAGGCTGGTTCATTAATAAGTACTTCATAACTCTTTTAGCGTAAGCTTTTTGTGAGTTAACGATCTTTTTAAAGAATGGATCTTTTTTGGTAAAGTCACCTATAACTTTATCCCACCCTTTTAATTGTTCACCCAATATTGCATCTGAAGTCTGATAAACATTTACTTTATGTTGGTTCATCAGTTTCGAAAGATCGGCAGAATATCTAACCAATGCTTTGAAATAATTGTCTGAGTTTGCAGCATAAGCAGCATTTTTTAGAATAGCCTGATGCTTAGGTGCTAAACTATTAAATGTTTTTTTATTTACTGGTATTTCAAACATTTCTTGAGATTGGTGAAAACTACCTAAGTGATAATGCTTAGATACGTCCTGCATACCAAATTGAGAGTCTGATGTAGGGTTGTTAAACTCAGCTGCTTCGATCAATCCAGTTTTCATTGCTGGTTGAATTTCACCACCTGGTAACTGTCTTACTACCATTCCCATAGCTGTTAGAACGTTTGTAGCTAATCCTACTGTTCTGTATTTCATACCTTTAACGTCAGACACCTTAGTTACGTTTTTCTTAAACCAACCAAATGGCTGAGCGGGCATAGGCATGTGGAAAAAACCAACATAGTCGAAACCTACTTTAGATAAAGTTTCTTCGTATAGTTTTCTACCTCCGCCGTATTCTATCCATCCCATTACTTCCTGAGATGAAAGACCGTATGATGGACCTGTTCCGAATAATGAAGCTGCTGGATTTTTACCGTACCAGTAAGCTGTTACCCAGTGACCCATATCTAAAACTCCCGAACTTACTGCTTGTCCGATTTCTGAAGTTTTAACAACTGCACCTACTGGCTGAAGATCAACTTTTAATTCACCGCCAGACATATCTTGAACCATTTTGGCATAATCTCCTGCCATTTCAAAAAATATGTTAGCACCAGAAGGCCAAGCTGCTTGCATCTTTAAAGTCTTTGGAGCGCCTAGTGCTATGCTTGGCATTGCAACTGAAGCTGCTGCTGCTGCACCTGTTGCTGCAGCGACTTTAAAGAACTTACGTCTTGATGGAGTTTTTACTCCTTTTTTTATTTTTGACATATGTCCCCCTTAATTAATTGTGGAAATATTTAAGCACAATATGCTGAGAGAGTCTCGAAGTCTTTTTAAAATTATTATAAAAATATACAATCTGTGAGTGTATTAATTTACTAAATCTTGAGGTTTTTCGTTATTGAAAAACATCTCTAAATTTTTAGTTGCTCTATAGCCCATATCCCATCTAGTTCTTTTAGTTGCGCTACCTAAATGTGGTAACAAAAAAATATTTTTTAATTTCAAGTATCCTGGGTGAATTTTAGGTTCACCATTATAGACGTCAAGACCATAAGCAAAGACTTTTCCATTGCTCAATGCATTTATCATTGCGTCATCGTCAACAACATCTCCTCTTGCTGCGTTTCCGATAACACAGTTGCGATTTAAAAATTCTAATGTTTTATTGTTAATTATTTTTTTGGTATCTTTTGTGGCAGGACAATTAATTGATAAAAAATCGATATTATTAAATAAACTTTTAATATCTTTATGAAAAATTGCACCCTTCTCTAAGTCTTTATCCAGTTTAGTTCTATTGTGATAATGTACTTCCATATTAAAACCCCTCGCTCTCTTAGCTATAGCTCTCCCAATACGGCCCATTCCCAAAATTCCAAGTTTTTTGTTTGACATTTGTTTCCCTAATAAAAAATCCCAAGACCAACTCCAATTTTCTTTTTCAGCCGCCAATCTTCCCTCGTGTGCCTTTCGGGAGGCTCCAAGCAATAGCAAAATTGCTAAATCAGCGGTGGCATCAGTTAGCACATCCGGAGTATTTGTAACGGTGATACCTTTTTCTTTTGCAGCCTTGCAATCAATATTTCCATAACCAACAGCGCCATTTGCAATTATTTTTATTGAATTTGAAAGTTTAGAGATTGTGTCTCTGTTAATAAAGTCAGTTACTGAAGTTAAAATTCCATCGCAATCTTTGGACTCATTTATAATCTCTTCTGGGCTATAAATTTTGTCTTGAGAATTCAGTTTTACCTCGAATAATTCTTTAAGTTTTTCCTCATTTTCTTTGAGAAGTTTACGGGTCACAAAAATTTTTTTCATTGTTAAAGATTTTTAAGTTTGTAAGGCTTTGGTCCGCCGGTAAACCAATCTAGTAGTTCTATAGTATGAATTATAGGAATTTTTGTTCCACTAGAAATTTGCGTCATGCAGCCTATATTTCCTGTTGAAATAAAATCTGGGGAAACTTTTTTAATATTCGAAACTTTATTATTTAGCAAAGTTTTTGCCATTTGTTGATGTAAAATATTATAGGTACCAGCCGAACCGCAGCATAAGTGCCCTTCTGGAATTTCCAAAACTTCGTTACCGGTTTTAGAAATTAAGTCTTTCGGTTGTTGATGAACTTTTTGCCCATGTTGCATTGAACACGCTGAATGATAAGCTATTTTATATCTTTTTTTATTGTCAGTATTTATATTTAATTTAAGATTATCTGAGAGATATTCTGTAATATCTTTAGTCAACTCAGAAATTTTTTTAGCTTTTTTGTTTAAATCTTTATCACTTTTAAAAATAAATCCATAATCTTTTAAAGTTGTGCCACATCCTGAGGTGTTACTTATAATTGCGTCTAAACCATTGTTCAAATATTCATCATGCCAACTATTTATATTTTTAACAAAAGACTTATGCGCTAACTCTTTTTTTCCAAGGTGATGATTTAATGATCCGCAGCAATCAATTTCTTTCATAACAACAACTTCTACACCGTGTCTCGTAAGCAATCGTATGGTGGCCTCGTTGATTTCAGGTGAAATTACTCTTTGAACACAGCCTGTAAGTAAAGCAACTCGTGAAATTTTTTTTCCACTCTTTACCTTGTAAGTTTTTTCTTCTTTAAGGGTTTTAGATGGAATCTTGCTTGGCATCAATTCTAAAGAATTTTTTAAAAACTTCGGAAGTAAAAAGCTGAAAGGCTTTACCATTTTGGATAATATCGCGAACAATAAAAAAACCTTGGGCCTAGGTAGAACATAGGATAATATATTTCTAAATAGACGGTCTAGAAAAGGTCTTTTATATGTTTCCTCAATATGATTTCTGCCGTGATCAATAAGGTGCATATAGTTTACGCCCGAAGGGCAGGTTGTCATGCAAGAGTAACAAGAAAGACAACTATCAATATGCTGTACGATCTTTTTATTAGCTGGCTTTTTGTTTTCAAGCATATCTTTGATAAGGTAAATTCTTCCTCTGGGGCCCTCAAGTTCGTTTCCGTTTACTCCAAAAGTTGGGCAAGTTGCATTGCACATTCCGCAGTGAACACACTTTCTAATTATACTCTCACTCGACTTGTTGTCTTTATCTGAAAGCTGTTTGTCTGTAAAAGATGTTTGCATTAAATACCTGTATACATTTTCCCTGGGTTAAAAATCCTCTTTGGATCAAAACTTTTCTTTATCTTTTCTGAAATTTTATACTTTATTGGATCAATTGTAAAAATATCTGCAGATGCTTTCATATCCTCTTCTACCTTTATTAAAGTTAAATATCCTTTGTGCTCTTTTGTAAAGTCCCTAATTTTATTAAGAATATTAAGCGAGATATGTCCAAGTTCAAGCCAAATCAAACTTCCTCCCCAGTCTAAAAAATAATTAAAATCAACGTTTTTTAATTTATGAAGAAAGCTAAGAGTCTCGCTCATTGGCAAAACTACTCTTAATAGGTTTTTTTTTGAGCTAGAAAAAACCTCTAAATTTTTGGTTTTATTCCAGAAAATATTTGATTGATCAACATTCAAAACTGAGAACTCATTGTCAAGTAAGTCTAATTCTTTTGACAACCTATTTATTCTATGATCGACAGAGTTAGCTGGTCCTTCAACTCTTATTCCGGTTATAGCTCCTTTCTGTGTAAGATCATTAAATGTGAAGTATTTTTCAAAAGGGTCAGGATAAAAAACTCCTCCAGACGGATCAATAGAAGATGAAAGTGATTTATTAAGATACTCTAATGATTTTTTAACATGAGGATTGTTAATTATTAAAGTTTTACTTGTTTCAGGTTTAGGTAAAACTTTCACCGATAGCTCAGTCAATACTGTTAAAGTGCCGAAAGAACCTGACAATAATTTGCACAAATCATACCCTGTTACATTTTTAACAACTGTGCCACCTGATTTTATTATTTCACCTTTTCCATTAACTCCTTGAAATCCAAGTAAATGATCTCTAGCACTACCTACCTTGAATCTTCTTGGGCCAGCAAAATTACAAGAAACAACTCCTCCAATAGTCCCACAGTTACTTTTTCCAGAGAATAAGTAGCCGAAGTCTACGGGTTCAAAAGCAAGTTGCTGATTATTTTTATCTAATTCCTCAACAATTTTTTCAATAGGTGTGCCGGCTTTTACTTTTATATAAAGCTCCTCAGGTTTGTATTCGATTATCCCTGAGTATTTTGAAAGGTTTAATGTTTTTTCTGCCTGAAAATTTCTACCAATTCTTTTTTTGGTATTTAGACCATTTATCTCTAAAGGTATCCCTTTTTTGTATGAAGACTGTATTATTTCTGCTATCTCTTCTCTTGTAGTTGGTGTAAGTACAGATTGATTAAAATCTTGGAATGTCTGGGAATTTTGTTTTTCCTCCATGGACATGAACCCTTCCTTCTTCGGCACACTTCCTTAGTATTGGATATACTTTGCCTGGATTTAATAGCGAGTTAGGATCTAAAGCTACTTTGATTGTAAGTTGTTGTTGTATATCTCTGTTGTTAAACGCTTCACACATTAACTCTCTTTTTTCAATTCCCACTCCATGCTCTCCGGTAAGTGCTCCTCCAACTTTTACACAATACTTTAAAATATCAGCACCGAATTCCTCACATTTTTTTAGAGATTCCTTATCATTTGCGTCGAACATTATAAGCGGATGAAGATTTCCGTCTCCAGCGTGAAATGCATTGGCTACAGGTAAATTATATTTTTTAGACAGTTTTGATATTTCATTCAATACTTCAGCTAATTTACCTCTAGGTATTGATCCGTCCATGCACATATAATCAGGAGCCAAAACTCCGCAAGCGGGAAAGGCAGCTTTTCTGCCAGCCCAAAATTTCAATCTTTCCTCATTCGAATTGCTTATTTTTAAACTTGATGAATTATTTTTTTCTGAAATATTTTTTACTTTATTTATATAGGCCTCTACCTCATGCTCAGTGCCATCAAACTCTACAATCATCATTGCTTCAGCATCTGTTGGATAACCAGCCTTGGAATAGTCATTGGTTGCTTTTGTTAATGCTTTATCCATAATTTCCATTCCTGCTGGAATACACCCCTCCGCTATAATCTCAGCAACACAGTTTCCTGCATCCTCTATTGAAGGAAAACCGACTAAAGCAGCTTTAACTACTTCTGGCGCTCTTAGAATTTTTACAGTTACTTCTGTGATGACGCCTAGCAATCCTTCGGAACCAGTCATTAAACCTAAAAAGTCATAGCCCTCTGCATCCATTGCCTTACCGCCGAACCTTGTGATTGTTCCATCCATTAAAACTACCTGGATACCTAAGAGATTATTTGTAGTTGCCCCATACTTCAGTGAATGAACACCGCCTGAATTTTCAGCAACATTGCCGCCAATTGAGCAAGCTATTTGACTTGAGGGATCTGGCGCATAATAAAATCCTTTATCTTCTACGGCTTGAGTTATTGATAGGTTAGTTACACAGGGTTGGGTTACAACGCATCTATTATCATAATCTACCTCTAAGATTTTATTAAACTTACCCATTGCAAGTAAAACACAATCCTCTAATGGAAGTGATCCTCCAGATAAACCTGTTCCAGCTCCTCTTGGCACAACTTTAATTTTATTTTCGTTACAAAATTTGAGTATCTTGCTAACTTCTTCAACAGTTTCAGGTAAAACTACCATTAGTGGCATTTGTTTATAAGCTGATAATGCATCTGTCTCATAAGGTCTTAATTCATCAGGATGGGCTAGCACATTTTTTGGATTTATTATTTTACCCATATCTAGAACAAATTTATCTTTTTTAGATAAAATCACACTATCAACTTTTGGCATTTGTAGACTACTCATAATTAACTTCCTTATATTTTAAAATTTTTATAATCAAAAAAACTAACCATCTACTTAAGCATTTTTGCAATTTTTTCCAGTGCTTTTTGTATGTTATCCTGAGATGCCGCAAAGCTAAAACGTACAAAATCAGTGGATGTCTTACCAAAAGCAGTTCCAGGAACAATAGCTACACCGGCTTCGTGCATACATTTTTTTGAAAATTCAGCACCACTCATACCCGTGCCACTCACATTTGGAAAGGCGTAAAACGCACCGCCTGGCATACTACAGATTACCCCAGGTAAGTCATTTAACCCTTTATGAATTAATTTTCTTCTTTGATCAAACTTTTCCATCATATGATTTATTGAGTCATCTGGACCGTCTAATGCTGCAATCCCAGCAAACTGTGATGGCGCATTCACACATGAGAAACTATTAATCGCTAATTTTGTTACATGAGGAATTAATTTTTCTGGCCATACACTCCAGCCCATTCTCCATCCAGTCATTGAATATGCTTTACTCCAGCCATCTAAAACGATTAGTCTTTCTTGAAGATCGGGGTAGTTGAAAAATGTTGGCATTTCCTTACCGTCAAAAATTTGCCTACTATAAATTTCATCACTTAAGATGGTAACGTGCGGATATTTTTTTAAACCTTCGGCAAGAAAGTCTATCTTAGGTTTTTCGACAAAGCTGCCAGTTGGATTGTTTGGATTAATTAAAATTACTAAGCGTGTTTTGTCATTTATTAAAGACAAAATTTTTTCAGGATCAAATTTCAAATCTTTTTCTTTTGTTAAATCGTAAGGTACGGCTTTAGCCCCAGTATAATTAATCATTGACTCGTAAATTGGAAATCCAGGCGTTGGATGAACGATCTCGGCTCCAGGTTCACCAATCATTTGTATTGCAAAGTACATTGTTGGTTTTCCTCCTGGCATGATCATAATTCTATCCGGGCTTACTTCTTTCTTGTATAAGCTTTGAATTTTTCTTGAGACTGCTTGTCTACATTCTAAAATCCCATTTGCCAGTACATATCCATGATGACCATCGTCTATAGCTTTCTTTGCTGCATCCATAATATGTTTTGGCGTCATGAAGTCTGGTTGACCTAATCCAAGATGGATCATTTCTTTACCTTGAGCTTCAAGTTTTTTTGCTTCAGCCAGGACGCTGAATGCTGTTTCTGTTCCTAAACGATTTAAATTTGCTGCTAATTTCATAATAACTTTTTAAACTTTTAAATCTCTCTATCTATATGCTATATTGTCTTTACTTAAATCTGGAATCTTTTTTTTCCCTAATAATATCATGTCTCTCTTAATTTCTGCACGCATAAGATCAAGTATTTTTTCCACTCCTTGTTGACCACCCGCGCCAAGGGCATATAAAAACCCTTTTCCAAAACTACATGCTGTCGCTCCAAGGGACAAGGCCTTCAAGACATGAGTGCCTCTCCTTATTCCGCCATCTACAATAATTTCTATTTTTCCTCCCACCGCATCTACGATAGCGGGCAATTGATCGAATGGAGCTCTAGAACCATCTAATTGTCGACCTCCGTGATTAGATAACATTATTGCTGATGCACCGATATCAACAGCTTTTTTTGCATCTTCAACTGACATTAAACCTTTTATTGCAAATGGTCCCTTCCATCTCTTAATGCAATACTCAGCGTCTTTCCAGCTCATACCTGGATCGTATTGCTCATTTATATACTCCATAACTCCCTTAGCTATGGATGAACCTTTTTTTGTAAAATGTGAAACATTTTTAAGCTCAAATTTTTCATGGGTTAAATAATTTAATGACCATTTAGGATGGGTGGCAAAACTTAATAAACTTTTTAAAGTTAGTTTTGGGGGAGTAGTAAAACCCCATCTGTGATCTCTTTCTCTATTACCAGCTACAACTGTGTCTACGGTCAAACACATAGCTTTAAAGCCTGCATTTTTACATCTGTCAATCAAGTTATCTGTTAATGTCTGGTCTTTATGAATATATAGCTGAAAGAGCTTTGGTCCACTTGATACATTGGAAATCTCCTCAATAGAGGATGTTGCCATGGTCGACATGCTATAAAATGTGCCATATTTCTCTGCTGCACGAGCCGAAGCTTTGTCTCCATCATGATGGTACAATCTTTGCATAGCTGTCGGGGACAAAAATAAAGGCATATCAATTTTTGTTCCCAATACAGTCGTTGACAAATCTGGTTCCCCCACACTGGCTAAAATGTTAGGAACTAAATCACATTTTGAATAGGACTCTGTATTTCTATTCAGAGTGCTCTCATCGTCAGAACCCCCGTCGATATAATGAAAAATTGGGCCAGGAAGATTTTTTTTTGCTAATTTTCTAAAATCTTCAATATTATAACATTTGTTTAAAGACATTTTAGAAATTTTTTGAAAATGAAATAGTTTGGTTGTCAATTCCTGGGTTCGTTTCACCCCAATCATTGTTTGAGATGTGGCTATAAGAATAACCAATTTTACTGTTCTCGAAAATATTGAAATCTAATCTAATTTCACTTTTAAACTCAAGAGCCGATCCAAGGTCTTTTCCGTCACCTGCTTCATAATATCCAGGTGTAAAACTTGGTCGTATCGAAACAGGCCCAATATCATAAATTGCCTCAACACCCGTATAGAGAAAAACTGAACTTTTATCAGAGACAAAACCACCTGTGATCGGCGAAAACTTCCCTAAAAAAGTATTTCTAAACTTTTTGTTGTCTCTGTGTTCTAAGCCAAAAAGTGTAGCTTGATCATCTCCCTCTTTATCTATTGTGTCAAAGACACCAGTATAAAAGGATATATTAGTTTCTTCTGAGTTTAGAGGGGACCAAAAGAGTGTAAATAAAATTGATGCTAATAGCAGTTTTTTCATAAGCGAGAAATTACTATCTAAATTTATAAAAGTATAGTTTTTTATCTATTATCTGTGTTTTTTCTCAATTTTTTGAAAAAAAAGACTGCCCCAAAAATAAGAAAAATATAAGGAATTATCCAAAGTACTAAATTAATGTTATCAAAGTTAGGTTTATACACTATCCAACTTCCATATTTACTAGAGAGAAAATCATAAATTTCTTTTTCATTTTTTCCTTGTTTTATTTTATCACTCACAACACTTTTAACGGTTTGTGCAAAATCTGAGTTTGAGTCTGCTATTGATTGTCCTTGGCAAACTAGACATCTTAAGTTTTTAAAAACTTTTATTTCTAATTGAGAGTAATTCTGACTTAGCGCAGAATTAATCACTAAACAATTAAGAATAAATGTTAATAATATAATTTTTTTCATTTTGATACGAGAATTTTGATTTCTTCATAGTCTTTTTCGTTAATTGGACCAATATATTTTTTTATCACAATTAAATTTTTGTCTAAAAGAATACTCTCTGGTATCCCATAAATTCCAAAATTAATTGAACTCTTACCTGACTTATCTAATAACAAATTAGAATAAGGGTTACCTAAATCTTGAAGAAATTTTTCAGCATTTTTGATGTTGTCTTTAAAATTAATGCCATAAATTTTTAAGTTTTTGAGCTTAGCCAATTTTATTAAAAAAGTATGCTCATCTTTGCAAGGGGGACACCAAGATGCCCAGAAATTGATTAACTTATAATCATCTTTATTTAAGTTACTTTTTGTAATTAGTCGATCACTATTAAATTCTTTTAATTGAAAATCTGAAATCTCTTTTCCTAATATGTTTTTAGTATCATAGGATTGGTTTCCCCTTAAGCCCAAAAAAAATATTATTATTATTGATAATATTAAAAAAAATACTAAATGGGTTTTAAGGTCGATTTTTTTTTTCATTTTTTTCGATCTGTTAGTCGAATTAATCCCCCAGCGCTCATAATTAAGACTGACAGCCATAACCAAATCATAAGAGGTTTTATCTGAATTTTAACATTATAAAATTCAGAGTTTTGTAGGTTACTCATAGTAATGTAGTAATCACTAAACAAAGTAGATTTTATACTTGCTTCATAGGTTAAAGTTTTAGGATTTTCGTATATTCTAATTTCAGGATGAAGCTCCCTTATTGAATTTTTATCAATGTCTTTAAGATCGAAGCTACCTATTATTGATTTATAATTTTCTTTATTATTTAACTTTAAGTCTTTAAATTTTAGTTCAAAATTATTAATTTTTTTAACTTCTCCAGCTTTTATATTCAAGTCATATTCTTCTGAAAAATTATAATTAAGACCAATGAACAAAATCAAAAAACCAAAACCAAGATGCGATACGCCTCTTGAAATTAAAGTAATTTTATTAATCTTAATCAATTTAAATATGTCGATAAAGCTAAAGATTATCAAGAACAATGACGTCATAAAAATTAAGTTTGAAATTATACTTGTGGATTTAAAAAAAAATAAAATACCGATGTTTATCGCAAAAGCTAAACTAAAAACGGTTAAAAATTTTTTGAAAAAGGAAATTTTACTCTTAACCCACTTAAACTCTGGACCAATGCTCATTAGTATAAGAAATATAATTACAAAAGGAATAATCACTGTATTGTAAAATGGAGGCCCAATAGATATTTTTGAGTCAAAAATTACCTCAGTAAAAATTGGGTAAACTGTTCCTAAAAAAACAGTCAAAAGATAAAACATCATAAACCAATTGTTTGATAAAATAAAAGTTCCTCTATCTAAATTATATTCTTGAACTGAATTTCCTTTATTGTGTTTAATAAAAATATAAAAAGATGCTAAAGATGCAAATAATAGTATTATCAGTATATATAGGCCTCTCGTTGGGTCGTTGGCAAAAGTGTGAACTGAATTCAAAATTCCGGATCTAACCAAAAAAGTCCCAGCTATTGTTAGTACGAAAGTCATTAAACAAAGGACCAAAACCCATGAATATAGTTGACCTTTTTTTTCTAAAACTATAACTGAGTGCATTAGTGCTGTCATACAAAACCATGGAAGCAGAGATGCGTTCTCAACTGGATCCCAAAACCAATAACCACCCCATCCCAGTTCATAGTAAGCCCAGACAGAACCGGCAAAAATACCAAGTGTTTGAAAAAACCAAGTAAAAGTAATCCATTTTTTTATTGAAACAGCAAAATCTCTAGCGCTTAAATTTGACTTAAGCGCGCCTATGGCAGCAGAAAAATATATTGAGGATCCTACAAAACCAATGTAGAGAAGTGGAGGATGTATTGCTAAAGCAGGATCTTGTAGAATTGGGTTAAGACCCAATCCCTCCATAGGCTTAGGGTCAATTAACAAGAAGGGATTTGAGGTAAAAAATAGAAAGGTAAGAAAACTTAGAATCAGGAAATTCTGAGCTATTAAAGAATAGAGCAAATATTCTTTATTAAGTTTTTTTCCATAAATTAAAAATAAATATGAAAAAATTGCCATTAAGCTTACCCATAATAACAAACTCCCCTCATGGTTCCCCCAACTTCCAGCAATTTTATATATTAGAGGTTTTTCAGTATGAGAATTTTCAAAGACAGTGCTTAATGAAAAATCTGAAATTATGAAACCAGTAATTAGCGTTATAAAACATGTAATTATTAAAGTTACTTGTAATAAAGAGAGATGGTAAATTTTCGTTGAAACAACTTGATTTATATTCGTTGCAGCCCTGTAATTAAAATAAATAATTGAGATGGTTAGTAATAGTGTAATTACAATTAAAAAATTTCCAAAAATACTAATCATTTTTTTCTATTTCTTTTAATTCAGGGGGTATATAATTTTCATCATGTTTTGCGAGAATTCTATCTGCAAGGAAAAATTTTTTATCATTAAATTTTCCTTCGGCTATAACACCTTTTTCTTCAGAAAAAAGGTTGGGAACAGTTCCTCTATAAGAGACTAAGATCTCATTTTTAAAATCAGTGATAATAAATTTTATCTCGTCTTTATCTATTTCTATTGAATTTTTTTTAACCATTCCTCCAACTCTTAATGAACGATTTTCTTCTAGATCAGAAAAACTATAAATTTCTGATGGTGTCTTAAAATAAAGAATGTTTTTATTTAAAGCATTTAAGACAAAATAAATAAGAACTACTAAAAAAAATGTTAAGGCTGATAATGATAAAAGTCTGATTTTAACTTTTTTTGTAAGCATTTTTGATGCTTAAATCTATTTGTTATAATTAAGGAAAACTTGGTTTGCTACCTTGGATTTTTTTAATTCTATTTCTCTCTCTGCATCTGATAGTTCCAAAATTTTACAAGCTAATTCTTTCTCATACTTTTTAAGTTTTTTAAATGTCTTGTAATATAGGAAACCACACGCCAAAATAGTTATACCAAAAGAAAACCATACGTAAAAACCGTAACCATTCATCATAATTAAATCTTTAATCATATTTATTTAACCTTTTTTTCTTTATTTTAATGATTTCTGTTTTATATTTCATTAGAAAAATTAACGCAGAAAAAATCAGAAAAACTAAAAACATAAGGAATAATGGCACTAAAAAACTAGAATCAATGGTAGAAGTTCCTGAAATTTTAATACTAGCTGGCTGATGCAGTGTATTCCACCAATCTACCGAATATTTCACAATAGGAATATTTATAGCTCCAATGAGTGAGAGTATAGTTGCAAATTTCAGGGAACTTTCAATTGGTTTAACATATTTTAATGTGAGTATTATAATAATATAAAAAATTAATAAAATTAACATTGATGTTAATCTTGCATCCCAAGCCCACCAAGTTCCCCAGGTTGGCTTTCCCCAGGTCGCTCCAGTCACGATTGCTAAACACGTAAACAATAGACCGATAGGTGCAATAGAATAATTTATTAATTGTAAATTTTTTATTTTAAACAAAAAATTTATAATGAAAAAAAACGTCATAACAGAAAAGGATGCTAAGGCTAACCAAGCGGATGGAACATGAACATACATTATTCTTACTGCATCCTTTTGAATATAGTCTGGAGGTGATATAACTAGTGCGAAAGTTAATCCAATTATCAATGTAATAAAAATTATCGAATTTAATATTTTGATAAGCTTTCCTAATAACGAGAAAACAGAACTAGGTGCAAAAATATTAATCATGAATTTACTTACTATAGTATGATTAATATGTGAAGGTAACAATTGCGCCTAATTGAAGAACGAGAGGGAGTAAGAAGTATGATGTCTCCAATTAGGCTAACGAAATTAGGATATGATAAATTCATGTCATAGATTTGAACCAATAATGTTAAATTTGTGGCGAAATTAACTAATTTGAAGTTTTAAGGTAGCCTGAACCTTTTCTTCCAATAAAGATTTCTTCGATTAACGGGTGTTTGACTGGTTCGTTTGAATTATCTACGAGTAAATTCTGTTCTGAAACATAAGCTTCGTAGGTAACATCATTACTTTCGGCTAGTAAGTGATAGAATGGTTGATCCTTTCTTGGTCTTACATCTTTTGGGATAGATTGATACCACTCTTCAGTATTATTAAATTCAAAGTCAACATCATATATAACGCCTCTGAAATCGAAGTGTCTATGCTTAACAACTTCTCCAATTGAAAATTTAGCTATATTTGTTGACATGTATGTTTAAGATAAATATTTTTTATCTAAAATCAACATATAAATTTATTAAAAAAAAATATTATGTTAGGATTAATTTGTGAATAAGTCTTTAATTAAATTTATAGCTGATTTTGGACCACTATTAATTTTTTTTATAATTTACAAAAAAAGTGGAAATAATTTAAGTGAAGCTATACCACCCTTAATAATTTCTACAATAATAGCCGTAGCAGTAATTTATCTTATTGAAAAAAAAATTCCATATGTCCCTTTGGTGGGAGCATTTGTTATTTCAATATTTGGTGGGCTCACGCTGTACTTTAATAACCCAATATTTATATACTTAAAACCAACTATCATTAATTTAATTTTTTCTGTAATTCTTTTGACAAGTAAAAAGTTATTTAACAAAAATCTTCTTAAAATTTTTTTGCAAAAAACGATACTAATGAATGAAGAGGGTTGGAATAAACTCAATTCCAGATGGGCCTTTTTTTTTATTTTTTTAGCTATTTTAAATGAGATAGTATGGAGAACGCAAAGTGAGGAGTTGTGGGTAAATTTTAAAGTTTGGGCTGTTCTTCCTTTAACATTATTGTTTACAATAATTCAAATTCCTTTAATCAATAAATATAAAGAATGAAAAAGTTAAAGCTTATAATAAATAACGATAAAAGAAATTTCACAAAGAATACTTTTTTTGTAAAAAAGGAAATGCAAACTATACTAAATTTATATGCAAAAATGGTCTCAAGCGGTCAGTGGAAAGACTATGGTTTATCTATAGGGCCAAAAGAGGTTTCCTTTGATTTCTATCAGAGGAGTTCAGATAAACCTGTTTATAAAATATTGAAAAACTTTAGTCCCAAACATGATAATGAGAAATTTTTGCTTAAAGACAAAAATGGATTTATAATAGAAAGAAGCAGCAATTTAAATTTGCTTATTAAAAAAAGAAATTGGCTTAAATTGAAAACAGTGGGATAGATTATCTTCTTTGACCAAATAATCTTAAAAGCATTATAAACAAATTTATAAAATCCAAATAAAGTGTAAGCGCACCCATAACAGCTTTTTTTCCCATAACTTCTCCGCTATCACTTGCAAAGTACATGTTTTTTATTTTTTGTGTATCATATGCAGTAAGACCAACAAAAACTAAAACACCAATTATTGATATTATAAAATACATCATGCTAGACTTTAAAAAAATATTTACGAGTGAGGCTATAATTATTCCGATAAGTCCCATAAATAAAAATGAACCAAGTTTTGTGAGATCTCTTTTTGTAGTATAACCGTATATACTCATTGCCCCAAAAGTTCCAGAGGTAATAAAGAACACCCTTGTTATGCTTGTACCGGTGTATGCTAAAAAAATTGAAGATAACGATGCACCCATAAGACCTGCAAAAATCCAAAATACTGTTTGCGCTTTAGCAGCGCTCATTTTTGCAATACCAAAACTCATATAAAGTACAACACCAAGAGGGGCTAACATAATCACCCAGGCTAAACCGCTATTGTAAACAGAATTACCTATATTTGTTAAACCTATTATTTCACCATTAGGTCCAGAAACTACTGACATTTTAAAAAGTAATAGTGCAACAAAACCTGTTAACGTTACGCCCGATGCCATATAATTATAAACCTTAAGCATATATGACCTGAGACCCTGGTCAATAATCGCTTCTGAGACTGACGATCGTATAGTTTCTTTTTGCTTATTAATTTCCATAAAAGATAATATAATAATTTTTAATATATTTTCAAGAACGAATTTTTTAAACAAATTGTGTTAAAAATTTATGAAATATAAGAAGTTGGGAACAACTGATATTGATGTAAGTCTAATTTGTCTCGGTACAATGACCTGGGGCACTCAAAATAGTCAAATTGAAGCATTTGAGCAGATGGATTACTCTTTTGAAAAAGGAGTTAATTTTTTTGATACAGCTGAACTTTATTCTGTACCCCCAAATTCAGAGTCATATGGAAAAACCGAAACTATGATTGGAAACTGGTTTTTAGAAAAAAAAAATAGGAACAAAATTATACTTGCATCAAAAATAGCTGGACCAGGTTGCTCGTGGATAAGAGGTGGAAAAAATTGTTTTAATGAAAAGGATATCGGTGAAGCTATCAATGGAAGCTTAAAAAGACTTAAAACAGATTATATTGATCTTTATCAATTACATTGGCCTGAAAGAACTACAAATTATTTTGGTAAAAGAGAATTTGAGGTTGATGATGAGGAAGAGAAATGGAATGACTTCGAGACTGTCCTTGAGGCTTTAAATAAGTTTGTTAAAGCTGGAAAGATTAGATATATCGGTGTTTCAAATGAAACGCCTTATGGTTTATCTAAATATTTAGAAATATCAAAAATTAAAAACCTTCCAAGAGTAATGACAGTTCAAAATCCATATAACTTAGTAAATAGAACCTACGAAATTGGCATGTCAGAAATTTCACTTAGAGAGAAGTGTGGTTTAATACCATACTACCCTCTGGCTACAGGTTACCTCTCAGGTAAATATAGAAACAATAAAATGCCAAAAAATTCGAGACAGGCTCTTTTTAAGGGTTGGGGCAGACATGGAAACTCCATGGCATTAAAAGCATATGAGGAATATTTTAAACTGGCCGAGGAGTATAATTTATCACCAACTCATCTTGCTCATGCCTTTGTAAATACTAGGCCTTTTGTTACTAGCAACATAATTGGCGCAACAACAATGAAACAACTTATTGAAAATATAGAAAGTGTAAATGTTTCATTGAATAAAGAGATATGTGATAAAATCAATTTAATTCATAATAATAACCCTAATCCATCTCCTTAACTCAAAGCATTGAATTAAATAATTATTAGTATTAAAAGTAAACTATGAAAACCAAAATTTTTTTTGTTTGTGCACTAACAATTTTTTTTGTTTCTAAAACTTACGCTGCCTCTCCTGTCTCAACAGGAAAGAATAAAAATTGGGAATCTTTTACTTTTTCAACTGATAAAGGTAAAGTTTGTTTCGCTCAAAGTGTGCCAATAAAAAGATCGCCTTCATCGTTTAAAAGAAATGAGTCAAGAATATTCGTAACATTTAGACCTAAAGAGAATATAAAAGATGAAATAAGTATTACTAGTGGACATGAATACAAATCTTCCTCTGTAACAGCAAGATCAGGAAAAAATAATTTTTCCTTTTTTTCTCAGAAAAATTTTGCTTGGCTTTTAGACGAAAGGGAAGAACAAAAACTTATAAAGGTTATGAAAAGAGCTACGGATCTAATGGTAAAAGCTGATTCAAAAAAAGGTACCCAGTCGACTGATCATTATTCAATGATGGGTTTTACTAAAGCTTATAATACAGCAAAAAAAAATTGTAATTGATGAAAAAAATTATTTTAGCTTATTCCGGTGGTTTGGACACCTCCATAATATTGAGATGGCTTCAAAATAATTATAAAGCCGAAGTAATTGCTTATACTGCAGACATCGGTCAAGAAATGAGTAAGAAAAAGATAATTAGAAATGCAAAAAAGTTAGGCGTAAAAAAAGTTATAATTGAAAATTTAAAAAATATATTTGTTAAAGACTATGTCTTTCCAATGATTAGAGGTCACGCAGTTTATGAAGGTACTTACCTATTAGGAACTTCTATTGCTAGACCATTAATAGCAAAAAGGCAAATTGCTATAGCAAAAAAATTTAAAGCCTTTGCGGTCTCACATGGAGCAACAGGTAAGGGAAACGATCAAGTAAGATTTGAACTTGGATATTCTTATTTTGCGGGGAAAAGAATTAAGACTATAGCGCCTTGGAGAGAATGGAAGATGCAGTCTAGAGCTGATTTAATCAAATATGCAAAAAAACATCAAATCTCAATACCGAAAGATAAAAAGGGGGCGCCTCCTTTTTCAGTTGATGATAATATTTTTCATACTTCAACGGAAGGAAAAGATTTGGAAAACCCAAAAAATTCAGCTCCAGAATATATTTTCCAAAGAACAATTTCTCCAGAAAAAGCTCCTAACAAAAAAACTATTGTAAAAGTAAGATTTAGAAACAGTGATCCTATAGCTATTAATGGAGTGAAATTAAGTCCTGAAAAACTTCTAGAAAAATTAAATTACATCGCGGGAAAAAACGCTGTTGGAAGGGTAGATTTAGTTGAGAATAGATTTATCGGAATAAAATCAAGAGGTGTATATGAAACACCAGGAGGTACTTTACTATATGTTGCACATAGAGCAATTGAGTCAGTTACTTTAGATAGAAAAACCGCTCATGAAAAAGAGAGGATAATGGCTGAATATGCTGAATTAATTTATAATGGCTACTGGTTTTCGAAAAGAAGGCTAAGATTACAAAAAATTATTGATAGAAAAAGAAGTCAGGTGTCTGGAGAAATAGTTTTAAGTTTATATAAAGGAAATGTAACTATTCTTTCTAGAAGAACTAAAAACAAAGCATATTCCATGAAAAAGGTTTCTTTTGAGGAAAATAAAAGTTTTAATAAAAAAAAAGTAGAAAATTTTATTAAATTTCATTCGAAACAGTTAAATAAAGGTTAAATTTTTGATAGGTTATATCTAATGAACAATTCGATTCGAAATATTCAGCTGGTCGCTGTAGTAATAGTGCTTATATCAACAATTATTGCCTTCTTTTTAGAAATGAAGGAGATGTATGAAAACAAAGATATAACATTGGCTGATTTATTATTAATGTTTATCTATATAGAGGTAATTGGTTTAGTAAGATCTTATTGGGAAACGCGTTCTGTAAGAATTACCTACCCTCTTGTTATAGCAATTACAGCGCTTGCTCGATTTATTATACTTCAAGACAAGGACAGCGATCCTTCAAACCTTATTTACATTGCTTTGGCAATTTTAATAGTAGCCATTGCAACAGTGATAATTCGTTTCAGAAATAGTAGATATTTAAAGATTGAAAAATCTAAATCAAACGAGCTTTAAAACACTCTAGAGTGTTTTTTAATAAACATGCAATTGTCATTGGGCCAACACCGCCTGGCACAGGTGTAATTGCTCTAGCTTTAGCTTTCACCTCATCGTAATGAACGTCGCCAACAATTTTATCATTAAGTTTATTTATTCCAACATCGATAACTATTGCTCCTTCTTTTATCCAATCTTTTCTAATTAGATTAGGTGCGCCAACTGCAGCGACTAGTATATCCGCATTTTTGCACTCTCTTTTTAAATCCTCAGTTTTAGAGTGAACAACTGTCACTGTGCAATCTTCTTTCAATAGTAATTGAGCCATAGGTTTGCCATTTAAGTTCGATCTACCAACAATTACTGCATGCTTTCCTTGAAGATTTTTTTCTACAGTTTTTATTAAGTATAAACATCCTAATGGAGTACACGGGATTATTGACTTATAACCTGAAGCAAGGTTTCCAACATTTATAGGATTGAAACCATCAACATCTTTAGACGGGTCTATAGCATTTATAATTTTTTCTTTATCAATTTGCTCTGGCAATGGGAGCTGAACTNAAATACCAGAAACCTTATCATCTTCATTTAATTGTTTTATTTTTTTTAAAATCTCTGTCTCTTTTACATTTTTGGGATACTTAATAACATTTGATTCTATACCAACTTCTTTTGAATTTTTTTCTTTATTTTTTACATAAATTTGGCTTGGAACAAAGTCTCCTATTAAAATGACTGTTAAAGAGGGGACTTTTTTAGTTTTTTTTTTTAATGTTTGCAATTTCTTTCTTTATTTCATTGCGTAAAATTTCTGCTTCTTTTTTTCCATCAATAATCATCTTAGAAATAATCCTGGAGCAAAGAATTCAAAAACTAAATTTCTTAAAAACATTAAAATTAAGATCAAAATTATTGGAGAAACATCTATCGAGCCAAGATTTGGTAAAAATCTTCTTATAAAATTTAAGGGAGGTGCGGTAAGTTTGAACGAAACGTCCAGAACTGTATAAACAAATCTGTTACTTGTATTCAGTACGTTAAAAGCAACTAACCAGCTAAATATAACATTTATGATAAGTACCCATATGTATAAATTAACAACATTATCGAACAAAATTAGAGCTGATTTCATTAATTTTTCTCCACATAAACTGAAGTGCTTGGAAAAGCGAAGGAAGCTTTATTTTTTTCAACTATATTTTTTATCTCTATCGCCAAAATATCTTTGATCTTCATCCATTCCAAGTATTTTTTTGTATTTGTAAAGCAAATTAGTTTGATATCGATCGAGCTTGCTGCAAATTGATCAATTTTTACTGATATCATGGTGTTTTCTGATTTAGAAAAATACTCAGTCTTTCTTATATATTCCTCTATCTCTTTTTTAATATCTGAAAGTTGTTTACTCGTAGTTCTATACTCTAAGCCTATTACCCAATTTATTCTTCTGTTAGTTATTTGAGAATTGTTTATTACTGCTTTTTCTGCAAACTGAAAGTTTGGTATGGTGGCTAATGACTTATCAAATCTTCTCACAACTGTGGATCTAAACCCAATAGATTCTACAGTGCCCTCAATAACATCTTCTACATAAATCCAGTCACCTACTTGAAATCTTTTTTCAACTAAAACTAAAATTCCCGAGATAAGGTTTTTGAATAAATCTTGAGCTCCTAATGCTACAGCAACACCAAATAAACCTAAACCTGCAATTATTGGACCAATTTTAATTCCCCATAATTCTAGAACCGCAGCTAAACCTAAGATGATGATTAAAACTTTAACAGCTTTAATCATCCAGTTAATTAGATCTCGAGAAAGTAGGTCACCTACCGACTTTATTACAGTTGATAAGGGTCCAATTATTTGATGAAAAGTCCAAAATATTAAAATTGTTATCAACGAACGATTAATCGTTTCTAAAAAATCTGCAGCTTGAGTTTCAATTGTTAGATAACTTGTTGCAACAAAAAAACCCAAAACTAGTGGAAAAAACTTTGCAGGTCCCTCCATAGAAAGAACTAAAGAGTTGTCAAAGTTATTGGTGGTCTTTGAAACGTAATTTTCTAATCTTTTTATAACAAATTTAGAAAATATTCCTCGCAATAAAAGAAAAAATGAAAAAATTACGATAGCGATAATTATTTCTGATATGTTAACTCCAGAAATTCCTTTTGACCAAACATCAACAAATAAATTTTTAAAATTTTCTAAAACGTTCATTTCACTATTTCCAAATTTAACATTTCCTCACCCGGTCTAAAAGTTGCAACATTCTTCCATCCATTTTTTTCAAAGAAATCTGCAATATTTTTACTTATACACATAACTTTAGATTGTGTCATTATTGGTGCCAAAGAATAATTTTTAATAATAGTCAATAAAGCCTCAGCACTTCTAAGAGAATATACAAAAATAACATTAACTGGATATTTCTTGATTAATTTCAACGTTTGGTCGCTAACTTCTTCTATTTTTTCTGATGAATAATTAACTATCTGAGTAACTTTGAAACCCTCCATTGTAAGGTCTTTTTCAATATCTTGCGTAATGTTATCGCCACATACATAAGCTAGCCTTGCGCCATCATTAAGTTCTTTTGAATTTAAAATAATGTTTTTTAAAGCAATTACACTTCCTGATGCTGAAATAGTATTTATAAAACCAGATGATCTTGCTATTCTTTCTGTAATTGATCCAACACAAAAACACTTAATTTTTTTAACATTTTTAATATCTCTAAGGCTTCTAATCGCATTAGCACTTGTGAAAATGACAGCATCAAAATTTTCAAGATCGAATGAGGCGGTACTAATTGGCTTAATTTTAAGAGTTGGTAGGTGGACTATATTATGCCCACGAGACAATAGATTGCTCATAAAGTTTTCAATTTCAATTAATGGACGTGTCATAATAATATTCATTTTTTTTTCTTAAAATGTTTTTTGAATTTTATTAAAGTTTCCTCACCTGCGATCTTTCCTAAATTTTCAGGCGAGCTGATTTTTCCAACTTTCTCATTAGTAAAATAATGTTTTCCGTCATCGGAAAAGAGTTGAGAAATTATTTTTAACTTCTCTCCATGAACTTCAGCAAACACACCTACCGCGGTATGACAATCTCCACCTATGGTTTCTAAAAATTTTTTTTCTGCTTTGGCACAAATTTCACTTTCAGTATCATTTAATTTTGATAGCAACATTTTTATATAAAAATCTTTTTTCCTACACTGTAATGCGATTATACCTTGACCACCACAAGGTATGACTTCGTTTACAGAAAAGATTTTTGAAATTTTTTTTTCCAATCCTAAAGCTAAAACACCAGCTGCAGCTATCATTATTCCATCATACCTGCCAGTGGAAATTTTTTTAATTCTACTATCAATATTCCCTCTTATTTCTTTTGTGATAATTTTTTTATAAATATTTTTAATTTGATATTCTCTTCTTGGTGAGCTTGTGCCAATCTTAAACGAACTGTCTATGTCTACAGAATAATTTTTATTTAATATTAATACATCCTTGGGATCATTTCTCTTAAGATACGAGGCCACCGTTAAATTGTCATTTTGAATTGTTTCCATATCCTTTAACGAATGTATGGCTATGTCAATTTTTTTTTTTTCAAGCTGCTCCTCAATCTCTTTGCAAAAATTATTCTTTCCACCTAATTTTGAGATCGACTCTTTGCTGAATAAATCACCTGAAGTTTTAATTTTTTTGACTTTAATTTTTAAATTATCCGATCGATAGATATCTTTGAGTAATTTTTTAACCTTTTCTACGTAAGCAAGTGATAATTTACTGCCTCTGGCTCCAATTATAATTTTTTTGTTCATTTTTAAAAATTAATACTTTATTTATAATATCTATAATAATGAAAAATAAACTAACTTTTTTGGGTATAGAGACAAGTTGTGATGAAACTTCTGCGGCAATTGTTCAAGCAGATAGAAATAACAATAGTAGTGTTTTGTCCAATATAATTTCTAGTCAAGCAAAGAAGCATGAAAAATTTGGCGGTGTGGTGCCGGAACTGGCCGCTCGCGCGCATATTGAAAATATTGAGTTTGTAATTAAAGCTGCAATTCAAAAAAGCAAAATTAACTTGAAAGATATTGATGGTGTTGCTGCCACGGCAGGTCCTGGGTTAATAGTAAGCTTACACGTAGGATTAAACATTGGTAAATCGATAGCATGTTCAATTAAAAAACCGTTCTTGGCAATTAATCATTTAGAAGGACATGCTTTAAGTCCGGGATTAGATAAAAAAATTGAATATCCATATTTATTGCTTTTAATTTCTGGTGGGCATTCTCAGTTCTTAATTGTTAAAGATGTTGGCAGTTATCAGCAGCTTGGCACAACGATAGACGATGCGGTAGGCGAAGCTTTTGATAAAACAGCAAAAATATTGGAACTTAAATATCCAGGAGGTCCAAATGTAGAAAAATTTGCAAAAGGTGGAGACAAAAAATATTTTAAACTCCCGCAGCCCATAATTAATAGGGGGGGCTGTAATCTTTCTTTTGCAGGATTAAAAACTGCGGTTATGCATCAAGCAAAAAATATATCTAAAGATAAAAAATTAAAAAAAAACTTAGCTGCGTCTTTTCAATATACAATTAATGAAATTTTAAGAAAAAAAACTTTGATTGCAATGAAAGATTTTAGAGAAAAAATTAAAAAAAAAAATCCTGACTTTGTAATAGCGGGAGGTGTAGCGGCTAATAAGACTATAAGAAATAATTTAAAAAGTGTTTGTAAGGAAAAAGAATTTAATGCAAATTTTCCACCGGTAGAATATTGTGGTGACAACGCTGCAATGATAGCATGGGCTGGTATACAGCGTTTTAAAAAAAACAAGAATGATTTATTGTTAGTTCCAGCAAAATCTAGGTGGCCTTTAGATCTTGAGGCGCCTTTTATGAAGGGTCCTGGATTAAAATTTTAATGCAGTACTGGTTAATCAAATCTGAACCAGATGTATGGTCGATAGATCAACAAAAAAACGCTGGTAAAAAAGGGGCGACTTGGGATGGTGTAAGAAATTACCAAGCCGCGAACAATTTGAGAAAGATGAATGTAGGTGATAAATGTTTTTTTTATCATTCTAATATTGGTAAAGAAATTGTGGGCATTGTAGAAGTTATAAAGGAAGCGTTTTTGGACAAAACTGACAATAAAAAACGATTTGTTGCAGTTCAAGTTAGGTTTCTAGAAAAACTTCAAAACCCCGTAAGCCTTGAAAATATCAAAAAAAACAATGAAATTTCGCATTTGCCGCTAATAAAACAAAGTAGGTTATCAGTTATGCCGATTGATTATAAAAGCTGGAAAATAATTTACAAGATGGGTACAATATAGATGGAGGGATAAAAGTGGCCATAAAGAAAAATAAGAAAAATTCTCGAAAAAAGAAAAAAAAACTGAAGAAGAGAAAATTCAAAAGGTCAAAGTCTCGAGTAAAGTTTCTCAAAAAAAATAAATCTAAAAAATTGAGAAAAGGTATATCTAAAAAATTACAACTATCTAAGGATGATGACGGAAACACTCTTATTCAAGTTTCGGAGCATTGGGCAAAACATGCTTTGGTAAACAAAATAAAGTATCAAAAAAAATATAATTTATCTATAAAGGAAAACGATAGTTTTTGGCGGAAGGAAGCAAAAAGAGTCAATTGGATAAAGCCTTTTAGCAAAGTTAAAGACATAAAATACAGTAAAGATAACGTGAAGATAAAGTGGTTTTATGACGGAACACTCAATGTCTCAACTAATTGTATAGATAGACATTTAAAAAAAAATGGAAATAAAACTGCAATAATTTGGGTAGGCGATGATCCTGCGGATCAGAAAAAAATTAGTTACAAAGAATTACATAAAAATGTTTGTAAAGCAGCCAATGCTCTTAAAAGTATTGGAGTTCAAAGGGGAGACAGGGTCACGATTTACCTGACAATGATACCAGAGCTTGCATATATTATGTTAGCTTGCACGCGGATTGGTGCAGTGCACTCTATAATTTTCGGAGGATTTTCTCCAGACTCTATTGCAACAAGAATAAATGATTGTAAGTCTGATTATCTAATTACAGCAGATGAAGGTGTAAGAGGTGGTAAAATAATACCCCTTAAAAAAATAGCTGATGAAGCACTTGCGCAATGTCCTAATGTAAAAAAATGTGTTGTAGTAAAAAGAACAGGAAACCAAGTTAATTGGGAGAATGAAAGAGATTTGTCTTACGAAGAGTTAATATCAAAAGTATCAGCGAAATGTGAACCTGAGGAAATGAATGCTGAAGATCCCTTATTTATCTTATATACATCAGGTTCTACCGGGAAACCTAAAGGAGTTTTGCATACAACGGGGGGTTATATTGTTTACGCTTCGATGACACATCAATATATTTTCGACTACAAACCAAAAGATATTTATTGGTGCACTGCAGATATCGGTTGGGTTACAGGTCATAGTTATATTATTTACGGGCCCCTATCCAACGGTGCAACAACGATTATGTTTGAAGGAGTTCCAAACTATCCGGATAGTTCAAGGTGGTGGCAAATTGTAGACAAATATAAAGTTAATATTTTTTATACGGCACCAACAGCTATAAGGTCTTTGATGAGAGAAGGAGATGCGCCTGTAAAGGAGACAAGCCGAAAAACACTTAAATTACTTGGAACTGTTGGTGAGCCCATTAATCCGGAAGCCTGGATGTGGTATTATAAAACAGTAGGAGATTCTAAATGCCCCATAGTAGATACTTGGTGGCAAACGGAGACAGGTGGAATACTTATAGCTCCACAGCCTGGAGCCATAGATCTAAAACCTGGTTCAGCAACTAAGCCATTTTATGGTATTAAGCCGATTATAGTTGATGAGGCAGGAAACACTCTTAAAGGTGCGTGCAAAGGAAGACTTTGCATTGGCGCTTCGTGGCCGGGACAAATGCGTACTGTTTACGGAGACCATCAAAGATTTATTGATACTTACTTTTCGCAATTTGACGGAAAGTACTTTACTGGTGATGGTTGTAGAAGGGATAAAGATGGTTATTACTGGATCACTGGAAGAGTAGATGACGTTATTATTGTCTCTGGTCACAATTTAGGAACTGCAGAAATAGAGAGTGCCTTTGTAGCTCATCCTAAAGTTGCTGAGGCAGCGGTGGTAGGATATCCCCATGATATAAAGGGGAATGGATT
Organism: Candidatus Pelagibacter sp.; assembly: GCA_002692325.1. The sequence continues at coordinate 70,686 of NZJU01000020.1, forward strand.
GTATTGTTACGTAACTCTTAACGCAGGTGAACAAGTAAGCGGAGATTTAGAAAGAGAATTGAAATTATGGGTTAGAAAACAAATTGGACCAATAGCAACACCAGACTTAATCCAGTTTGCGCCCGGACTCCCCAAAACAAGATCCGGAAAAATAATGAGAAGAATTTTAAGGAAGATTGCGGCCAATGAACATAATAACCTTGGAGATACTACTACCTTAGCTGATCCGTCAGTAGTTGAGTCTTTGATCGAAAATAGGCAAAATCAAGACTAAGTTTCAAATTTCGAAATAAGTTTTTCAAAATCGTTTATAACAGTATTCCATTTATTTTTGACGGAATTAAGTACAATTTCCTTATCAAGAACTTTTAAATGATCTGCAATCGGAGCCCAATTATATAAGGCTTGTCCACTCGACACAAAAGGTGTTAGTTCGCAATATCTAAAAATATTTATTATTTTTATTCTTTCCCTAAAATTATTTAACGCGGAGTCGTAAAGTTCTTTTGATAGACCTTTGGATAATTGATCACTCATTACATTCTGATAAATATTTACCAAATCATATTTATTTTCGCGTATTAGGTTTTTGCTGATTAATCTTGATATTGAGTATAATGTGAGATCTGATGCTGCTATCACGAATATATTCCACTTAGATTTATTTACTGATTGTATGAAAATATCTTCGCTGAACATTATCGTATATTTTAATCCCATTCTTGTTTTGAGATAACCGTATAAGGTTGTTTGGGTTACGTAAGCTGATCTCTCTGATATAAAAATCTCCAGGCTCGCAATATCTGAAATTTTTTGGAACTTTTTTGAAAGTTTTTGTGAAGCGAATAGGTACTCGCGCACAGCATTAAGGATGTTAAAAAGCGACTTTATATTCAATTTCAAGTTGTATTAATTTCTCCTCTTCTAATTTCCTTGTTTTACAGTGTTTTCCAGCACTTCAAAATAGTTTTTTTACTTTTAATTAATGTTTAGATGAGTAATATCCCCACAATAAGTTACGTTAACGTAAAATTAACAGGGGGAAATATGTCAAATAAAGAAAAACATTGGGAGAAAACTAGAGGGCACATGTTAATTACATTAGCTCTATGGGCTTTCTTCTCTATGGTAATATTCCTTTTCGGTTATGAAATCAATTCTATGAGTTTTCTCGGTTATCCACTGGGTTATTATATGACAGCTCAAGGGTCACTTCTTGCTTTTGTCCTTATAATTTTCTGGTTTGCTAACAGACAAGAAAAAATCGACGAAGAATTTGGTTTCGGAGAGAAGGAGGATTAATGTTTAAAGGTGGATTTATACAAAATCTTCCAAAGATCTACGGCTTATACACTGGAGGCTTCCTTGTGTTCATCATTCTTATGGCGATCGCAGAGCAAGCAGGTGCTTCGGCAAAAGCAATCGGAATTATGTTTGTGGCATTTACTGTCGCGATATATGCTTTGATTGGTTATTTGTCTCGTACAGTTCAGGTAGATGCTTATTATCTTGCTGGAAGACAGGTCCCAACAGTATTTAATGGAATGGCGACTGCAGCTGACTGGATGTCGGGTGCATCGTTTGTAGCATTAGCTGGTGGTGTTTACTTTGGTGGTTATAGTTATATGGCCTTCTTAGTAGGTTGGACAGGTGGTTATGTGCTTGT
>NZJU01000021.1 GCA_002692325.1 Candidatus Pelagibacter sp.
CTGAGTCAGCCATCATAAATACAGAATTTGTCTCAATTCTATCATCTGGATAAATTTTTTCAGCAGATGAAATCTCTTTCATCATCTCATTTGCCACTGTATCTGTACATTTTGACCAAACATCGACTACTTTATTATATTTTTCACCTCTAGTTATAAAACCATCTGAATATTGTTTTTCATATTCTTCAATTCTTTTTTTGGTCTCATTAATTAAGTTTATCTTTGTTTGAGGAATGATTAAATCATCTTTACCAAATGAGATTCCTGCTTTAAAGGCATGCTTAAAACCTAAAGCTTTTATTTTATCACAGAAAATCACAGTTTCTTTTTGTCCACAATACCTAAAAATTGTATCTATTACTTCAGAAACGTTTCTTTTTGTTAATAATCTATTGATTAAATTAAATTTAATATTCTTATTCTTAGGAAGTAAATTTGCTAATATAAATCTTCCAGCTGTGCTTTGATGTTTTTCTTTTATTTCGTTGCCATCTTGATCAATCGTTGTGTATGTGGACACAATTTTTGAGTGAAGACTTATTGATTTGTTTTCAATTGCTTGTTCTATCTCATTGATATCGGAAAAGATACCTCTCGGTTTGTTATCCTGTTCTCTGCTGGCTTGAGATAAATAATAAATTCCTAAAACTATATCTTGACTAGGTACTATTATAGGTTTGCCATTAGANGGNCTNANAATNTTATTTGTNGACATCATNAATACNCTNGCTTCTAATTGNGCNTCTANACTTAANGGNATATGNACTGCCATTTGATCTCCATCGAAATCAGCATTAAACGCAGCACACACTAAAGGGTGAAGTTCAATGGCATTACCTTCAATAAGCTTAGCTTCAAATGCTTGGACACCTAATCTATGCAAAGTTGGTGCTCGGTTTAGTATCACCGGATGTTCTCTAATAATGTGCTCTAAAGCATCCCACACTTCACTTTTCTCTTTTTCAACTAGTCTCTTCGCTTGCTTAATAGTTGTTGCCAAACCTAATTTATCTAATCTTGCATATAAGAAAGGTTTAAAAAGTTCTAAAGCCATTTTTTTAGGAAGTCCGCACTGATGTAATTTCAACTCAGGCCCGACAACAATTACTGATCTTCCAGAATAGTCAACTCTTTTACCTAATAAATTTTGTCTAAATCTTCCTTGTTTTCCTTTCAACATCTCGGCAAGAGATTTCAGAGGTCTTTTTCCAGTACCAGTAATTACTCTACCTCTTCTCCCATTATCAAATAAAGCATCTACCGACTCTTGTAACATTCTTTTTTCATTCCTTACGATTATATCTGGAGCTTTAAGGTCTAATAGTCTTTTAAGACGATTATTTCTGTTTATGACTCTTCTATAAAGATCATTCAAATCAGATGTAGCAAATCTTCCTCCATCAAGCGGCACAAGTGGTCTTAACTCAGGGGGTATTACCGGAACAGTTGTTAAAATCATCCATTCAGGTTTGTTACCTGATTTCAAAAAGGATTCTATTAGCTTTAACCTTTTAATAGTTCTTTCTTCAGTGACTTTTGATTTTATTTCTTTTAATGAATCTCTTAATAATTTCTGCTCTTTTTCCAAATCTAAAGAAAGCAGTATTTCTCTAATAGCCTCAGCTCCTATTCCAGAACTGAATGCATCCTCACCAAATTCATCTTGCGCTTTTTGAAGCGCATCCTCAGAAAGTAATTGACCTTTTTTTAATGTTGTTAAACCTGGCTCAATGACTATAAAACTCTCAAAATACAAAACTTTCTCAACATCCTTAAGTTTCATATCAACTGATAAAGAAATACGACTTGGTAGAGACTTCAAAAACCAAATGTGAGCAACGGGACATGCAAGTTCTATGTGTCCCATTCTTTCCCTTCTTACATTAGATTTTGTTACTTCAACACCACATTTTTCGCAGATTATTCCTCTAAATTTCATTCTTTTGTATTTACCACAGAGACATTCATAATCTTTTACTGGGCCAAATATTCTGGAGCAAAAAAGTCCATCTTTCTCAGGTCTAAATGTTCTATAATTGATAGTTTCAGGTTTTTTAATTTCTCCAAAGGACCACGATTTGATTTTATCTGGACTAGCAAGTGTTATTTTAATCTTACTAAAATTATTTTCAGAAGATAAATTGTTGTTTTGGATATTTTTAGATAAACTTTTTTCCATATTAATTTAATTCTATATTTAAACCCAAAGCTCGAATTTCTTTTATTAAAACATTGAACGACTCTGGCACTCCTGACTCAAAATTGTTATTTCCTTTTACTATTGTTTCATACACTTTGGTTCTACCGGCTACATCATCGGATTTTACAGTAAGAATTTCTTGCAAAGTATATGAGGCACCATATGCTTCTAAGGCCCATACTTCCATTTCTCCAAATCTTTGTCCACCTAATTGAGCTTTTCCACCTAGTGGCTGTTGTGTCACTAAACTGTATGGACCAGTAGACCTAGCGTGAATTTTATCTTCAACTAAATGATTTAGTTTTAACATATAAATCGTACCCACAGTAACCGGCCTATCGAATTTCTCTCCAGTTCTTCCGTCCCATAAATTGGTTTGACCGGAATTTGGAAGGTTAGCTAAATTTAACATTTTTGTAATATCTTGGGTAGAAGCTCCATCAAAAACAGGCGTAGAAATTGGAACACCGTTTGAGATATTACTCACTAACTCAAAAACTTCTTTTTTTGACAATTTTGATACTATTTTTTCGTAATATTCTTTACCGTATATTTCGTTCAATTTATTTTTTATTGTTTCAAATTCTTTCTCAAATTTTTTGATATATTTATTAATTTGATCTCCTAATTCTGAGCAAGACCATCCTAGGTGTGTCTCTAAAATTTGTCCAACATTCATTCTGCTTGGAACACCAAGAGGATTTAGAACAATGTCCACAGGTTTTCCGCTTTCCATATGGGGCATATCTTCAACTGGAACAATTTTACTTACTACCCCTTTATTTCCGTGCCTACCAGCCATTTTATCTCCAGGCATCAATCTTCTTTTCACTGCAACAAAAACTTTTACTACCTTCATAACTGTTGGCAATAAATCATCTCCCTGTTGTATCTTTATAACCTTATCTTCAAATCTTATTTTTATATCTTCCATAGCATTATCAAATTGAATTTTTAGTTTATCAATATTTGAAATTATTTTTTGATCATCAAAAGATAATTTCCATATATCCTTTAATTCTAGGGAAATTAAATCATTTGAGTTTAAAGTTGTTCCTGGTTTTAATTCTTTAATCTTTTTGTTAATCGGCTTGTTCCTTATTAACTCATCTGCTCTTAATTTGATATTTCTATATAGAATTTCTTCTTCAACTTTTTTATCCTCTTGAACTGACTCAACTTCTGATCTTTCAATAGCTATTGATCTTTCATCTTTTTCAACACCATGGCGGTTAAATACTCTTACATCTATAACTACGCCAGTACTTCCTGAAGGTAGTTTTAAAGACGAGTCTCGAACATCTGTTGCTTTTTCACCAAAAATTGAACGTAAAAGTTTTTCTTCTGGGCTGGAAGATGTTTCACTTTTAGGGGTTACTTTTCCAACTAATATATCTGAGGGTTTTACCTCTGCCCCAACATAAACAATTCCAGACTCGTCAAGATTTCTCAGACTTTCTTCACTAACGTTTGGGATGTCTCTAGTAATTTCTTCAGCACCTAATTTTGTATCTCTTGCCATAGTTTCATATTCTTCGATGTGTACAGATGTAAATACATCATCAGTNACACATCTTTCNGANATTAAAATTGAGTCNTCAAAATTATANCCTTGCCAAGGCATAAAAGCGACTGTCACATTTTTTCCTAAGGCAAGTTCACCCAGTTTGGTAGCTGGACCATCGGCAATAATATCTCCCTTTTTAATTTGATCACCAACTTTTACTAAAGGTTTTTGGTTAATACATGTATTTTGATTTGATCTTTTAAATTTTGATAAATTATAAATATCTACAGAAGATTGTGAAAGATCTTTTACTTCGGTTACATTTACGACTATTCTTTTCCCATCAATTTTATCTACAATACCATCTCTTTTTGCTACTATAGTAACACCTGAGTCTAAAGCTACATCTGATTCAATTCCAGTTCCTACTAAAGGAGACTCAGGCTTTAATAGCGGAACAGCTTGTCTCATCATATTAGAGCCCATTAATGCTCTATTTGCATCATCATTTTCTAAAAAAGGTATTAATGCAGCTGCAACTGAAACTAATTGTTTAGGAGATACGTCCATAAATTCAATATTTTCTTTTGATGAAAGTTGAAAATTTAAATCCTTTCTACATGCAACTAGCTCTTCCTCGAAAGATCCATCTTTTTTAAGTGGAGCATTTGCTTGAGCAATAGTATATTTTTCTTCTTCAATGGCTGACAAATATTTTATTTCATTTGTCACCTTCCCATTAATAACTTTTTTATATGGACTTTCAATGTATCCAAATTTATTCACTCTGCAGTAAGTAGCAAGACTATTAATCAGTCCTATATTTGGTCCCTCTGGTGTTTCTATAGGACAAATTCTTCCATAGTGAGTTGGATGCACATCTCTTACCTCAAAACCAGCTCTTTCCCTCGTTAATCCACCAGGACCTAAAGCTGAAACTCTTCTTTTGTGTGTGATTTCAGATAAAGGATTCGTTTGATCCATAAATTGAGAGAGTTGGGAAGTAGCAAAAAAGTCTTTTAAAGAAGTTGTAATAGGTTTTGCATTTATTAAGTCTTGGGGCATAGCGGATTCTATCTCAAGAAAAGTTGACATTTTTTCCTTCACTGTTCTTTCCATCCTTAATAAACCTATTCTAAACTGGTTCTCTACTAGTTCTCCTACTGATCTTACTCTTCGATTTCCTAAATGATCAATATCATCAACTTCACCTTTTCCATCTCTTAGATCCAACATAAATTTGATAATTTCAATAATATCCGAAGAGTCTAAAATAGTTTGCGTGTTTGAGGTGCTTAAGCTCAACTTAGAATTAAGTTTAACTCTTCCAACTTCTGAAAGGTCATACCTATCTTTGTTAAAATATAAATTTTTAAATACTTCTTCAGCCACCTCAATAGTTGGAGCCTCTCCAGGTCTTAAAACTTTATAGATGTCATTTAATGCGTCATTTTTTGATTTATTTTTGTCTATTCTAAGTGTTTCTAATAAATATGGACCTTTATTTATAGGATCAATATTAATTATTTCAATGTTATTAATATTTAGCGAAATAATTTTTTGAATATTTTCCTCAGTTAAATTGTGACCTGACTCTATTATAAAATTATCCTCTTTGTCTTTTAAACCAAATTTAATGTATTTTCCAATAAGTTCATTATTTGATATTAAAATCTGACTTAAATTTTTTTCTTGTAATTTTTTCGCTATAATGAAGTTTAGTTTTTCACCTTTTTGTAAAACTTTTTTATTATTTTTTGCATCAATGAGATCAAAAGATAGCTTTATTGGCCTTTTATAATCTTCTGGAATAAAAGGCGAGCTCCACATTTTGCTAGTGAGATCATAATTAAGTTTTTTTGATGTAAAAAAAGTATTAATTATTTTTTCCTCATTATATCCTAATGCGTAAAGCATTGTGGTTATGGGTAATTTCTTTTTCCTGTCAATTCTAAAATAAAGAAAATCCTTTGGATCAAACTCAATATCAAGCCAAGATCCTCTTCCAGGTATTATTCGACAATTAAACAGTAGTTTCCCGCTTGAATGAGTTTTGCCTTTATCATGATCAAAAAAAACTCCAGGACTTCTATGCATTTGATTAACAACAACTCTCTCTACACCATTAACAACGAATGTACCGCTTGGTGTCATCAATGGAAGTTCACCAATAAAAACTTCTTGCTCTTTAGCTGACAGAATTTGTTTAGTATTATTTTCTTGATCAATATCATAAACAACTAATCTTAAATTTGCTTTTAATGACCCTGAATAAGTCAAACTTCTTTGTTTACACTCTAGAACATCAAATTTTGGTTTTTCTAATTTGTAAGTTATGTATTCTAGTGTAGATTTTTCTGTACCATCTTCTATAGGAAAGATGCTCTTAAATACTTTCTCGATACCCTTTTCTAATACTGTGTCTTTTTCCTCGATTGATTTAGATTTTAAAAACTTTTCGTAGGAATTTTTTTGAACTTCTATTAAATTAGGAATTGATAAACTTTTTGAAAGTTTTCCAAAATTTTTTCTAATGCTTTTTTTTTGCGTAAACGATAAATCCATTAAAATCTATATCGCGATTAAACGATGTCTTAGCTTTAAAAACTATATAATTACTTTAATTCTACTTTGGCTCCAGCCGCTTCGAGCTTTTTCTTGAATTCTTCAGCGTCTTTTTTAGGAACACCAGATTTAATTTCTTTAGGAGCACCTTCAACTAAATCTTTTGCTTCTTTTAAGCCTAAACTTGTAATTGCTCTAACTTCTTTAATAACATTAATTTTTTTGTCTCCAGCTGCCGTTAAAAACAAACTGAATTCTGATTTTTCTTCTCCTGCTGGTGCAGCTCCACTTGCTGCTGCTGCTGCTGCAACCGGTGCAGCTGCTGTAACTCCCCATTTTTCTTCTAATTGTTTTGAGAGATCTGCTGCCTCTACCACAGTTAATTTTGATAATTCGTCTATTATTTTATTAAGATCAGCCATAAATTCTTTACGATTATTTTTTTAAACTCTTAGCGCGGGTTAAATTAGCAATTTTTGAGCCAGGTGCAAGTAAAATACTTAATAATTTTTGTGCAGGAGAAGCCAAAATACCTACTATTTTAGCCCTCGCCTCCTCTAAGGAAGGAAGTGTGGCAATTATAGCTACCTCACTTTTGTCTAAAACCTTACCATCCATGAAGCCGGCTACAACTTTTAACTTATCATGATTTTTTGCAAAGTTGGTTAAAATTTTAGCAGTAGTAATAGGATCTGAAGAGAGTGCTGCTGCCGTTGGTCCTTCAAAATATTTTTCCAAATCTTTAACTGAGGTTTCTTTGACTGCTAATTTTGTTATTCTATTTTTTGTTATCTTAAACAAAATTCCTTTTTCTCTCAATCTCATCCTTAATTCATCAAGTTCTTTAACATTCAGTCCTTGATAATGTGCGATCATCACAGAACTATGTGATGAGAAACTTTTTCTCATTTCCTCAATATATGTTTTCTTTTTTTCTTTATTCATCATAATTCTTAAATTTAATTCCTATAAGATAAACCCATTGTTGAACTAAGCGAAATGTTTTTAATAAACTCTCCTTTTATGGTCTCTGGTTTTTCCTTTTTAATAAAATCAATTATATACTTAAAATTCTCCTCTAATTTTTCTTGACTAAAAGATTTTCTTCCTATGGATGCACCTATATTGCCATCTTTATCATTTTTTAGCTCGATCAATCCTGTTCTAATGTCGTTAACTGTTTTAGTCAAATCATTCGTTACTGTCCCGAGCTTAGGATTGGGCATCAAGCCTTTTGGTCCTAAAACTTTTCCATGTTTACCTATCTTAGACATCATTGTTGGTGTACAAACTAGTTTTTGAAAGTCAAATTTTCCAGATGATATTTTTTCCAACAAATCTTCATTTCCAACTATATCTGCTCCAGTTTTTTTCGCTTCATCTATTTTGTCTGGCTCACACAAAACTGCAATTTTAAACTTTTTGCCTGAACCATTAGGCAGCTTTGTAACTGTTCTTAAATTAAAATCTCCACCCTTTGTCTGTTTTAAGTTGATTCTTAAAGAAATATCTATTGACTCATCAAATTTTATTTTTTGACTTTCTTTTATATTCTTTATAATTTCTTTGATATCCATTTTCTTATTTTTTTTCCTCTTTGAAATTAAATCTTTATATCTTTTTGATCTTCTTTTCATTACTCTTTAACCTCGATGCCCATAGATCTGGCAGACCCACATATAATTTTAGTAGCCTCTTTTAAATCAAAGGCATTCAAATCTTTCATTTTCTGTTTCGCTATTTCCTCAGCTTGTTTAATTGTTATTGACCCCGCAACAACTCTTCCTGGTTCTTTGGAACCACTTTTAAGTTTTGCGGCTTCTCTTATAAAGTGAGAAGCTGGTGGTGACTTTATAATAAAATCAAATTTTTTGTCCTTGTAAACAGTTATTACAACTGGAACCGGTTTACCCATAAAAGCTTTTGTTTTTTCATTAAACGCTTTACAAAATTCCATAATATTTATTCCACGTTGTCCTAGTGCAGGTCCAACTGGAGGAGCTGGATTGGCTTGACCTCCTTTAATTTGTAATTTTACGTAACCTGTAATTTCTTTTGCCATTAATTTTTCTCCACTTGATTAAACTCTAAATCTACAGGAGTTGGTCTACCAAATATAGAAACTGAGACTTTTAGTCTAGACTTTTCTTCATCAATTTCTTCAATTAAACCGCTAAAAGAGGCAAAAGGACCGTCACATACTTTAACCTTTTCTCCAATTTCAAAATTTAAGCCACTTTTTTGTTGACTTGCTGTTTCAGATACTTGCCCTAAAATTCTTTTAATTTCATCCTCAGTTATGGCCGTAGGTTTATCTTTTGATCCTAGAAAACTACTTACTTTTTGAAGATTTTTAATTAAATGATAAATCTGTTTTGTTAAATCAATTTTAATTAATATGTAGCCTGGAAAAAACTTCTTTTCTCTTTTTGTTCGCTTGCCTTTTTTGACTTCTGTAACCTGGTGGGTTGGTAATAATATTTGATCCAAATGGTTTTCTAGTTTACGTTTTTTTAGCTCATCTTTTATAGCTTCAACAACTTTTTTTTCAAAACCAGAATATGCTTGAACTATATACCACTTCATAAGATTAAAAATTGATTGACAAAATAAAATTGAGTAAAAATCTCAAGATCTGATCTAATAATAAAAAAAATATTGCTGCAACAGAAGACAAGGCAAAAACCATTAAGGCGCCCATTAAAGTGTCTTTTTTTGTAGGCCAAGTAATTCTAAAAGCTTCCTGCTTTACTTCTTGAATAAATTTCAATGGATTTTTCATGACTTGTTTCTCGCAATTGGCAGGAGCGGAGGGACTCGAACCCACAGCCTCCGGTTTTGGAGACCGGCGCTCTACCAATTGAGCTACGCTCCTATTTAATTATCTTCGTTACT
>NZJU01000022.1 GCA_002692325.1 Candidatus Pelagibacter sp.
ACTATCTAACAAAAAAATATTTTGAGAAACATATCCAATATTTGATTGCCATTGGAAAATAAAATCATTTATATTTTTATTATCAATCATAATGCTACCCTTGTCTGGCTCAAGTAAGCCAAGCAAAAGATTTATTAATGTGGATTTTCCAGATCCACTATCTCCTCTTATTCCTAAAACAGATTTCGTATTAATTTTTAAATTAATATCTTTAAAAATTATTTTTTTTCCATAACTGAAACTGAGGTTATTAATTAGAATTTCTTTTTTTAAGTTTACTTTTTTGTAATTATCTTTTTTTGCCTCACGAATTTGCATTTTATCAATTATAAGTTCTTTATATAATAAATCTAATGATGGTTTTAAACTTTGGATCGTTTGAAAGTAACCATTCAACTTGACTGCACCTGGCAAGATTCTAAAACCGGCTGCTAAATAAACTGCTAAAATAGATATAATTTTTTCAATTTCTCCAGACGATGATATATTTATAAAAATTAATATAAAAATAATTACTATAAATATTACTTCTATTAAATATCTTGGTATTTCATTAATCGTATTTGATTTATAAGCTGCACTTATGAACTTTTCCAGATGATTTCTGTATAATTTTTCAAAGAAATTTTCTGAACTTTTCAGCTTTATATCTTTTATTGATCCAAATATTTCTTGTAAAATCTTAAGTAAACTACCAGTTGTTTTTTGCCGAATAAGGCCAAAATTATAAATTATTTTTTTTGTAAAAATAAAATATAATGCAGAGAAAATTGAGAATGATAAAATTAAAATTGATGAAGATTTAAAATCTATAAATAATATTAGTATTCCTATAGAAAAAAAAATAAAAATTTCAGTTATAGTTTTTAAATAGCAAAAAACTATTAAACCAATATTTTTAGTTTCTAAAATTACATTTCTAGTAAGATCAGAAGATTTGTTATTTAAAAAAAAATGATATTTATTTCCAAAATAATTTTTTAATAATTTTGTACTTATAGATTTATATATCTGTTGAGAAAATTTATTTGTCCAATATGAAAAAAAAATTAAAAAAAAAGATTTTAAAATAATGATAATCAAAAAACCAATTAAAATTGTATTCAAATATTTTAGCTCTGAAAAATTGTTGAAGAAATTATTTAAAAAATTATCTAGAAACAATATAGAAGTTTTTCCATTCAAAAGAATTTCAGCTATCGGTATGAGTGCAGATATACTAACTAACTCAAAAGCAGATGAAATTAACAAAAAAAAGATAAATATATAAAAATTATATTTTATGTTTTTTGGTACAATTTGTGTAATCTTTGTAAAGTCTTTTATTAACATTTTATAATTAATTATTTATTTCTTTGTTAATTATTAATTTTAAAATACTGTTATTTTCATCATAAAAAAAAAACGAAGTTAATTTTTCATTCATCTTAGAGAAAGATTTAAAATCTATTATTAAATTAGCTTTTACTAATTCTAATATGTTTTTATAGTTTAAATCACCTTTTAAAACACATGGTGAACTAATTTTTTCCTTATCTAATTGATAATGTGGCTGCATAATGCAAATATTTTTTTTTCTCGATATTGCCTCAAATCTCAGAGCGCTATCATTAGGAAAAATAATAAGTCGAAAATTATCTATCTCTTCATAAGCATTTGTACCATCATTATAGATGCAATATTTATTATTTATCTCATTAAATTTTGTATAATCTTCAATTTTAGTTAATGGTTTTAACAAGATCTTGAAGGTTAATTTTTGATTGAAACAAACTTTAGATAACAACTTCACCAAATTTTTTTCATGTTCTAAATTTGTAATTTCACTTCCTTTATCAACTAGTTTAATGAAACCTTCTCTAAAACCAGAAACGACCAATATATCATTTTTTTTTTCGGTTCTTTTTACAGGAAAATAATTGTTGCTGAAAGACCCAATAATTACGAAATTTGTTTTTAAATAATCTTGTAAAATCTTTTTTGAAATTTCATCAAAACAAAAATAATAGTCAATTATCAATTTATCGTTCTCTATAAGAGTATGTTTAAAAAAGTTATCAATTTGAAACTTAAAAATTGGACTTCTTTGAACAATCCCAAATTTAGTTTTTGAATTGACTATTTTTTTTAACTTATAAAATTTTATGTCAAGGTGATTTGAAGTAATAATCCACTTAGGTTCATATAAAACACAATATGTTTTAAGATAATTTAAAAAAAGAAAATTTTTATTTAAAGAATTAATTTTTAGTAAACTTCTAATTAGAACATAGAGATTAATTTCTTCCAATCTAGTATATAATACATCTACATCAAATTCTTCAAAACTTTTTCTAAATCGTTTATTAAAAAGAGAACCTTGATCGTATAGTAAGATATCTATTTTTCTAGGTTTTTTGAATATATAGTGACACTTTAATAATAAATTAAAATAATAAAAAAATTTTTTAATCATTTTTTTTTCTATTATATGATCATCTAACCAAAGACATGTGAGTTCAGATTTTTCAAATACTTCTTTTGCGTCAAAAATTGAGTTTACTATTGGATAACCATGTAAATTAAAAGAAGTGTTAAGTAATGCTGGCACACCTGTCTTTTTATAAAACTTATTAATCAAATCCCACAAGTCAGGATTTTGATTTCGCTCTAAAATTTGAGCTCTTGCAGTTTTATCTGCTTGATGTATTGCAGCTGGAATAAATTTGTGCGCGACTAACTTAGTGTCAAAAGCCATAGTCATGTAGGGAGATTTTATTTTTTTAGGGTTATGGATCAAAACTTTTTGATACTTGTCTAATATAACAGGAGCAAATGGCATCCAAAAGTCTCTTTGTTTTATAGCTTTATTAATTTTAGTTACATTTTCAATTTTTCGTGGATCTGCAAGGATACTACGGTTACCTAGAGAACGTTGCCCCATCTCTGCTCTTCCTCTACAAACAGCAATTATTTGATGTTTGAAAACTGCATCTAAAACTTCATCTAATTTATTAATTTTTTTTATAGAATAATTAGAAAAAATTTTTAAATCTCTTTGAGTATAATCTGCTTCTGTTCCTAGATACATATCGTTTAGAGGAATTGTTTTTATATTATTTTTCTCTGCCCAGTGATAACATGCTCCCATTGGTAATGTGTCGTCTGTTCCAGAACCACAAATAAAAATATTTTTTAAACCTTTTATCTTNGATATTTCCATATTTGCTTTTACATTCATTGATGTTCCGCCAGAGAAAACAACACTACTTACTTTGAATTTTCTAATTAAATTTTTAAACCATGTAACTAGTAAATTTTCAGTAAATAGCTGTAAACCTGATGAGATATGATCAAATCTAAATTTATAAAAATTTTGTTCCAAAAAATAATAAATATTTTTAACCTTTTTATTAAATCTAAATTCAATACCTTTAATTTTTTGCATTTTAAGAAAAGTCTTTTCTACTTTTTCTCTTATTGGTCCTGTATAATAAGGAGCCAGNCCCATTATTTTATATTCATGAGAGTCTGCTAACATTTTTAGATATAAAGTAGTNAACCTNTANATTCNNGCAATCTGNAAGTTTTTATGACTGTAAGTTTTCAATCTTTTAATTCTTCTTAAATTTTTTATTATATNAAGATANACTNCCACTNAANNANTCTCCNNATGCATCNGCNGTCACAACTAAAGTTTTNTCATTTCTTANNGGACTTGCATGTANCGCATATGCNGCATGACATGTATGATGATCAACNTGNTGAATANNACGNTTNTCAATTTTTAAAAAATCACTNANAACNTCTTTGAAAAANTTTGATNTCNTNNTNGACATNTTNNTTAGATTGANAAGGTTTTTTNTCATCATTTTGGTTNATNTTAATTTTNAATTTTTTGTNTANAAANTNAAATNTTTTTGNAANTTTTGTATTAAACGGATATNTNTCATATTNNATTTTATCTTTNAANAAATATAAAAAATTTNNTTTTTTATTNTNAANTAATTTTGGTTCCCAATAATTTTTCATCATATATAATTGATCAGAGACAGATTGAGATGAGTAAAGATTTAATAAGGAAGCATACAAAGAAACTCCTGTTGTACAGATTAATACTTTATCTATTTCATTAGCTTTTATTCCAGTTGTTTTTAAAGCTGCTGATATCGATAATTTTGGAAATAAAGAGTCTGATTTTATCCTAGAAAATCTTTCTTCGCTGGATGAAAATAAAATTTTTCCATTTTTCATTAGCGCACATCCTGAACATTTCTCTAATTGTAATGCTAAAATAATCATTTCAATAAATTTTTAAATATCCTTTTATCCTTTAATTTTGATTAAGTTCGGTTTTGGACTTTTAAGCTCACCACTTAAAAACATATCCACAATTTTATCATTATAGTGTAAATAAATTTTCTTTAGCATTTCAGGATTCCAATCTGAATTTTTAAATAATTTTCCTTTTCTTTTTAGTGTGAAATCTTTGTTAACTTTTTTTTTTTCTTGAATTCGACTCTTTACTTCTTTTACAACATAATTTAAATCATCTAATGCTGCCATTAACGCTTTACAAGAAACATCGTGCATTCCATCTCCATACTTTAAAACAGGAACGTTTTGATGGATTATTTCACCGGTATCAACAAATTTATCAATGATATGATACGTTGTGCCAGCCATAGAAGGCTGTAAATTATAAAAAGGCCAAAACATTGTAATTGCACCCTTGTAATTAGGTATTATACCAAGATGCAGGTTAATAGTATAATTAGGGATGATTTCGAGTAGTGGACTTTTAATTATAGGCACTCCACTTATAAAACAAGCTTCAGCTTTAAGACTTTTTACATACTGACAAACTTTATTACTGTTAAAATCTTTTTTATCTTTAATATACAACTTATTTTTTATTTTATTTAAAAAATCGAGCTTAAAATCAAAAAAGTTTTTTTCAGATTCTTCCCTTTTTTGAAAATGAATTTTCCACAACTTTTTTAAATCTGAGCTCAAGTTTTCATCTGGTTCTGGTGTTAAATTTTCCCTTTCAAAGAGAATTAAACCAACAATTTCTACTTCGTTGTTATTATATAAATTCTCTAGAAGTGCGATATTTCTTAAGTGGCTCCCTGTCATAACTAAAGTTTTCATTTTTTTTTTTTTATAAATTTTGATTTTAATAAATCCTCAATCGTAGAAAAATGATCAACAAGATTAAAATTTTTAAGATTTGCTATTTGTAGTAAATCTAATTTACCTTCTGATAAATTAAGAGTTTCTAAGATAAACCTAGTTTTTTCACCTTTATTTTTTGTACCAAAATTCATTATGTCGCTGTACAAATTTATTTTACTTTTTGATAGTTGTGGTGATCCGTATTGAACTCTTCCAATTGGGATGAAATTCTTATCAATTACACTTAAAATTTGATGATATATTTTAATACTCTCAATTATTGTTTTAAATGATATGAAATTTTCGTCATCTAATGAATTATGATATTCCTTAAATGTTCCATACATTTTTCTCATTACTAAACCAATAGGTAAATTAAAACCTGGAGAACAAAACTGTCTTTCGTCACTTCCATCAGGGAAAAAATTAACAATTTTATAGGAGTATTTAGAATGTTTTAAGACGTTAATAGCAGCTAAATCAGAAATTGTATCCCCAATTCTAGATTTTTTATAAGTAAATTCATCACCATGCCCCACACAATTAATTATATAACCAGCTTTAATGTTTTTTATTTTTTTTTTTGAATAATGTAAAAAAGCTGCTGCACCTATGTTTTCTGGACAAATCAAAAATCTGTAAGAATAATTATGAGGGCCAGTTTCTTTTAAAATGTTATATAAGGCAGACCAAACAAGCGGGCCCGACAACTCATGATTTGCCATTTGAGGATGGCATAAATAAGTTGAAATTAAAATTTCTTCTTTTTTTTTACCTTTTAAAAGTTTATCAGAATAGACTAGGTGCCCTGGTTTAATTTCACTATCAATAAATACTTTGTACTTACCTTTTTTAAGCTTCATATATTCATTATGGCTCATACAAAATCCCCACCTTCTGTTATAGTATGATGTAATATAAGGAATTGCTGTTGGTTTTTCAGGTATTGTGTGGATATGCTTTTTAAGCTCTTCTAAATCCATAGTCTTGTTGATTGGCGTCGAATAACCCACAACATGTAAATTATTTTTTTTAAACTCTGCAATTTTTTTTTCAGAAGGTGAAATAATGAATGCATCGCTTATGTTCCATTCATCTGGGACTGTCCAATCCAGAACCTTTGTTCCGGACTTTATCTTTTTTTTATTTAGATCAACATTTTGACCAATAATATTTAAACTTTCTCTAAATCCTTGGCCTAATATACTTCTACATATTTTGTACAATTTATTAAACTGATATTTCAAAAGTTTCTCATCTGCAAATTTTGTATAGTCAAAATTTTTCATTTTAAAATTTCTATTTTTTTTGATCTCATTGATTTTAAGGCTGTTAAAATTATTTTTTCAGTATGAAATAAACTATTCAAATTTTTATTTTGTTTTTTATATAAATTTTTTAAATGCATCTTATTTTGATATAAATAAATCTTATTGATATTAGAATCTACTCTTGGTTTTTTAAAATAAATTTTATTTTTTTTTTTGATAAGAACTTTTTTATTCTTAAAATTCCAAATTATATTTAAATCATTCCCTGATATTTCAAATATTCTTTGACTTTGTTTTGATGAAAAATCAATTGTAATATTCGATTTAATACCATTTTTATGTATGAGTATCAAAAATACCGAATTTTCGACATTTGTGCCAAGGTTTGAAATTGTATCTGTGCAAAAAACTTTATTAACTTTGCCAAACAAATTTTGAGCCATATCAATTTCGTGCGAACAAGTTAACAAAACACCACCACCTAATTTTTTAATTGATGCATATGAATTTTTATAGTTTTCCCATGGATGCCAGTTTGGCATAAATGTCTGCCAAATAAAATTAGCGTATCTTATCTTTGACTTTTTAATAATACTCTTAATTAATAAAATTCGAGGATCAAAACGAAACATATATCCTGAAAAAATATTAATTTTCTTTTTTTTTATAATTCTAAAAATTTTTTTTATATCACTTGCCTTATTGAAAGATGGTTTTTCTATAAAAAAATTTTTTGAAATATCTTGGAATTGAATAAATGTTCTTGAATGTAATGAAGTTGGGTTACAGATACAAATTAAATCAATTTTTTTTTTTAAGTCTTTGATATTTTTAATTTCATTCTTTTGAAGTGATGAAGATTTTTTTTGTCTGAAATAAGTGACATTACATCCTATCTTTTCAAATATTTTTCCATGTCTTACCCCTATTGAGCCTTTACCAATTATACAAACATATTTTTTTACCACGCTGTCCAACCTCCATCTATTATTAATTCTGAACCAGTCATATAAGATGAGTCATCAGAAACTAAAAATAAAACTGCATTTCTATATTCATTATATTTAGCCATTCTTTTGAGAGGTGTTAGTTTTGAATAATTTTTTTTAAATGATTTAGATTGATTTTTATTTTCAACACCTCCAGGCACTAAAACATTAGCTCTTAATCCTTTGTTTCCATAATGAGCAGCTATGTATTTTGTAAAACCTATAATCCCTGCTTTTGTTGCTGTATAACCTACTGGTGCATTTATTCCAGAATCACCATAAATACTTTTATTTGGAGATACTTTTCCATAAGTAGAAGAAGTATTTAATATTACAGGATTTTTTGAATTTAACATAATCTTTAAAAAATGTTTAGTGATGAAAAACATTCCATTAAAATTTACATCAATAGTTCTTTTCCATTCATCAGTTGGATAATTTTCTAAACTACTAAAAAAATTATGATTTGGATCTAGTTTTTTTGGATTTCCTTTATAATGTGCATGATTTACTAAAATGTTTAATTTTTTAAACTTTTTAAGAAATCGTTTCCTGAATTGAATTATCTCTTCTTCATTTGTTATATCAACTTTTTCATAATAATAATTTTTATTTTTTTTAGAAAAATTAATATAATCTAAATTTATCACTTTACATCCTGATTTAATTAAAATGTCAACAGTCTCTCTTCCAATTTGGCCAGATCCACCTACTACAATCGCAATTTTATTTTTTAGTTTGTAATCCATGTTCTTATTTTTGTGAATTTCAAAATATCTTTTCTAAATTTCTTTGAAATATAAACTAGTTTTTTCTTACTGTTAATCTTATTCAGTGATTTATATTTATCTAAAACTTTAAAAATATTTAAGAGATTTATTTTAAATTTTTTTTCTTTTAATCTTAATACTAATTTATTAAACATTTTTAGATCCTCTTTATAATCAAGTGTTAAACGATAATCTCGAATATATTTTTTTGGAAGATTAACAAGGTTTAACTTAAAAAATTCTGGATTATCTAAAAAAAAAATTGTCATATATTCTGAAAACTTAAAATTTTTAATATTTTTATTTAACTTTTTTAATGCAGATACCTCTATTATTTCTCCACTAGTTCCAACAGAATAATTTTTTGCAGCAGTAAAATCAGCATTATTTTTTTTATGACTTTTTAAAAGAAAATCTAGGATTTCATGAGATATAAAAGGGCAATCTCCTGTTACCCTTATAATTGTCTTTACTTTAAATTTTCTTGCTGCGTCTAAAAATCTTAAAATTAAATTATTAGCATCCCCTCTAAAAAATTTAATATTTTTTTTAAAATTTATTAATTTTAGTGGGTTATCTTGTTTTAATTTTGAGGTCATCACAACAACATTTTTAATATTTTTGATTTTTAAAGCTGATTCAGCACACCATACAATACTATTTTTTTTTTCAATTTTTTTTAAAGCTTTATTTTTTAATCTTTTTGACTTTAATCTTACGGGGATAAATACAGATGTATTTGGCTTCATTAATAATGTAAATTTGACTTTAATAATAAATTAAATTTTTTAATATTTTTTTTAGAAACAAAATTTTTTTTAGTTTCAAAAAAACTTCTTCTTAATCCATTTTTTTTTGAAGTTCTTAGAAAAGTAATATCTGAAATATTAATCTTTTTTTTAGAATCTATATTTTTTTTTAAATATGCAAATTTATGCATTTTTTGAGAATATTCACCTTCAACAATATCATTGCCGGTAAAACTTAATTTTTTTAAACTATTATATTTTTTAATAATTCTTACAAACTTTGAAAATTCGTTATATTCTAGTGAAGATATATAATCTGGAGGTTTTCTTGAGATATTTTTACATATATGTTTTTCAAAATATTGAATATTTTTCTCAAGAACTAAAGGTAGTATACTTATTAAGTCTTCTGAGAGTCCATGAACAGAATGGTCTGAGTAACCATAATTAATTTTTTTTTTTTTAAATTCTTCAAACAAATTAAGTCTCAAATCCTCCGGATTCGATGGAAAGCCCTGGAACCCATACAAAATTACCAGTTTTTTTTTATTTTTTATAGTGAAATATCTTGAGATCAATTTACCTATAAAGCTTTTGTTATATCCTGATACATTTAAAAAAATTTTTTTAAAATTTTTTAAAGCATCATCAATTAGTTCAAAGTTATCTAATTCAGAAGTTGAAATTTTAAGATCAACATCTTTTTTAAATTTTTTACTAAACTCGTAACTTTCAAAATCAAATACTTCCAAAATAACTTTGGTTCTTTTTTTAAATTTATTAATAATTCTAGTCCAATTTTTATAATTTATTTCAATTTTTTTAAATCTTTTAAAATCTTTTTCATACTTATTAAGTAAATTTTCAGCTTTAAATAATTGATATTTTAAGTAGTCCGATTTAGATTTTAAATGATCATGGGACAACTCTTCTACAATTTTAGTATTTCCATTGTGTGTAGATGCAATTTCTGTTATTATTTTTATTGTCATTTAAATTAATTTTTCCATTTATAAACATCTTTAAATGAGCATTTTGAACAAATAGATATATCATTACCTTTGTTATCAATATGTTTGGCTCTTACTTTGTCGATCTCCGTACCTGTCCAAATTTCATTTAAATTGTTTATTTTTTTTTCAGGTTTATTGTGCTCAACTGATAATTTTGCATCCTTAAGTAATTCAAAACCTTTTTTATTATTTTCAATATTTTTTACGATGTCGTTATAGTCTTTTGAATTATTAAAGGCTTTTTCATTTGTGTAACCTACTGGATGGGATGCGCCCCAATCATAGCAACACATTGCTACTTTTCCTTCATATGTAACTAGTAATCTTTGAAAAGGTTGTTTGCATGGCTCACGTCCAGTGGCGATCTTAATATTTCCTTCAATATCTTTCATATAAGGAGTATTTTCTGGAAAGTTATTCTCTTTGAGGATTTTGTTATATTTTTCTTTTTCTTCCTCGTTTAAATCCTTAATATCTCCACCTCTTTCAGTGTACTGATTTACACTTACATTATCTACAATATCACCAAAATTATTAACAAATTCATTGACTTCATTAATTGTATCTTTTGTCAAAATCATCTGAATTTTTGTAAAAGGAAATTTTGACCCTAACTCATCCCTTGTTCGTTTGAAATTTTTAATATTATTATAAACTTTTTCAAAAGAATTTTGACTAAACCTCCCTGGTCTCATTTTTTCATATGTTTTTTTTGTTCCACCATCAAAAGAATAAATCATTAGATCTAATCCAGAATTTATTAATCTTTTTGAATTTGACTCAGTTAAATTTGTTGCATTAGTATTTATAATAGTTTCAATAATACCTTTTTTTTTTGCATAATTAATGTAGTCATATATTTTTGGATTTAATAATGGTTCTCCTCTCCAATTAAATTTCATGCTAGGTACACCCATATCAGCTGCTTGATCAATTAAATCATAACAAAGTTTTTCATCTATAATTTTGTCAGGTGTTACAATAAACTCTCGATAACAAAAAGGACATGCCAAGTCACAAATTGAGGCAATCTCTATGTCAACACATAGTGGTATAATTTTTTGATTTTTCATTTGTGCACCAAGAGATTTTTCTTGAATACACCTTTCAGGCTGTAGATTCCAATCCTCTCTATACTTTTTAAATTTACTTTTGAATTTCTTTAATAAATTAACTTTGCTTTCTTTTTCTAATGCATACTTATATGAAAGATTATGACTCATATGAAGAATCATATATTCATCTTTATCTATGTTTTTTTTATTATTATTTAAATAGACAGAGCCTTTTAATACATTATTTTTTTTTATTGAAAGATTTTCAAGTTTTCTCATTTAATAAATATCACTCCATTTTAATATATAATCTGATTTTAAATTTTTTTTTACTTTTTTACCTATAATTTTGTACCAATTATCAGCAGTAATTCCTGTACCTGGTCTCTTAGTTATAATAATACTTGAGTTAATTTTTTCATTTCTTTGAATATCTTTTTTTAAAACAATGCTCCTTCTTGCATTTTTTCTTGAGATATTTTCAGATTTTATTGGTATCTTTTTAGATTTACCTCCAATCAGATGAATTTTTTTTCTGATATCAGAAAATACTTTTAAATCTCTAAAATCCATCGAATGATAATGATCATTTCCTTTTTTTCTTTTATTATCTGTGAAATGTTTCTCAATTACTTTTGCACCAAATAAATATGCAGTAACCAAATTAGTCATATTTTTATCTGGTAAAGTATGATCAGAATAACCTATTATATTTTTTGGAAATTTTTTTTTTAAATCAAATAGCATATTTAGATTAGCATTAATATCTTTTGTGGGATAATTTAAAATACAATGCATAATTATAATTTCTTTACAGCCATTTTTTTTTAAAAAATTTACTGCAAAACTTATTTCTTTAATATCCGATGCACCAGTACTTATAATTGTAGGTTTTTTCTTACTAGCTACTTTTTTTAATAATGGTAAGTTATTAATGTCTGCAGATGCAATTTTATAAAATTTTAAAAAAGGATTTAAAAAATCAACAGATCTCTCATCAAAAGGGGTTGAAGAAAAGTCAATATTCTTTTTTTTACAATAATTAAATAATTGTAGATAATGATTTTTATCAAATTTATCAAATTTTTTGAATAACTTATATTGACTTTTTGTTTTTTCTTTTGAAGTATCCCAATATGCAGGGCTTTTTTTCACCGCAAGTGTTTCAGCTTTGTAAGTTTGAAATTTAACTGCATCTGCCCCTCCTTTTACAGCTTCATCAATCAATTTTTTCGCTTTCTTTAAAGAACCCTCGTGATTAACTCCAATTTCGGCAATTATATAAGGTAAAGAATTCTCTTTTTTATTTGCAAAAAATCTATTCATATTTTTTTAATTTTTTTTTAATTTTTTTTGCATATTGTTTCATAATATTTTTTTTTTTGTTAAATTATTTTCATGTTTTCTATACCTGTATAAAGGAACAGGTATTCTTGTAACTTTATATTTTTTCTTAAATCGGTGTATTAATTCTTCTTCCTCACGTGCTAGAAATTTTTTGTCATAAAGACCAATTTCAATTAAATTAGAATATTTGAACATTATTCCACAACCTATTGGTTTTTTTTCACAATTTTCATAAGATAATATTTTTTGTTGATTATTTACAATTTGATAATCGCATGCAACTGCATCTAACTCCATATTCAAGTTCAGGTGATGGTATAAAAGATTTAAGAATTGTGGATTTACCCAATCATCTGCATCTACTCTTACAATATATTGCCCTCTTGCTTTCTTAATACCTTTATTAAGACTTCCAGGTAAACCTATGTTTTTTTTATTTTTAATATAGATTATATCACCCATAAATTGCTTTAAGGCTTCAGGAGTCCTATCTGAACTTCCATCATTTATTACAATTATTTCATAATTATCATTATCAAAAGATTGATTAATTAATGATCTGATACATCGTCCAATATATAGTTCAGCATTTTTTGCAGCAATAATTACTGATACTTGAATAGATTTATTCATAATTATTTTAAAGTTTTTATTTATTCAGTGCCTTTAAAATTGACGTACATAATCACACTCACCAATTTATTTTTTTTTTAAAAGTTTTTGTTCTTCAAATTCTTTTTTTAGTTCATCATATTCTGTCATTTTTCTAACCATAAAGTTTATTGTTAATTTTGTTTTTTGTTTTATGCCTTTAGGTGTTAAAATATATGCATAGTTCATTTTTTTTGGATTCTTTTTAAAATTATTAATTTTAACTAAACCCTTTTTTTTTAGGGCTTGAATACAATAATTTAATTTTCCTAAGCTGAAACCTAAAGACTTTGCCATTTCTCTTTGAGAAGTATTT
Source organism: Candidatus Pelagibacter sp. (assembly GCA_002692325.1). The sequence goes on from NZJU01000022.1 coordinate 13,319, forward strand.
GGATTATTTTGTATTTCTTTTAATACTTTGTAGTTATTTTCTAACTTATTATGCATGAAACAGCCTTATATAGTTCAATTATTGAACGGTAAAGGATTTTTTTACAATTTATTTAAAAAATTACCTTATTGCCTCTAAAACATTAAAAACAAAAGTATCTATGCCGCCTTTGTAAGTTTTATAAATATACTCATTATAAACAACTTTTAGATCATGATTTCTCAATACTAATTTATACTCATTTTTATTCATGAATCTCATCGGCAAAACATCATTACCATAAACTTGCTTTTTACTATAAATCTTACTTATTGTATTTTTATCTATAAATTTTTTTTTAATCTTTGACTTAAAAAAATTTGACTTTTTTGATGGAAAATATGAAAAAAAAATTCCATTTTTTTTTAATTTTTTTGTGACTTCTGAAAGAAATAATAAACC
>NZJU01000023.1 GCA_002692325.1 Candidatus Pelagibacter sp.
ACTAAACAAATGAATATAGAAAAAACTGCTCTTAATACAAATTTGGAGGCTGCTGAGGAGATATGTAGACAACTTAAATTAAGAGATTTGTCAGGTTTAATTGTCATAGATTTTATTGATATGCAAAATTTTTACAATAAAAGATTAGTTGAAAAAAAAATGAGAGAATGTGTGAGAAAAGATAGGGCTAGAATCCAATTAGGCAGAATAAGTAATTTCGGACTTTTGGAAATGACTAGACAAAGACTTAGAGAGGGATCAATCAAATGGGAAACGAACTTATCAATTGAGTCTTTTTCACAAAAAATTATCAAAAAAATTCAGCTTTTTGCGTTAGAAAATAAAACCAAAATTGTAAATACTTACTTGCCTCACAAAATGATTAAATATTTAGAGATAAACTTCTCAAAAGAAATTAATTATCTACAAAAAAAGCATTTATTAAAGATAAATTTAATTTCAGCACCAAATTTATTAATTCCAGAGTTTAAAGTAGAGCTATTAAATAAATCCAAAAAGGTAATTAAAAAGTTTGAGTTTTTGAAAAATATAGAAGATGAAAAATTAACACCAAATAAAGATAAACCAAAAATAGTAAAAAAAAATGAGAGTAAAACAATTAAAGAAAAAAAAATAAAAAAAAAATCAAAAACTCTCCGAACTCTTTGGACTAGAAAAAAAGCGAGTTAAATAATTCCTTCTGAAGGTGAGCTAGGTGAACCAAAAAAATTTTTTTTCATTCTGCCTGCCAAATATGATTTCCTCCCAGAAATTACAGCATCTTTAAAAGCTTGCGCCATAACAACTGGCTTTTTTGATTTTGCTATAGCTGAATTAATTAAAACACCGTCACATCCCAGTTCCATTGCGATAGTAGCGTCAGAGGCTGTGCCAATTCCAGCGTCAACGATTACTGGAACTTTAGATTGTTTTTTGATTAAACTTATGTTGAATTTATTTTGTATACCTAAACCAGATCCAATAGGAGAGGCTAAGGGCATAATTGCTGACGCTCCAACATCCTCTAAAATTTTAGCTTGCAAAGGATCATCATTGCAATAAACCATTACTTTAAATCCTTCTTTAATTAATACCTTTGTAGATTTAATTGTTTCTATCATATTTGGATATAAAGTTTTTTTATGACCCAAAACTTCTAGTTTTACTAATTTCCAACCTCCCATTTCTCTAGCTAATCTTAAAGTTCTTAGTGCATCAATCGAGTTAAAACATCCGGCCGTGTTTGGAAGATATAAAATTTTTTTTGGATTTAAATAGTCTGTAAGTATTGGTTTATTTTTATTTAAAATATTAACTCTTCTTACTGCAACTGTTACTATTTCTGCTTTTGAGGCTAAAACTGCTTCGCGAGTTTCTTTTAAATTTCTATATTTGCCTGTACCAACTATAAGCCTAGACTTAAACTTTTTTCCACTGATAGTTAAAAATTCGTTTTTCATTTTACCCTCCGCCAATAAAGTGTACTATTTCAACAATATCTTTGTCTTTTAGTATTATCTTGTGTTCGGCTAATGGAATAATCTTACCATTTAATTCTAAAGCAACTCTTTTGTTTAATAGTTTATACTTCGAAAGCAATTCTTTTACAGACGTTTTTTTTTTCAAAGTAATTTTTTTACCATTTAATTGTATTTTTGCCATAATTCAGTTAGTTTTATTTATTATTTATTACTATGCAAAATAATATCATAATTATTAATGGACCAAATTTAAATCTTTTAGGAGAAAGAGAAAAGAATAAATATGGAACACATAGTTTGAAAGAAATTGAAAATAAATGTGCGGATTTTTGTAAAAAAAACAGCCTTAACTTAACATTTTATCAATCTAATATTGAAGGTGAGATTGTTGAAAAAATACAAAATTCAAGATCAGATATTCATGGCCTAATAATCAATGCAGGTGGCTATACGCATACATCAGTAGCTATTCATGATGCCTTAAAAGTATTGAATATACCAATTATTGAATTGCATATTACAAATATTTATAATAGAGAAGAATTTAGACACAAATCCTTAATAAGTAAGGTGGCTACTGCAGTAATATGCGGTCTTGGAACTGATGGGTATATAATGTCGTTGGAAGCTCTGAAAAAATTGATAAAAAATGAAAATTGAAAAAAACTTAATCAAGGAATTGGTTGATTACTTAAACGAGTTTAATTTAACAGAACTTGAGTACCAAGATGGCACGAAAAAAATCAAAGTATCAAAGACTACAAAGGGTGTAGTTAGTCAAAATATTTCAGATAATTTAGTTTCCACAAATAAAGCTGTTTTAAATGAGTCATCAGAGACTAACGGAGTACGTATAAAGTCTCCAATTATAGGAACAGCATACCTGGCATCTGAACCGGGGGGGAAACCTTTTATCAAGATCGGAGATAAAGTAAAAAAGGGACAAACTATAATGATAGTTGAAGCGATGAAAACGATGAATCATATTCCTTCTTCTTCAGATGGTACTGTAAAAAAAATAATGGTTAGTGATGGTCAGCCGGTAGAATTTGGTCAAACGCTAATAATTATAGAGTAAATGTTCAAAAAAGTTTTAATTGCAAATAGAGGTGAGATCGCTGTAAGAATCATAAGAGCATGTAAAGAATGGGGTATAGAAACTGTTGCTGTTCATTCAGATGTTGATTCTGAGTCCATGCATGTAAGATTAGCTGATGAGAGTGTTTGCATTGGCTCTCATCAACCACAAAATAGTTATCTTAATATATCCGCAATAATGTCAGCTGTAGATTTGACTGGAGCAGAGGCAATACATCCAGGTTATGGATTCTTGTCTGAAAATTCGAAATTTGCTGAAGTAGTTAATAAACATGGAATAAAATTTATTGGGCCAAGCCCAGAAATAATTAATAAAATGGGTGACAAAATTGAAGCAAAAAAAATTGCTAAAAAATATGGTTTACCCATAATTGAGGGCTCTGAAGGTAGTGTAAGCTCAATTTCAGAGGCTAAATCAATAAGTAAAGAAATTGGTTATCCTGTGCTTATTAAAGCTGCAGGTGGTGGCGGTGGTAAAGGAATGAAAATCGTTGAAAAAGAGTATGATTTAGAAAAATTATATATTCTCGCTAAAAATGAAGCAAAAAAATACTTTGGTAAAGATGAATTGTACATCGAAAAATATTTTAAAAACCCAAGGCACATAGAGGTTCAAATAATGTCCGGAAAAAATAGAACCGTACATATTGGTGAAAGAGACTGCTCAGTTCAAAGACGACACCAAAAATTAATTGAAGAAACGCCTAGCCCAGTATTAACAGATGAGCAAAGAAAAAGCTTATTAGAAAAAACTGTTAAAATGGTAGAACAAATAGGTTACGAGGGAGCAGGCACTGTTGAATTTATCTATGAAGATGGAAAATTTTATTTTCTTGAAATGAATACAAGGGTGCAAGTCGAGCATCCTGTTACTGAGGTACAAACTGGAATAGACATAGTAAAAGAGCAAATCTGGGTAGCTTTTTCTGGAGAAACTGCATTAAAACAAATTGATATTACCCCTAGAGGGCATTCAATAGAGTGCAGGATTAATGCTGAAGATCCATCATTAAACTTTCAACCAAGTCCTGGCGTTATCAAAGTGTGTCATCAGCCCTCTGGTTTTAGAACAAGAGTTGATGGATCTATTTTTCAAGGTTGTAAAATAACGCCATATTACGATAGTTTAATTGCAAAAGTGATATGCAAAGGCAGGAATAGGACCGAAGCAATTCAAAGAACTCTTAGATCATTGGATGAATTTGTTTTAGAGGGTGTTACTACTACAATAGACTTGCATAAAAAAATACTTAAACATGAAAAGTTTATAAATTCTACTTTTGATACAAATTGGTTAGAAAAGGAAAAGTTTTTCTAAGTATTAGTACAGCTTATCAGCCAAACATCATAAATAGCGTGATCTATTGAAGTATTGATAGAGTTAGATGAAAAAGTCCAACCGTTGAAAATGAAAACCTTTTCATTTTCACTTTCTTTTCTATCTTTTATTTGTAAATAAGCAACATCTTCTGTTTCAAAATTTTCTTTTATTACTTTGCCGCATTTAAGAGGTTTTATTTCTAGTAGTCCATAATTTTTTTTTTCTCCAATCTTGATCACAAATTCACTAGTTTTTGCTGTGATCTTGTCTAACCCAATTATTTTAACCCCAGAGTATTCTTTGTTGTCTTCTAAGGACTTTATTTCATTCATAAGATTTCTACTTTTTTTTCTTACTTTTTCATTTTCTTGAGGTTGAACTTCCTCATAGCTTGGTTTAATTTGATCTACATTAATTAAAGGGGTTATACTAATATTATTTTCAGAATATAAATTTGACTTTAAAAACAAAAAAAAAAAGCAAGATTAAATAACTATTTTTTCCACTCTTTATATTTTTTAAAATTTTCATTTTTATCTATTCTATTTGGTTTATAAGCATTATCAGTTCCAGTTAAATTTTCTAAATGTTCTTTTTGCCAAAAATAAGTTTTTTTTTGTTCAGTTGGGGGTTTGTCAACGGTATGGTGGATCCACATAAACCATTCAGATGTAATTTTAGATGCTTCAACATTTCCTGAATAAACAACCCATCTTTCATCTTTCTTATTCCTGTAATATTTATTTCCAAAGTGGTCTTTTCCGACTAATTGACCGGTAAAAATAGTTTTAAAAAAAGTGCCTAAAGTTTGCTTATTCCACCAGGTAAAAATTTGATTGATCATTTAAATCCACACACCAATTAAGTGTATTATTAATATTATAATTTAAGATATATATCATAAGAGATTCCTTTTACATGAAAAAATTTATTGTTGAAACATATTATACCTGCACATTTAAAACCATCCATGAACTTGATGATGTAAACGAACAGGAGTTATCTAAAATAGATAGTAGAAATGACGGAAAAGTTGAAGTTATTGAGGTAAAATTAAATAATAGGAAAACTAAAAAAACAGGTGAGGATAAGAGCGCGAGACAGGAAAAAAATGAAGCTAAAAAGAGTGTCAATGTTAATGAAAATGAATTTTTAAAAAATAGCAAAAAACTGCTTACAAAAACTAATGAGCACGCAAGTAAGTTGAAAAACCAAAGTGATCAAAGATTTAAAATGCCTGACAGGAGAAAGGGATATATTCAAAAAGCATCTATAGGAGAACACAAGATTTATTTACATACTGGCGAATACAATGACGGTAGAATTGGAGAAATTTTTATAGATACCAATAAAGAAGGTGAATTAGTTAAAGCTTTAATGAATAATTTTGCAATAGCCATCTCTCTGGGTCTTCAATACGGTGTTCCCCTTGATGAATATGTAGATGCTTTCATTGATACAAAATTTGAGCCATCTGGAAAAGTCGATGGCAATGATAGAATACTAAGCGCAACGTCAATACTCGATTACGTATTTAGGGAACTTGCTATATCCTATCTGGGAAAAGAAACTTTAGCTCATACACCAACAATAGCAAAAGCCTCTGATCACCAAAGTTTTGAACAAGATGACAAATTTTTAAAAGTTGTAAAAGATATTACTTCAAAAGGGTTTGTAAGAAGTAATTATGAGGAAAAATTAGTTGATCTCAGTGACATTAGGATTAACCTCAAATCAAAAAATTAATTTTTTTTTTTGTTCAGCGAAATTTGAAGTTCTTTAAGCTGGGAGTTTTCGATTTCATTTGGGGCTCCCATCATTAAATCTTGAGCATTTTGGTTCATTGGAAATAATGTAACCTCCCTAATATTTTTCTCATTGGCTAATAACATGATTATCCTGTCAATTCCTGGAGCTATACCTCCATGAGGTGGCGCTCCGTAACTAAGGGCGTTTATCATACCTTTAAATTTCTCATCAACTTGGGTTTTGTTATAACCGGCAATTTTAAATAAATTGTACATCAATTCTGGTTTATAATTTCTAATAGCTCCAGACGAAAGTTCAATACCATTACATACGATATCATATTGGTAAGCCATAATTTCTAAAGGTTTAGAAAAGTCAAGTTTTTCTATATCACCTTGAGGCATTGAAAAAGGATTATGGCTGAACTTAATCTTTTTGGTTTGTTCGTCTAATTCAAACATAGGGTAATCTGTGATCCAACAAAATGCAAATTCATTCTCATTTATTAAATTTAATTNATTTCCTAATCTCACTCTTGCCATCGATAAGATTTTTTCTACCTCAGATCTATTTCCACAAGAAAAAAAGATACTATCTCCAACTTTGGCAGAGCATATTTTCATAATTTTTTCTAAAGCTGCCGATTTAAAAAATTTTCCCACAGGACCTTTTCCCGAGATCTGGGAGTCTTTTTCAAAAGTGAAATATGCTAATCCAGAGGCGCCTTGTCCTTTAGCCCAGTTGTCCATACCATCAAAAAAACTTCTTGGCTTGTCTTTAGTATTTTTTGTAATAATACATCTTACAATTGATCCCCTTCTAACCATCTTTTTAAAAATTTCAAAACTTACATCATCGCTTTTAAATATCTCAGTTATATCATTTATGAGTAAAGGGTTACGCAAATCAGGTTTATCAGTGCCGTAAAGAAGCATACTGTCTTTAAAAGATATTTTAGGAANTTTTTCCTTAACAATCTTTTTATCTGAGAAATTTTTGAAAAGATTTAAAAATAATTTTTCAACTACTTGAAAAATATCCTCTTGTTCTACAAATGACATTTCAAGATCAAGTTGATAAAATTCACCAGGACTTCGATCTGCTCTAGCATCTTCATCTCTAAAACATGGTGCGATTTGAAAGTATTTATCAAACCCAGAAACCATTATTAGTTGTTTGAATTGTTGAGGAGCTTGTGGCAGAGCATAAAATTTTCCTGGATTTAATCTACTTGGCACCAAAAAGTCTCTAGCGCCCTCTGGGCTTGAAGATGTTAAAATCGGTGTTTGATATTCTAAAAATCCAAGTTTGAGCATTTCGACTCTGATATGCGCAATAATTTTTGATCTTAGAACTATATTCTCATGAATTTTTTGTCTTCTTAAATCTAAGAATCTATATTTTAATCGAATTTCCTCAGGGTAATCCTGCTCGCCAAATACTGGCATCGGAAGTTCTTTTGCCTCGGATAAAACATTTACAGTTGTTATTCCGATTTCTATTTTTCCTGTTTTCAAATCTTTATTCTCAGTTCCTTTTTCTCTTTTAAGCACCCTTCCAGCTATAGTTAAAACCGACTCAGGTCTAAGATTTTCGATCAAAGAAAAATATTTATTATTATTTTCAATAACACACTGGGTTAAACCATAATGGTCTCGTAAATCGATAAACAGTAAATTNCCATGATCTCTTTTACGATGAAGCCACCCAGATAATCTTACTTCTTTACCTATTTCATCTTCTGTTAAGTCAGAGCATTTATGTGTTCTATATTTTTTCATTTATCCAATACTTTTTTTATTAAATTAATATTAATTGATTTTCCAGAAGATAACGAAAGGTCATCAATATCTTTTATAAATTTAAAGACTTTTTCATAAGATCTCTCAATATTATTAACAATAAAATTAAGATTTTTATCGTTTATGATAATTTGTTTATCTGAAAAAGATTTAGTTATAATTACTTTTAATAGATCGTCTGTTGGCAGATTTATACCAAATGAAATAAAACTATTTAATCTTGAGCTAAGATCTTTCAAACTTATCTCATATTTTTTGAGGGGTTTAGTTGTTAAAATTAAAACTGTTATTTCAAATCGTCTAGTATGATTTAATAGAGAAAATAAGGAGCTTTCATTGAAATTTTCACTCAAGTTATCAATAATTATACTGTTGAAATTAGAAATCTGTGAAACAATATTTTCTTTTATATCCCCATCATTTAAAACAAAAGAGTCAATTTTTTTTTCTAATATCTTTGACAAATGTGTTTTTCCACAACCTTTTGGGCCAAAAATATTAATCCATTTATCAGGTAAATTTGGCCAACTTTCAATTAACTTATATGCCTCAAAATTATTTGACGAGACATAAAAATCTTTTTCAAAATAAGTAGTCTTGAATGGAAATTTAAAAATAAGCTGACTCATTATATTTTATCTTAAATGAGCGTACCATTGATTATCTTTGATGGTAATAATTATTTTTTTTTCATCTAAAGATTGTTGAAACTTTTTTAATTTTCCATAAAATTTAATCTTAATCTTAATACTTTCGTTGTTTATTTCTTTTACTTCATAACTTTCTACAACACTCATTTTTTCTAAAATATTTTGAAAAATTTTGTAGTCTTTTACACTTTTTAGTTTAAAATTTAAATTAAGAAAAATTGGAGTTCTCAAATCAAGAATATTTTCTTTTTTAATAATGTCTTCAATTTCTTGTTTTGAATTTTTTATAATAATGTCGTAAAATTTTTCTTCATCAGTATTTCCAATATTATTCACTTGAAATGTTTTATTAATTTTTTTTCCTGAAATTACAGATTGAAGAAATATTTTCGATTTTTGATTCATAATATTGATATGAATTAAAGCCATATCCTTATTCCCATAGTCTGACAAAATCTTTTTCAAATCGTTATTTTCATAATTTTTATTCGATAAGTTTATATCATTTATAGTTTCTAAATTTTCAATTGGTAAAATATAATCGAGTTTTTTGAAATATTTCTCATTGCTAATTTCACTTTTGCTCCAGTTTTGATAAAAATAATTGTTTGAAAAAACATTAATATCATTGTTAATATACTGAATTGGTAAAACTGTAATCTTTTTTGTAACAAAATCACTATAAGTTAAATTATTTTTATAAAAAAAATTATTTATTTTTTCTTTATCAAAATAAATATTAATACTTTTTTTTAGTAAGTTTTCTTTGTTAGTAGTTTGTATTTGAAAATGTGAGATTAAATTTTTTATTTCATCTAGATTTGTTTGTTTTAGTTTAATGTAATCCTTTCTTAACGAGATTCTCTCAATTAATTTAAAAAAACCTTCTTTAAAGGCCTGATCTAAAAACTCCTGATTATTTCTATATTTTTTTGGCTCAATAATAATATTATTAACATTAAAAATAGTATTTTCTGACAAAACATTTCCAGTTTTAATAAAAAATATTATTATAAATATTATTAAATTATAAAATTTCATAAATATTATTTATCAGTACTTTAAATGAAAAAAAAATATAATAGTTATAAACAGAGTGGAGTAAATATCTCGCTTGCTAACAATTTTGTTAATCATATCAAAAAAATAACAAAGAATAATGACAAAAATCTGAACAACATAGGTGCTTTTGGCTCGATATATGATATTTCAAAACATAAAATTAAGAATCCGTTATTAGTTTCATCCACTGACGGCGTAGGTACTAAATTAGAATTAGCTAATAAATTTCAAAAGTTTAACACCATCGGTGAAGATTTGGTGGCAATGTGTGTTAATGACTTAATAGTACAAGGTGCGCAACCACTATTTTTTTTAGACTACATTGCTGTAGGTAAATTAAACTTATCTAAAATCAAAAAAATATTAACAGGTATAATTAGCGGATGTAAAAAGTCAAATTGTAGCTTAATTGGAGGTGAGACTGCTGAAATGCCAGGAGTATACCAAAAAGATAAATTTGACTTAGCTGGTTTTTCTGTCGGTATAGTTTCGAAGAAAAATTTGATTTCAAAGAATAGTGTAAAAAAAAATGATTTAATAATAGCTATACCATCCTCAGGTCTTCACTCAAATGGATTCTCTTTAGTAAGGCATCTTATAAAAAAAAAGGCTCTCACTGTTGCAGAAAAAAAAGAATTATTAAAGCCGACTAAAATTTACGTAAAAGAAATTATATCTTTATGTAAGTTAAATTTGATTCATTCTTTGTCAAATATTACAGGGGGTGGGATAACAGAAAATATTGTCAGATCTATTCCAGAAAATCATTGTGCTGAGATAGATCTTGCGAAAATTAAAATAAAAAAAGTTTTTAAATGGATTAAAGGATTTGGTGTAGATGATAAAGAAATGTTAAAAACATTTAATTGTGGTGTTGGATTTTGTTTAATTATTAAAGAAAATAATTTTAAAAAAATTTTGAAATTTTTCTCTAAAGAATATAAACCTTACAAAATTGGAAAAGTTGTATTTGACAAAAATAGAAAGATAAATTACTTGAATAATTTGAAATGGTAAGAATAAATGCATGCGTTTTTATTTCTGGAAAAGGTTCTAATTTTAAGGCTATATTTAAAAGTTCAATTAACGATAACTTTCCTATTCAAATAAAACTGTTAGTGACGAGTAATATGAATGCGGATGGTATTAAATTTGCCAAAAAAGCTGATATTCCATACGTATATTTTAAAAATAATAATTTTTTAAATGAATTAAAAATATTAAAATTAATAAAACAACATAAAATTTCAATTATACTTTTAGCTGGATATATGAAGATTTTATCGAAAAATTTTATAAAAGCCTTTGGAAAAAAAATTATTAATATTCATCCATCTTTATTACCAAAGTATAAAGGATTAAATACATATCGTCGAATTTTAAAAGATAATGAAAAAAAAAGCGGCTGTACAGTGCATTATGTAAATGAGAAATTAGACTCAGGAAAAATTATTTTAAAGAAAATATTTTATGTAAGTAAGAATGATAATTTTTTATCATTAAAAAAAAAGACACAAAAGATTGAACACTTGGCTTATTCTCAGGCCATTATTAAAATTCTAAAAAGATAAGCTATTTAAAGAAAAAATTTATTTCTTTTTTAGCATTTTCCAAAGAATCAGAGCCATGCACAGAATTTTTATCTATTGAAATACCGTACAATTTTCTAATTGTATTAGGTTCAGCTTGTTTAGGGTCTGTTGCTCCCATAATTTCACGGTTTTTTTTTACGGCATTTTCTCCCTCTAAAATCAACACTATTATGGGGCCGGAGGATAAATAATTGCAGAGACTATTAAAGAAGGGTTTTGATTGATGTACTTCATAAAAACTTGAGGCTTCATCTTTTGAAATATGTAATTTTTTTTTGTCAAAAACATTTAACCCAGATTTTGCAAAGATTTTTATAATTGGGTTCTCTAAGTTTCTTTCGACTGCATCTGGTTTAATAATAGAGAGTGTTTGCTCTTTATCACTCATAATTTTCTTCTACCAATTGATTTAATAGTCTCACTCCGAATCCAGTTGCACCTCCTGAGTTTAAAGCACCACCGTATTTTGAAAAGGCCATGCCAGCAATATCTAAATGAGCCCACGGAGTTTTGTTTAAAATAAATCTTTGTAGAAATTGAGCAGCGGTTGTGGATCCCGCTCCACCAATATAATTTATGTTCTGCATGTCTGCGTTTTTAGAATTCATAAGTTTATCATAATTTTTATGGAGTGGCATTCTCCATACTTTCTCTTCCACTCTTTCACCAGCTTCAAAAATCTGTTTTGACAATTTATTATCATTTGAAAAAAGCCCAGCATATTCTGATCCTAAAGAAACTATAATTGCACCTGTTAATGTTGCTAAATCAATTATAAATTTTGGTTTAAATTTTTTTTCTGTGTAAGTTAATGCATCAGCCAAAACTAGTCTACCTTCAGCATCGGTATTTAATACTTCGACTGTTTTTCCTGAGTATGACTTAACAATGTCTCCAGGTCTTTGTGCATTTCCACTAACCATATTTTCAACTAAACCAACAACGCCTACAACATTAACTTTTGCTTTTCTAAGCGCTAAATTTTTCATTAATCCTACTACGGCCGCAGAACCTGCCATGTCATAAGTCATATCTTCCATAAATTTTGCAGGTTTAAGTGAATAGCCTCCAGTATCAAAACAGACTCCCTTTCCAACGAAAGCTAATGGTTTGGAATTATTTTTAGCACCATTCCATTCCATCGTAACTAAGTAAGACCCTCTTACACTTCCTTGCCCTACACCAAGTAATGCATTCATACCAAGTTTTTTTAATTTCTTGTCATCGTATATTGTAATCTTTAAACCATATTTTCTTAAAGAACTTATCCGCTTTGCATATTCATCTGGGTGAAGAACATTACCAGGTTCGGACACCAAATCTCTTGCATAAAATGTTCCTTCTTCTAAAGCTTTAAATTTTATTTGACTTTGAATTGATGGTTGGTTTTTCTTTCCAAAAACATTTATATTAATATTTCTAGTATCTTTTTTTGTTTTGTATTTTTTAAATTCGTAAGATTTTAATCTTATACCATGAAGAAAGTGACTCAAAAAATTTTCATATTTACAATTTATACTATCAGAATTTATAGAATATTTAGCGTCTTTCCCGTAATTTACTCTTCCAAAAAATTCAGCTCCCAAGTTTTCAATGTCGGATGTTTTCAAATTTTTTTTTATTGAAATTAATATAATTTTTTTTTTTGAGTTAAGCTCAAATACAAATAGGTTTTTTTTTAAATCACTAGTTTTTAGCAAATCATTGATATAAGAAAATTCGTTATTTGAGAGATACCCTTTCAAACTACTAATAGTGAAAGATTCATTAGAAAATAATAATAAATTAGCTGATTGTTTTTCAGTTGTTTTTTTTGAATAATTAATTTTTATAGACATAAGTTTTAAATTTTAAGAGTATAATGCTATATATGTTCTATTATACTATATTTCAATGTGTTATTAAGTGTTGCGTACTATCATAGGTTGAGTTTTAATTAAAGTTGCATTATTTATATATAAAAAATTCCTATGGTTAAAAACAAAATTTACAACTATTTCCTTAAAGAGATTTTTAAGTCATTTATCACTATTTTATTTGCCTTTTCTATAATTGCTTGGACAGTAAGATCAGTAAATTTTTTAGAATTGATAGTTGATGATGGACATTCTTTAAAAACGTATTTGTATTTTAGTGCTTTAAATATAACAAACATAATTGCAAAGTTTATGCCCCTATCATTTTTATTAGCATTAAACTTATCAATAATTAAATTTGAGAAACAAAACGAACTAATAATTCTTTGGACCACAGGTGTAAAAAAAATTAAAGTTATAAATTTATTTTTTTTGATATCTCTATTCATTTTGATATTACAAATAATTTTTTCCGTTTTTATAACTCCAGGTGCTTTAAATAAATCTAGATATCTTGTTAAGGAGTCTACAATAACATCTTTTAATATTTTGGTTAAATCTAATAATTTCAGTGACTCATTAAAAAGGACAACAGTTTTCGTAGAAAAAATAAATCCTAACAATGAATTAGAAACAATTTTTATAAGAGATGAGTCAAATACGTTTCAGAGTTTAGTTAATGAGAATGGTAAATCATCTAACCTAAGTATATTTGCAAAAAAAGGAGTTGTAAAAGGCAAGTCACTGGTTTTGGAAAACGGTGTTATTCAATCTCTAAATGAAAAAGGGAAATTAAGTAATATTGAATTTGATAAAACAGTATTGTACTTAGATAATATTTCTACACGAACTATTTCTGAACCAAAAATGCAAGAAACTTCTACTTTAAATTTGTTAAATTGTTTAGACAAGTTTAGTAGTTTCACTAATAATTATTTATCTAATGAATGTAAATTTGAAGATGGAAAAAAAGAAGTTTTTCAAAATATTTCGAGAAGAATAGGAATGCCATTGTACATACCCTTGGTTTCATTGATAACATGTTTGTTGCTAGTATCTAACTTAAAAAAAAGAAAAAGAGTGATAAATACGTTTTCCGTTGGTTTAGCAGGATTTTTAATATTAGTCCTTGCTGAAATTTTTTTAAGATATACCGGGAACTCAAAATTTAATACACTTTTATATTTTCTTTTTCCTTTAGCGTTAGTGCCCATTATGTACATCATATTATTTGTAAGGTCGAAAAAGGAACTTAACTAATGAACAAAGTAATTTACAATTATATTATAAAAAATTATCTTAAAATAATTTTGAATATGACAGCTGTATTTTTTGGAGTTGTAATTCTACTAAATTTATTTCAAGAGATTGAGTTTTTTAAAGATCTAAATGTTGGAATTCAATTGCCTTTAACGTTAACAGTTATGTTAGCCCCAAATATAGTCATTAAAATATTCCCTTTTATAATTTTTTTTTCAGCTATGTGGTATTTAGTTTCAATCAATAATAATAAAGAACTCCTCACATTAAAAGTTTTTGGAATTTCCAATTTAAAGATGATTTCAATTTTATCAATTATTACTTTTTTGTTAGGAATAATTATATTATTTACTATCAATCCATTTACATCATCAATGATAAAATATTATGAGCAAACAAAGTCAGCATACTCTAAAGATACAGATCATTTGGTCTCTATAAATAAAAATGGGGTGTGGATAAAAGAAAAGTCCGGTGAAAAGTTGAAACTTATGTATGCAAAAAGTTTAGACGCAAATTATTTGAATGAACTATCAATTTATATTTTTGATACAGACAGTAAAAATTTAAAAAGAATTGAGGTTGGTAAAGCTGATATTAGCTCAAATAATTGGATATTAAATGATGTAAAAGTATATAATAATGAGGCTAACCAACCAGAAATTCAAGAAAATTTAATTTTTTATTCAATGTTTAATTTAACTAAAATTAGATCCGCGTACAAAAATTTAGATACAATTTCATTTATTAGACTGCTGAAAGACCAGGATACATTATTAGAAGACGGATATTCAAAATTAGTTATTAAAGAAAAAATCAATTCACTAATTTCTTTACCAATATTTCTGGTATTAATGGTTTTTTTAGCAGCCATATTTGGTTTAGAAACAAGGAATAGAATTAATAACACTTATTTTGTTTTTGTTTCTATAATTTGTTGTGTTTTAATATATTACTTCAAGGACTTATCTGTTGCTTTGGGTCAAACCAATAAAATTCCTATTGTTTTATCTGTTTGGATGCCTTTAATAGCAGTAACTTTATTTTGCTCAGTAGGATTATTAAGGTTATATGAAAAATAAATTCTTCTTTATACTATATCTTTTTTTAACAATTTTTATAACTCAGAAATTGTATGCTGAGAATCTAAATATTAAATCAAAAAAAATTCAAATCAATGAAAAAACAGGCATTACAATCTTTAATGAAAATGTTGAGGCGTTTGATGAGAATGAAAACTACATTTCGGGAAATTATGGTGAATACAACAAAAAAAAAGAAATCTTGAGTCTTGCTGGAAAAGTTAAACTTAAAACGAAAGAGGGTTATCAAATTACAACTGAGAATATTTTAGTTGATAATTTAGCGGGTATTATACAGTCAAATGAAAAATCTGTGCTTACCGACCTGGAGGGTAATAAAATTAAAGTTGAAATGTTCAGATATAATAGAGACAATAATATTTTTTCATCTATTGGAGAAATTACTGTTAATGACAAAAATGGAAATAAATATAAATTTTCAGAAATTTATGTTGATTAAAAAAATAAAAAAATTGTAGGTTCTGATTTAAGAGCATTTTTTAATCCAAAGTCATTCGGTGAAAACATTGAGGGTGATCCTAGAATATTTAGTAATAGCCTTTCAATAAGTAAAAATAAAAGTGAAATGGGTAAAGGTATTTTCACATATTGTAAATTTGATAATGATAAGGATTGTCCTGCATGGTCTATACAAGCAAACAAAATTGAACATAATAAATCAAAAAAAACAATAATTTACGATAAAGCAGTTTTAAAAATATACGATTTCCCTATTTTTTATTTTCCTAAATTTTTTCATCCAGACCCTTCGGTAAAAAGACAAAGTGGATTTTTGGCCCCAACACTTATAGATAGCTCTAATCTGGGAACTGGTGTTGTAACTCCATATTTTATAAATTTAGGGATAAATAAAGATATTACATTAACACCTAAACTTTACTATGACGAGCATCCGTTATTACAGGCTGAGTTTAGGCAAGCTTTCAAAGATTCTTTCTTAATTGTTGATACTAGTTATACCGAGGGATATAAAAACTCAACTTCACTTAAAGAGGCGGGATCCAAAAATCATTTTTTTTCAAAATTAAATTATGATTTTATAGATACTGATACTAAAAAAAGTAATTTTATTCTCAATATTCAAAAAGTTTCGCATAGCACTTTTTTAAAAGTATACGACTTAAGTTCAGCTTTGTTTGAAAAAGAGATAGATACTGTTGAAAATTCATTATCTTTTAACTACGAGGATGACGATTCATCATTAGATTTTATGATGGCAAGATTTGAAAAATTGTCAGTATTAGATAATTCTAGATTTGAATATTTATCACCCTCTATGACTTTCAGTAGAGATCTTGATTATTTTGAAGAATATGGGAATGTTAATTTTACCTCAAACTTTAAACTAAGAAATTATGAAGTAGATAAACACACTCAACTATTTGTTAACGATTTTAGCTTTAATTCTTTAAAATGGGTGAATCAATTAGGGTTTAACAGTCAGCTTAAATCTACAGTAAAAAATGTAAATTATAGCACTAAAAATGCTCTTGGTTTTAATAATGATAAAACGAGGTCAGAGTTACATGGTGCAATTGGATATCTTGGAGAGATACCAATGCTTAAAAGAACACAAAATAAAAAATTAATTGAATATTTAACTCCAAAATTTTTGTTAAGGTACTCTCCTAATGAAATGAGAGATTTAAAAAACAATGTAAGGCTGACACCTTCGAATATTTTTAATATGGATAGAATTAATGAGTTAGATATCGTAGAAAGCGGTTTGAGCGCATCAATCGGTCTGACTTATGAAAAAAACACTGTTAATGAAAATAATAAGACAACAAATAAAGACTTCTCTGTTTCTTTAGGTCAAATAATTAATGAAAAAGAGGATAAAGATCGACCGACACCTTTAGATCAACGTTTCTCTGACTTGGTAGGGGAAATATTGTGGGACCCGAGTTCTAAAATTAAATTAAAGTACAACTTTAATTTAGATCAAAATTATGAAACTTTTAATTATAATGAAATAAGTTCAAATTTTTTATATGGACCAACAACATTTAACATTAGCTTTTTGGAAGAGAGAGAAAATATGGGACAGCAAAGATATTTTAAAACTGATTTAGATTATAGCATTAATGACTATAATAAACTGAATATTTCTACCAAAAGAAATTTACTTAAAGACTCTGCAGAGTTTTATAATTTAAGTTATCAGTATGCAATTGACTGTTTTAAAGCCGGAGTTGTGTTTAGAAGAGAATTTTATAATGACAGAGATATAGAACCAGAGGACTCCTTAATGTTTAATTTTAGTATCATACCTTTAACCGATGTCAACTCCCCTAAATTTGAGTAATTATGTTGGTTTATTTTAAAAGATTATCATTAGTTTTAATGATTTTTCTATCCATATTAAAAATATTCGAAGGTGTCAGCCTTACATTGTTTTTTAAATCTCTCATTTCATTAGGAGAGTACCTTAACAAAAA
>NZJU01000024.1 GCA_002692325.1 Candidatus Pelagibacter sp.
TTTCAACTTTTACCGCCAGAACTATTACAAGCAGTTTGTCAGATCTTCATGGAGCAATCACAGGTGCAATAGCATCTTTAAAAGGAGCTTTGCATGGTGGCGCAAATGAAGCGGTAATGCACATGATGAAAGAAATTGGTAAACCTGAAAAAGCTAAAGCTTGGATAGAAAATGCTTTGGCAAAAAAGAAAGTTGTTATGGGTTTTGGTCACCGGGTTTATAGAACAGGAGACTCTCGAGTGCCTACTATGAAGCACTACATGTTCAAAGTAGCAAAGCTATTGAAAAAAGAGAAATACACTAGGATGTATGAAATTTTAGAAAAGGTGATGATTGATAAAAAAAATATTCATCCAAACGTAGATTTTCCATGCGGTCCAACGTATTATATGATGGGTATTGACATAGATTTTTATACGCCAATATTTGTAATGTCTCGAATAACTGGTTGGTCAGCACATATCATGGAGCAACATACATCTAATAAACTTATAAGACCATTGTCAAAATATAGAGGCGCTGAAGTAAGAGAAGTAATGCTCTTAAATCAAAGATAAGTTAGAATTTTTCCCAATCAATTATTAGTTTACTATTATTCATTAAAGCATTAATCATAGCCATCATTATAGGCATTTTATCACTATTAAATTCCTCTTTTACTTTATTACCAATTTCTTTAATCAACTCTGCACCTTCAACGGTTACTTCAGGCATTTTATTTTTTTTTGCCTCGGAGTACGTTAAACCCTCCCCTAAATATAAACCCATTTTACTATTTCTTCCACCGCTAGAACTAACATGTAAGTCACCTAGACCAGCTAATCCGTTTACCGTATCTTTATTTCCTTTTAAGTGGCTAACGAATATTTCCATTTCTTTTAGAGATTGATTGAACAATGCGGATGCAGTATTCAAATAATTTTGTTCTTTTTTTTCTTTCGAAATATTTTGACTAGACAGTCCTTTGGCAGCTCCAATTGCCATAGAATATATATTCTTTATTGCCGCAGATACCTCCACTCCAATTACATCTTTACTTGTAGACACGTGGTAATAGTTTGTTTTTACAAAACTTGAAATTTCTTTTGCTGAACTAATTTTTTCATTTGCAATAACAACACTACTATTAACCTTATTCGCTAAACCTTTGGCTAAGCAAGGACCTCCAACTGCTGAAATATCAATGTTTTTAAACTTTTCTTTTGTTAATATCCTCTTAAGTTTATCAACCAGAAGTTCATATTTTTGCTCATAAACATTAAGTCCTTTTGTTAATAAAAGAATTTTTGGCAGATCTTTTGATTTAAAATACTTAATAATAAGATCACCCATCCAATTAATCCCTTTGGAACTTACACCTACTACAATTAAGTCACTGCCAATCATTAGTGACTCGTTCAATTCTTCAAATTTTAAAATTTTGACTCTGTTATCTATTTGAATATCAAGACCAGGATGAAAGTTATTATTTTTTTTTAAATTTTCAATAAACTCTTTTTCTAAATGTGTTCCAACAATTGTAACTTCATTGTCATTATCAATACATGGAAAGGCGAATGCAGTCCCCATAGCTCCAGCACCAATTATTAAAATTTTAGGCATATTAGTTTCTATTTACAAAATTTTTTATCAACAAAAAAAGTGATATTAATTCAATTTTACCAATTATCATAAAAAATAAAATACCTAATTTTGAACTTGTTAATAAACTTGAAAATGAAATATTTGTATCCCCGTATAAACTTGAATAAGTAGTATTTGTAAGAGTAAGAACTGAAATTTTAAAAGAGTCTTCAAAATTTATATCGTCTATAATAAGTAAACTTGACAAAATAAATATACTTATAAAAAAAGAGATAAAAATTAAAAAAGAATTATTTATATCTTTTCGAGTAATTAATCTTTTTGTGAATAAAAATGATTGAGAAATTATATGATTTGGCCTTACTAATTTAATTATTTCAAATATTGAAGATTTTATTAAAATATAAAATCTTAAAAACTTAATTCCTCCAGAGTTTGAGACAACAGAGCCGCCAATCATTGCCAAGAATAGAAAATACAAATTTACATTTTCTGGAATATTTCCTACTACGATACCTGAATTACTTAAGCTGCTTAAAACACCGATTAAAATATTGATTATGTCTGGACTATTGATTGATATAATCAAAATTAAAAAAATTATTATAGTTAAACTAAGAATTAAAAAATCTTCTCGATTTTCGCTGATAAGTTTTTTTGGGTTGAAAAAGTTTATTAAAATATAAAAGTTAAGCATAGAGAGCATTAGGGAAAATATTATTATAACTTTTTGATATAAACTTTTGATTATAAAATCAAGGGAGTTAGATGGAAGAAAGCCGCCGTTTGATACAAGTGTCATACTTAAATTCAAACTATTAAAAAGCCTCACACCCGCTGAATTTAAAAGCATAAAAATCAAAAATGATAAGATTGTGTAAATTATTGTTATATTGATAATCTTTTTTTTTAAATTCTCTTCTGATGTTATATTGAAGCTTGATACATATGACAAATTTGTGAGTTTATAATCATACTGTTTGTTATCGAAAATTATAATTAAAAAGATTAGAAAATATAAACCTCCTATCCATTGCGAAGATGATCTCCAGAGTATTAATGTTGGATCAAAATATTTAATATTATTAAAGACAGAAAATCCTGTGAGTGTTAATCCTGATAAACTTTCGAAAAAGGAATCAATCATAATGATCTTATAGTTGCTAAAATAATAAGGTATTGAAAAAAATATTGATATGAAGAGATACGAAAAAATAATTAAAATTAATTTTTCAAAAAAATTTAGCCTTTTATAAGATTTTCTTCCATAAAAAAAAAATATCATGCCGCTAAAGAACGACAAAAACAAAACAAGAGTATAAAGATTAGTATTTAGAAAATGATCAAAATATAACGAATAAAGAATATTAATAAAGGATAAAAAACTCACTGGAAAACAAAAGTAACTTAAATAATAAGTTATCGATTTAAAATTCATTTATTATACAGGATTAATACTAAAAATATTTTCAACTTCTTTTAAATGTTCTCTTTTTGCTAAAAAAACTACTAAGTCATCTTTTTCGAAAATAAAATCTGATCTAGGAATAATTACTTTTTCTTTTCTTAATATAGCACCTATTCTAATATGCTCTGGTAAATTCGACTCTTTTATTTTTTTGTTCAAAAGCTCAGATTTTTCTAAGATTTTAGCTTCAATGAATTCATACTCACCATCTAATATAGAGTAGACAGTACCAATAGTTCCTCTATGAACATGTACCATGATTCTTGAAACTGTAGTCATACGGGGATCAACTAAATCGTCAATATTTAAAGAATTCTGAAGAAGACTGTAATTAGATTTATTTACAATCGCTATCGTCCTTTTTTGAAGACCAGTTTTTTCAGCTAATACACATGCCATTATATTATTTTCATCATCATTTGTTAATGCAAGAACAGTTTCTGTTTCCTCCAAATTTGCCTCTTTTAATATATCTTCATCAAGTGCGTCCCCGTTAATTACTATTGAGGACGATAAATCCGAAGCTATTTCTTCAGCTCTTTTTTTATCTTTTTCTATAACTTTCACTCTTGCACCTTCAAAATTATTTTCCAGCATTTTTGCTAGATTAAAGCCTATGTTTCCTCCTCCTATAATTAATATTTTTTTTGCTATTTTTTCGTCATGGCCGAAAGTTTTTAAAATTTGATTTAATTGGTCGCCGCTTATAACAAGATAAACATTGTCTCCCTCAATCATTTTGTCATTTTTTTTTAAAAAAACAAATTTTTCTTTTCTAAAAGCTCCAATAATGTTTGCTGTGAATCCTGGAAATTTCTCTGTCAAATTTTTTAATGGTATGTTTGCTATCGGACATTTTTTATCTATGGCAATTTCTAACATTTTTACTTTATTTTCAGCAAATGGCATATTATCTAAAGCTCCAGGAGCTTCTAGCCTCCTGTATAAAGATTTTGCTACTTCTATTTCTGGAGAAATTATAACATCAATCGGAATATTTGATTTATTATAAAGTTTATTCCACTTTCCCTCTAAAAAATCTTTGGACCTAATTCTTGCAATCTTTTTCGGTATATTAAATAAAGAGCTCGCTAGCTGACATACAACCATGTTAGTTTCATCATTTCTTGTAACAGCTATGATCATATCTGCATTTTCAGCGCCTGCACTCTCAAGAACAGAGGGTAAGGAAGCTCTACCAACAATCCCTTTCACATCTTGATTGTCATTTATTTTCTTAATATCTTCCGATGATTGGTCTATTACAGTAATGGAGTGATCTTGTGCAGATAATTGTTTACAAATTGAATATCCGACTTTACCGGCTCCACATATGATAATGTTCATTAATTAATTTATTCCTTTAATTCCTAAGCTTTTAAGCTTTCTGTGTAAAGCAGATCGTTCCATCTTAATAAAGTCTGCAGTTTTTGAAATATTTCCATGATTTTTTTTTAGCTGGTTAATTAAATATTCTTTTTCAAATTGTTCTCTAGCCTCTTTGAGGGGAATGGAATAGGCGTCTATAAATGATGACTTTTTTTCATTTACAGATGATTTATTTAAAACTTCTGAAAAGATTTTTTTTATATTATCTGAATTTTCATTAACGGATAATATTGTTACTCTTTCTACTAGATTTCTTAATTCTCTCACATTTCCCGGCCAATCATATGTAAATAATTCTGTATTCTTTGAGTCTATTGATACTTCTGGAACACCATTTAAATCTGATATTTTCTTTTTAAAGTAATTGATCAACTGGGGTATATCCTCAGTCCTATTTTTTAAAGGTGACAATTCAATTGGAACTACGTTGATCCTGTGAAACAAATCTTCTCTAAATTTACCAATATTTATTAATTCTTGTAAATTTTTTGAAGTAGATGAAATTATTCTTATATTGACGTGAATATCCTTTTTGCCATTTATTCTTCTAAATTTTTGATCAATTAATACTCTTAAAACATTTGCCTGTGTTTCTAATGGAATTTCTGATATTTCGTCAATTAGTAATGTTCCTTTATTTGCCCTTTCTAGTACTCCAAAAGATACATTTCCATCATCATATTCTAAACCGTACAATTCTTTTTCGTAAGTTTTTTCCTTGAGCAGCGCAGCATTTAAAATTATGAATGGTTCCTTGGATCTATTTGAGAATTTATGTATTTTTCTTGCAACAAGTTCTTTGCCTGAACCAGTTGGGCCTTGAATTAACACTCTACTTTCAGAATTTGAGAGTTTTTCTATAGTTTTTTTTATTTTTAAAATTGAAGCACTTGAACCAATTAAATCAAATGAATGAAATAATTTTTTTTCAATTATATCTTTTTCTTTTTTTAGCTCAGCGGTCTCTATCGCTCGAGCAGTATAATTTAATAGTTTATCAGTTGAAAATGATGTCCCTTTTTCAATAAATTCATACGCTCCGAGTCTTATGGACTCAACGGCGATTTTAACTGTTGCATGTCCAGAAATCATTATTACTGGAGTAGTGGGATCAATAGACATTATCAATTTTAATAAATCTATACCGTCTTTATCTGATTTGTCTAATTTAATATCAATTATTGCTAGGTTAGGTAATTTTTTTCTAATTTCTTTTTCTGCTTGATCATAATTTGCAGCTGATCTCACCTCATATTCTTCCTCTTTAAGAATTTTACAAATTAAAAATCTTAAATCAGGATTATCGTCTATAACTAATATTTCTTTATTCATTTATTTTTGGTAGTAAAATTTCTATTATTACACCATCCATTTTTTTATTATTTTGAATTAAAACTTCCCCTGAATGTTCATTTATAATCTTATTTATAATAGGTAAGCCTAAACCCGTTCCTTTTTCTTTTGTTGTGAAATATGGGTTCATCGCTTTTTTAATATCTGGTATTCCAGTTCCATTATCACTTATTTTTGTAATTATATAATGATTATTACTTCTAATTTCTATGTCAATTTTACCTATAAAATTAGGCGTTTTATCTGCTTTTTCAGCCAAAGACTCTTCTGAATTTTTTATGAGATTAATAAAAACTCTATTGAGTTGTTCCTCATCCCCATTAATTTTTTGATTATTGGTTTTGTCGTTTAAAGATAGTTTATTTTTAGTTGAGACTTTTGCAAGATTAAATGATCTCGAAAGAATGTCTTTAATCCCAACAGTTGACATGACAGGCCGAGGCATTCGTGCAAAACTAGAAAATTCATTTACCAATTTTTCAATATCCTTTATTTGCCGATTGATTGTTTCTAAGTATTTATTGAAATCCTCACTTCCCTCTAAAATTTTCTTTGAATATTTTTCCCTCAATCTATCAATAGATAATTGAATAGGCGTAAGTGGGTTCTTTATTTCATGAGCTAATTTTCTAGCAACAGTTTCCCAAGCTGAGTATCTTTCTGTAGTTAATAATTTTTCTTGTTGTTGTTTTAATCTTTCAATCATGTTGTTAAAATTCTTGTTAAGTGTCTTAAATTCTCTATCGTCATCCTCCTCAGGTACTTTGGCTGATAGATTTCCTTTACTGATATCTTCAGATGCATTTATTAAACTAATAATTGGTTTAGTTAGTCTTGTTGCAAAAGTAATTGCTAAAACGGTTGAGAGAAAAAGTAACAGAGTTACAACAATAACATAAATAATTGCAAATGTGATTTTGATACCGGTTTGACTATTTTCAACTGTATAATAAAAACTTACAGCTTGCTCTGTCTCGTTAAGATATTTTATTATACTTGGATCAATATATCTTGATATTACTAAATATGTATCAACTAAAGAGTTTAGCTTAACCATAACGCTTGTTTTGTTTTCTAATTCTCTTGAGACAAATACAGCATTTCCTTTTATAGACTCATTAAATTCTAACTCTGAAGGTATTTCAAATTTAGCATCAGGATCTGATAAATCAGATAATATAATATTACCTGAGCTATCAATTAAATAAACATCATCAATTTTTCTAATTCTTTTTTCTGCAAACAAAATATTTTTAAATCTATTTAAATTTGAGTAATATAAATTTGATGCTCTATTCAACCCTGTGCTCATAAGAATTACATCTGAAAGAACATTTTCTTTATTTTCAATTAAATAATTTTTAGCAATTTCATAGGAATTATTTACTGCTTTAGTGATTTGTTTATCAAAATAATTTTGTACTCCGAAATTAAATATAAAGAGAGAAAAGATTGCTACTAGTAATGATGGTATAAAAGTAAAAAGAGAAAATAAAGAAATATATTTTAGATTTGTTTGGGCTCCTTTTTTGTTTCTCTTTCCAGTATAATACAACCTATAAAAACTTTTAAAAATCAGATAGAAAAAAACTACTAATAAAATAATATCCAAAATTAAAAGTACTTGTAAATTTTTATCGTTAAGAGGTATAAATCCCTCATTAATGAAAGTTAAGAAAGTGATAATGCCTAAGAATATACATAAAAATGATGAAAGGATTATCCAATTATATGCTTTTAGTATTTTTAACATTCTTTCAATTTAATACTTATTTATATAAATATATTGTAAACATATACAATGAGTTTTTGTTTTATCATTCTTGCAGGAGGAAATAGCCATAGATTTGGGTCGAAAATTGGCAAACCATATCAAAAAATAGGCGGCAAATCATTAATTGAAATAAACGTCTTAAAAGCTAAAAAATTTAAACAAATTAAAAAAATTGTAGTTGTTTATAATGCGAAAGATTTGAGACGAATTAAATCACTTAAACTGAGGAATGTAAAATTAATAAGGGGTGGCAAATCCCGTCAACAATCCACATTTAACGCTTTAAAATATTTAATCAAAAATAAGTATATACAGAAAGTTTTAATTCATGATGTTGCAAGACCTAATTTGTCAATTAATCTGATTAGCTCAGTTTTGAGAAATATGAGAGCTGCAAGAGCTGTGGTTCCTAAAATTAATATTCAAGATGCAATAAAACAAATTATAGACTCTAGTAAAGAAGAATACATTTTAGGAAAAAAAAGAGATAACTTGTTTTTGACTCAAACACCCCAAGCCTTCAATTTAAAAGAAATATATCGTTTACATAAATTAAATTCTTTTAAATATAAAGATGACGATATTTCTCTATATATGAATTTGAATAAAGTTAATTTTATTGAAGGTGAAAAAAGTAATTTTAAAATTACAGACAAATCAGATTTTGAAACTCTGAAAAATATCTATGACTCACAAAAAAGTATTGGAATAGGTTTTGATGTACATAGGCTTGTCCCTAAAAAAAAACTTCATTTAGCGGGTCTAATTATAAAATCGAAACTAGGAACCCTTGGACATTCTGACGGTGATCCTGTTCTTCACGCTATTACAGATGCAATTTTAGGTGCATGTAGGATGGGAGATATTGGTCAAATGTTTCCAGATCAAAATAAAAAGTTTAAAAATATAAGTTCTTCAATTTTACTTAAAAAAGTTCTAGAAAAAATTAAAATTAAAAACTACTTTGTAAATAATATTGATATAAATATTATTTCTCAAACACCTAAAATAAAGAAATACAAAAATAAAATGACAGATAGTATTTCAAAGCTCTGTGATATTTCTAAAGATCGAATTAATATCAAAGGCAAAACAACGGAGAAACTGGGTGTAATAGGAAAAGAGAAGGCTATAGCGTGCGAAGTAATTGCCTCTGTTATTAGATATGATTAAAAATATTAATTACTTATTTGTTACCTTTTTTGGAATTGGAACTTTGAGATATGCTCCTGGCACGTTTACTTCCCTCGTTACTGTAGTCTTTTTATATAGTTTATTTTACATCATAAAATTATCAAACTTCATAATTTTATTTTTCTTTTTAATAATTTTTTTATATTCTTTTTACGCTGTATCTGATTATATAAAAGATAATGATAATAAAGATCCCAAAGAAGTAGTTATTGACGAGGTAATTGGTCAATTTATTCCAATTTATTTATATGAAATTGCACATGGAATTGAAAAAGATCCTCAGGAGGCAATTTTGTTTTATATTTATATTTTTATTTTGTTTAGATTTTTTGATATAAAAAAGCCTTTCCCAATCAACATTGTTGACAAAAAATTTAAAAATAGCTTTGGTGTTATATTTGATGATATTATTGCAGGATTATATGTTGTGTTAACATTAGTTATTTTTATGACAATTAAGTCTAGACTTCTATAATGAGTATAAATAAAAAAATTGTTTCTCTGCTCAAAAGAAAAAAACTCAAAATTGCTATAGCAGAGTCATGCACTGGAGGTCTACTTTCGAGCGCTATTACCTCGGTTAGTGGATCTTCAAAAATATTTACAATAGGTTTAGTTACCTATTCTAATCAAGCTAAAACTAGCGTGTTAAAAGTAGCAAAACAAATAATTAAAAAGCATGGTGCTGTGAGTGTTCAGTGTTGTTTAGCAATGGTAAATAACTTAAGTAAGATAAGTAAAGCAAAGATATGCGTCTCAATTACTGGAATAGCCGGACCAAAAGGAGGGTCAAAACAAAAACCAATTGGTTTAGTGTTTATAGGAGTTAAGATTGGCAAAAAAGTTATAATCAATAAATCTAATTTTAAAAATAAAGGTAGATCTTTTATTCAAAAATCTACTGTGAAAAAAGCCCTTAAATTAATTGAAAATTCTCTCTAAAATTCTGGAAGCAAGACTATTTAGTAGTATAAATATTACCAGTAAATCTGCATATAGTAGAAAAACCAATCTATTTCTAAACCTTCGTCTTTTCAAAACATCAAGAGAGTCTGGTAAAAAATCCTCTTTTTTCGTAGGTTTGAAATCATAAGAAAATTTCCAATAATTATCATCTCTTTCCTCCGGGTCACCTGTTTTGTAGTATTTTATATACTCAACTAAATACCACCAGATTATAAAAAAAAACATAAGTAAAATTATATTACCAATCATTATTTATAAAGCTCATTAGCTCTTTTTTCAAATGCATCAGCAATTTTATTTAATCCAAGATTAAAAGATTTTTTCATAATTGTATTTAATATATTATTTTTTAATTCAAAATCTATTTCAAATTCCAATTGCGTAGAGTTATTAATTTCTTTAAATTTCCATTCATTCTTTAAGTGCGTTAATGGGCCATCAATATTTGTAACCTGAATTTTATCTTTCTCTTTGTAATATAAAACTAAACTAGTGTAAGTTTCATTTAAAAATTTTTTTCCTACTTTTAAATCAGCTTTGATTTCAATAAGATCTTTACTTTCTTTTTTATTGTGTATTTTTCCTTCTAGGCACCATGGAACAAATTCAGGATATTTTTCAATATCTAAAACAAGATCAATAAGCTGTTTTTTTTTACAGGGGATTACTTTTTTTATAGAGGCTGATGACATTCAATTTGATAATTTCTTGCTTCTTTTAATTTTTTGAAATCATCATCAGCATGATAAGACGATCTTGTTAAAGGTGAAGACGAAACAAGTAAAAAACCTTTTGACTTAGCAATATTTTCTAAATCTTTAAACTCATCTGGGTGGTAATATCTATGAAGCGGATGATGCTTTGGTGAAGGTTGAAGATATTGACCGATAGTAATAAAATCTACATTGGCAGATCTTAGATCATCCATTACTTGAACTATTTCATCCTTATTTTCACCTAAACCAACCATCAGTCCAGATTTAGTAAATACATTTTGATTCATCTCTTTTGATTTTTTTAAAAGATCTAAAGATGCAAAATATCTCGCGCCAGGTCTTACTGTCACGTACAGTCTAGGAACAGTCTCAATGTTGTGATTAAAAACATCAGGATTAGCCTCTAAAACTTTTTTATACGAGTCTCCCTTTCTTAAAAAATCAGGTGTTAAAACTTCAATTGTAGTCTTTGGATTTTTCTCTTTTGTAGCTTTTATTACTTCATAAAAATGGTTTGACCCCCCATCATCTAAATCATCTCTATCCACTGATGTAATGACGACATGATTTA
The DNA here is from genome assembly GCA_002692325.1 of Candidatus Pelagibacter sp. The sequence continues at coordinate 11,016 of NZJU01000024.1, forward strand.
AATTTAATTTTTTTACTGCATTTGATATTTTTACCGGTTCAAATATGTCTAATTTATCTGGCTTACCAGTTTTTACGTCGCAGAATGCGCAAGCACGGGTGCAAGTATCTCCCATTATCATAAAGGTGGCGTGTTTTTTACTCCAACACTCTGTAATGTTTGGGCAATTGGCTTCTTGGCAAACTGTTACTAGGTTATCCTCATTTACTATTTTTCTAGTTTGGAAAAAAATTTTTGAATCTACTATTTTTGATCTAATCCACTCTGGTTTTTTTTTTATGGGATTTACCTTATTATTTACTTTTTCCGGGTGCCTTGGTTTCATATTATTTTAATTTAATTATAAATTCCTCTTTTTTTCCAAATTTAAATTTTTCTCTATACAAAATATCTAAATAGTCAAAATTTATTTTTTCTGATAATAGACTATTTTTTTTTTCAAATTCCATTAAATTACTTACTAAGTTATTTTCAATTACTGCTAGTTCTATTTTTAAATTTTTTTTTTCGATATATGACACTAAGCCCCTATCACCGCCTATTAAGTTAATAATTATATAAATTGATAAAAATATGTTAATTAAAAGCAATTTTTTTCGAGAAAAAAAACTTTTTATATTCATTCCAAGACTTTAGCCATTTTAATTGATTTTCCAAGCTCTTCTTCAATTCTTATTAACCTATTGTATTTAGAGACCCTCTCTGATCTTGCTAAAGAGCCTGTTTTGATTTGAGAAGATNTTGTTCCCACAGCTAAATCAGCAATAAATGTGTCCTCTGTATCTCCTGATCTATGCGAAATGATAGTATTAAAATTAGATTTTTTTGCTAATGAAATTACCTCTAGTGTTTCAGTCAAAGTTCCAATCTGATTGGGCTTAACTAAAATACAATTAGCTGATTTTTCTTTAATTCCTTTTTCTAAACGCTTTGAGTTGGTAACAAATAAATCATCACCCACTATCTGAACACTGTTTCCAATTTCATTTGTAAGTTTTTTCCAAGAACTCCAATCTTCCTCTGCAAATGGATCTTCGATTGATTTAATTGGATATTTTGAAATAATCTTTTTATAATAATCTATTACCTCATTAACTGGCGAGAAATTTTTTGACTCTA
>NZJU01000025.1 GCA_002692325.1 Candidatus Pelagibacter sp.
TGATAATTAATTTTCTTTTTTTTGGTTTTTGTATTTCGTAACTAATTTTATTTGCTTTAGCATAATCTATAGCTTGTTCCTTAGTATCAAATTCAATTTTTATTTCTTGTAAAGTATCAGTTGAAGACTCCCACCCCATTAATTGATTTGTAAAATTTTGCTCACTTTCATAAGTAAGTACCCATTTTTTACTTTTTCCCCTGCCCGACTGCATTGCTGTTTTAGACGGTATATATATTTTTGCTTTTTTCATAATGGTCGGAGCGGCAGGATTTGAACCTGCGACCCTCTGGTCCCAAACCAGATGCGCTACCAGGCTGCGCTACGCTCCGAATGCTTGTTTTATATGGTAATTATCTCACTTTGGCAATTGAAAGATTGAGATAAAATGATTAAAGAGTAATATGATTCAGTATATTTCAAAGCCATTTAAATATTTTTTTAAACTAGAGTCAGCATCAGGACTAATACTACTATTTGCTGCAATTCTTGCACTCATAATAAGCAACTCACAATATGAATTGTACTATTTTGAAACTTTAGAAAAAAAATTTAAATTAGGTTTTAATAGTTTTGGTTTAGAATTAAGTATTCTACATTGGATAAATGATGTTTTAATGGCAATATTCTTTTTTCTTGTCTCTTTGGAAATAAAAAGAGAATTTGTTAAAGGTGAATTATCTAATCCTAAACAAGCTATGTTACCTATTGTTGGAGCAGTAGGCGGTATGCTAATTCCAGCATTGTTTTATATTTTTTTTAATTGGGGTGACACTATTAGAGTTAATGGATGGGCAATACCATCTGCGACTGATATAGCTTTTTCATTAGGAGTTTTATCTTTACTAGGTAAAAGAGTTCCAATTTCTTTAAAAGTTTTTTTAACAGCATTAGCAATAATTGATGATCTTGGTGCGATTGTTATAATTGCTTTTTTTTACTCCGGAAATATTCAAATAAAATATTTAATACTTATGCTTGTTTCATTAATTATTTTGATAATTTTAAATAAAAAAGATGTTAAATATTTTTTTCCATTTTTACTAGTGGGAATTTTACTTTGGGATTTTACACATCAATCAGGTATACATGCTACAATAGCAGGTGTTCTTCTTGCTTTATCAATTCCACACAATATAAAGAATGAGAAAAAATCTATGCTTTTAAAAATAGAACATTCAATATCACCCTATGTTGCTTTTGGTATTATGCCGATATTTGCATTTGCAAACGCCGGTGTTTCTTTAGATGGATTAAATTTATTATCTTTGTTAAATCCAGTACCACTTGGAATATTATGTGGTTTATTTTTTGGAAAACAAATTGGAGTGTTTGTATTTTCATATTTAGCAATAAAATTAAAATTTGCAGAAATGCCAAGCAATTCTAATTGGATTTCATTTTATGCTGTAGGTGTTCTTACAGGTATAGGTTTTACCATGAGTTTATTTGTTGGGAATTTGGCATTTGCAAATAATTTAGAATACATGGACGGTGTAAAAATTGGAGTATTGTCGGGATCTTTACTATCAACTTTATTTGGTTATTTTTTATTTTTAGCTTCTCCAAAAAATGTTAACAAATAAGATAATTAAATTAGCGCATAATACCAAAAATTATGGTTTAAAAGACAATTTTACACATAAAATTTCTTTAAAAAATAAAAGATGTGGAGATAAGATTACAATTGAATTAATTGTAATAAAAGGAAAAATCAATTCAATGAGATATGAGATGCAGTCCTGTGTCTATAGTCAAGCATCAGCTAGTCTTTTTTCCAATAAAATAAAGAATTTCAATAGAAAAGATATTATAGATTTAGATACTTTACTAAAAAAAAGTTTTAAAGAAAATGTAAGATTTCTTAAAAAACATAAATTTTTAAAACAACTATTTAATATTGATAATTTTAAAAGATCGGATTGTATACTTCTGCCATTTAATGCTATAATTAAAGCATTTGATAAATAATGAAAAAAATAATACTTCTTTCTACTATTTTAATGATTTTTAGTTTCTTCAATAATGTTGAGGCCAAATACAACAATTTGGCATATGATTTTAGCTTTGACTCTATTCAAGAAGGAAAAATTGAGCTTAAAAATTACAAAAATAAAATCATAGTAATAGTAAATGTTGCAAGTCGTTGTGGTTACACCCCTCAATACGCAGATTTACAAGAAATCTCAACAAATTATAAAGATGATTTAATCGTTATAGGTATTCCTACAAATGATTTTAAACAAGAACCTGGTGATGAAAAAGAAATTAAAGAATTTTGTGAAACAAATTTTAATATAACTTTTCCTCTATCAACTAAAGTTAATGTAATTGGCAGAAATGCTCACCCATTTTTTAAGTGGGCAAAAGATAATTATGGTTTAGGAGCAATACCAAAATGGAATTTTCATAAAATTATTATTGGAAAAAACGGTAAAGTAGCTGAAACCTTTTCATCTTTTACAAGACCTAAATCAAAAAAATTTAAAGAGGCTATTGAAAAATTAATTTAAAACTTAAAACTCAGGCCGTCAAAAGCTGGTGTGATATAATTTGGTAATTTTTTTTTAAGTTTAAAATAATCTAAATCTGTGTGTAAATTGGTAAGTATAGCTTTTTTTGGCTTAACTAATTTTATTAGTTCTAAAGCACCTTCAAGATTAAAATGTGATGGATGTTTCTCAATTTTGAAGCAATCTATTATTAAATATTCTAAATTAAACAAGTAATTTAAATTTTTTTTTGGGATTCTATTACAGTCACTTATATATGCTATNTTATCAATTAAATATCCTGTTGCGTTTATCATTCCATGATTAACTTCAAATGAGGTAATATTAATTTTTGAATTTTTTTTTTTAACAACAAAATTATTTTTTACAATATTTGCTGTCATAATTGGCAAATAACCGTGTTTTTTACTAAAACAGAAAGTATATTTACTTTTTAATTCTTTAATTGTTCTTTTACTTCCAAAAATTGGTATTTTTTTTTTATGTTTCCAAAAAAAAGGACGCATCTCAAATATCCCTGATGTTTGATCTGAATGCTCGTGTGTATAAATAATTGCATCTAAGGATTTAATCTTATTTTTTAAAAATTGATACCTTATGTCTGGGGATGTATCAATTAGTACAGATAAATCACCTTTTTTAATATGAGCACAACATCTAGTTCTTAAATTTTTTTTATGTCTTTTTAACTTACCTTTATAACTTGTAATCCAAGGAGAACCAATTGAGCTTCCACAACCAAGTATAGTAAATTTACCCATCATACAATTCGACCAAATAATCTAAAAAAATTTTGCGTTGTAATTTCTGAAAATTCATCAAATGACAATCTTTTTAAATTTGATAAAAACTTAACAGTATGAATAATTAGGCTTGGTTCGTTTGATTTACCTCTAAATGGCACAGGAGCAAGATACGGCGAATCAGTTTCAACAAGAATCTTTTCATTAGGAATTGCCTTGAATGTGTTTGCTAAATCTTCTGATTTTTTAAAGGTTATTACACCACTTGCAGATATATATGCTCCCAGATCTAAAAGATCAAAAGCAAATTTTTTGGATCCAGTAAAACAATGAATAAGTATCTTGAAATCTTTGTCTTTTTTGTATTTCTTTAAGATTTCTAAAGTTTCTTTTTCAGCAGATCTAGTGTGAACAATAAGCGGGATTTTTTTTTCTTGAGCAGCTTTGATATGATTCTCAAAAGAATTTATTTGGTCATTTTTTTCAGAGTGATTATAATAAAAATCCAATCCTGTTTCACCTATTCCAATTATTTTATTACTTAGATCCAATTTTTGTAATATTTCTTTAGTGGTTATATCTTTATGATTTTTAGCTTCATGTGGATGTATTCCATAAGTTCCGAAAACACTATTATGATTATTAGTTATCTTTAAAATTTTATCAAAACTTTTATTTTCAGTTGAAATAGTAAGAAGGTATTTTATACCATTTTTTTTAGCTCTATCGATAGTTTCTTTTAAACTTAAAGACATTGGCTCATATGTCAAATGACAATGTGAATCAATTATCATTTTCTATCTTTCTAAAAAGAATATCAATTTCATTTAATTCTTTATTATGATTAAAAACATTTTCATTTAAAATATTTTTTATTTGTAAATTATCTTTCGGTAAATTCATAGTATCTAGAACCTTTTTTGAAGAATATGGTATTATTGGGCTTAACAAAATAGAAATATTCTTAATTTGTTCTGAGACAGTATATAAAATAGTATTCATTCTTTCAGGATTGTTTTTTTTATGACTCCAGGGCTCTGAGTCATTAAAATATTTATTTGCATCGAAAGAGAAATTTACCACCATTTTAATGTATTCATTTAAACTTTGATTATTCATTAATTGAATCAATTTAGGTATGTTTTTTTTAACATTATTAATTAAGTCTTTATCTTTTTTTTTTTGCTCATTACATTTAGGGATTTTATTGTTACAATTTTTTTTTATGAAAGAAAAAACTCTTTGACATAAGTTACCATAATTATTTGCTAAATCATTATTAATGCAGTTTTTAAGATTTTCCATGGATATACTACCATCATTCCCTAAAGAAACTTCTTTTACTAAATAATATCTCAACTGATCAATTCCGTATTTTTCAATTATCTCTAAAGGATCTAAAATATTTCCAAGAGATTTAGACATTTTTTTTTCGTCTGATAAAATCCAACCATGACCAAAAACTCTTTTAGGTAAAGGAAGTTTTGCAGCAAGTAAAAAAGCTGGCCAATAAATTGCATGAAATCTTAAAATATCTTTTCCAATAATATGTACATCAGCTGGCCAGAAGTTTTTATACTTATCACTATTTGTATTAGGAAAACCGAGTGCACTAATATAATTTGTTAGTGCATCTAGCCATACATAAATTATGTGTTTATTATCATTTGGAACAGGTATTCCCCAAGAAAAAGATGTTCTGCTTATTGATAAATCCTTTAATCCTTTTTCAACAAAACTTACTACCTCATTTCTTCTAGATTTTGGAAGTATAAAATCTTGATTTTTATTATAATGATCTAATAATCTTTCTTGCCAAGAAGATAGTTTGAAAAAATAAGACTCTTCCTCCACCCATTCAACTGGTGATCCAGAGGATTTAGATATTTTCTGGTTATCTATTTCCTCAACTTCGTCATTATCATAGAAAGCTTCATCTGATACTGAGTACCAACCACTATATTTATCTAAATATATATCCCCAGAATTAATTAATCGTTTCCATATTTCATTAACCGAATTTAAATGTCTAGATTCAGTTGTTCTAATGAAATCATCATTAGTTAAAAAAAGTGTTTTAGATAGAGATTTAAATTTTTCAGATAATTCGTCACAAAAAATTTTTGGATCTTTTTTATATTTTTTAGCTTCTTTTTCAATTTTCTGTCCGTGTTCATCTGTTCCAGTTAAAAATAAAACTTTATATCCCTCAATCCTTTTGAAACGCGCAAAAATATCGGCTATGATACTTGAATAAGCATGGCCCATATGTGGTTTTCCTGATGGGTAATAAATTGGTGTAGTAATATAAAATTTTTTGTCCTTATTCATAAATATTTTGATTTATTTTTGAAATAGTTATTTTTTGATTTAAATTATAGAAAAAATAATCATTCAGATCTCTGAAAAGAGAGATATTTTTATTGATAATGTATTGAGAATAATTTTCTTTTAATTTTTCTTTTTTATAAAGATAAATTTCAAATAAATATTTTATCAAATTCTGTAAATTTAAATCTTTTTCTTTTTTGTAAATATTTGTTAGAGACTTAAAATTTTCTATCAAATCGTTATCGTTGACAACAATCTTATACTGATTAATTAAAAAATTAAAATACAACCTATTACCGGGAGTTAAATAAACAAATTTATTTTCTAACACATCCTCTAGATTATGTTTTTTTAAAATTTCTCTTTTAATTTCATTATTGTCTTCATTGTTTAATCTTATCTTAAATTCAATGCATCTAGATTTTAAAGTATCAAAAATTTCTTTAGAGAAATTGTTAATAAAAATGAAGTAATTGTAATTTAAAGGCTCCTCAGTAATTTTCAGAAGAGAATTAACGCTATAAACATTCATCAATTCAACATCATCTACTAAGATGATTCTTGGTTTATTATTTATTGTGCTTTTTTGTAATTTTTCTTTTAACTTTCGACATTCATCTATACCAAATATTCTATTTGAATTATTATTTATATAAATCACATTATAATTTTTTAGCTTCAAATAATCTGATGTGGGTAATATCCTATTGGATGCTATATCATAATTCTTAGAATCGAAATAATAAGCTAAAACATGGCTTATCAATGTTAATTTTCCAATACCTTTTTGACCACTAAACATTGATATTCTTGGATATTTTTTTTTTAAAAACAGATTAGATAATAACCTGAATTCTTTTTTGTATTTAAAAAGTTTTAAAGTATTTAAAGGGTGTAAGTTATCTGGTATCATTTTTTAATTTATTTAATACTATACTCAGTATATTTTTTTCAAGTTTATTGTCGTCATTTGATGAGTTTAATACAATATAATTTTTTTTATTTTGTGCAATTTTTAAAAAAGCTTTTTGCGCTTTTTTATAAAAAGCTGAGGGAAATTTATCATATCTATTTTTAATTTTTCTTTTATTGATTCTTTTTCTTGAAATTTTTAAGTCAACTTTTAAAACAAAAACTAAATCCGGTTTTATATTTTTTAATATTGTTTTATGAATATTGTTTATAAAATCTTTATTTACTTTTTTACCAATCGTTTGATAGGCATAAGTTGAGTCGATAAATCTGTCACAAATTACTATCTTTTTTTTTTTTAACTCAGGGTAAATAAGATCTTTTATGTGCTCATTTCTTGCTGCTAAATAAAGTAATGTATCGGTGTATTTATCAAACTTGTTTAGTTTATTATCTTGAAAATAATCTTGTAAAATCAATCTTCTAATTAACTCAGCTCGAGGTGTGCCGCCGGGCTCTCTAGTAAGTGTAACTTTTAATTTTTTTTCTTTTAAATTTCTTACTAACTTTTTACTTTGATAAGACTTGCCACAACCCTCAATACCCTCGAATACTATAAATAAAGGTTTTTTTTTAAACATCACCCCATATTAAATAGTTTAAAGATGTAAATAAGCTTTTAAGAAAATTTACTTTTTTGGTTTCATCTCTAGCAAAAACCGAAGTTTTTTTAATTAAATTTTCTCCATTAAATATTTTTAATTCAGCAATTTTGCTATTTTTTTCGATAGGTGCTTTTATTGGCCCCTCATATTCCAGGATTATTTTTAAATTTCTTGAATCTTTTTTGTTGATAGTAAGATAAACATCTTCTTTAGTATAACCTTTAATCGTATTATTTTTAGTTAACCAAGTTTTGATATCAAAACTAGTTTCATTGGATTTTGATATCTTATATGTATCCGTGTTTCTAAAGCCCCAATTTAATAATTTTAATGACTCGTTAGCTCTCATTGCTTTGGTGTCCATTCCACTAGCTACAGAAATCAATCTTCTCTGTTCTTTTTTCATTGTGCTAGCCAGTGAATATTTTTCAACAGCCAAATATCCTGTCTTAATTCCATCTACGCCAATTCTTTTATACAATAGAGAATTTCTATTTGATTGAGTAATAGGATCTCCACCAGTTCTATCCCATGTAAACTCTTTTTCTTTGTATAATTCATAATATTCTGGATAATTTTCTATTAAATATTTAGACATTATAGCAATGTCTCTTACTGTAGAGTAGTTATCTGGATCATTTATCCCTGACGAGTTTGAAAAGTTAGTACTAGTCATACCAATCTCTATAGCTTTTTCGTTCATAATTTCCGCAAAGTTTTCTTCAGACCCTGCGATACCTTCTGCAAGTGCAACACATGCATCATTTCCTGATGCGATAATTATTCCTTTTAATAGATCCTCAACTGTTATTTCATCATTAACCATTATAAACATTGATGAGTAACCTGCTTGAGATAATCTCCAAGCATTCTCAGATACTACAAATTTATCATCCAAATTAAGTTTATTTCTTTTTAACAAATCAAAAGCAACTATGGACGTCATAATTTTTGTCATTGATGCTGGGTAGATATTTAAATCTGCATCTTGCTCGAAGATTACTACGTCTGAGTCATAGTCAATTAAAATAGCAGTTTTTGCTTTAAGAGTTGGGTTAGCAATTAGTGGAATAATTGATAGTAAATAAAATAATGATAAAAATAAAAATCTAATCATTACGGATTATGTTAAGTTCTTCAAAGCCATATTCTTTGAATTTAGAATAGTCTGTTTTTAAAGAAATCATTGAATTATATGTTCCTGACATTAATTTAACCTTAGATTTAGTTTTTTTAATCATAAATTTCTTTTCATTAATATTTAAGCTTTTAGCAAGTATACCTTTTAATTCATTTACTGAATTGATTGAATAAAATTCACCAATTAATATAGAATATGAAATTTTAGAACTAACTTCAATCGTATTTTTTTTTGAAATATTATCAATTTTTACTTTTTCAATCGGGGCACTGGAATGTATTTTTTTTTCTTCTTGAAAAATTTTTGCTTCTTTTGCTACAAAAGACTTATTTTTCTTTAGTGACACGATCTCAACAAACGGATCTTTACTATCTAATTCGATTTTTTTAGCTACTGGTATTGTTATCAGTAAATTATATAATTCTGGATAAGTTACTCTTTTATTTATCTTTCCAACAAAAGATAACATATTAGATGGATTGGTTATCTTAACTATTGTTCCTGGTTTGAGTTTGCTATGGCCAATTTGAAAAAAATCATTATTTAATTTTTTATTAATCTTATTATCAAGATAATCATTTTCACTGTAAATTAATACAAATCCTGATGAATTATAAGAAAAATCATTTTTTGCAACAGGGTAAGAGCATGCAAAAATAAAAAATATTAAAATAAAGTATCTATATTTCATTTTCAAATTTTTCTTTTAAAACACACACTGCTAATGCGAATCTTAAAGATCTGTTCCAACTTAATATCTTTTCATAATTATCAAAAACTAAAAACGCCGGTTTAAGAGTATTTGAACCTGGAATTATATCTTTATCAGGTGTAATTATTGAAACTTTATAATTTTTATATTCTTCTAAACTATTAGCATTTTGAATGTATTTTTTGAAATAACTTATCTTTTTTTTATTTTTTAGCTTTTTTGCTGATGAATTTAAATATTTTTTTGGAATATCATTTTTTAATCTAATTTTTTTAAAACAAGGTTGATTTTTTTTCCACCCTATTTTGTTTAAATAGTTTGCTGCTGATGCAAAAGAGTCTTCAACTTTTTTTAATTCAATAATATTATTATTGTTATAATCTATTGCATAGTTTTTAATAGTTCTAGGCATAAATTGAAAATTTCCAAATGCTCCAGCCCAAGAACCAAAGAGAATATCTTTTTCTATAATTTTTTTGTCAACAAGTTTTAATAAAATAATTAATTCATCTTTGAAAAATTTACTTCGTCTTTTGTCAAAGCTTAATGTTGCTAGTGAAGAAATAATATCCATTTTACCTAAATAATTGCCAAAATTAGTTTCTATTCCCATTAAAGAAAGCAACAGTTCTTTTTCGATAAAAAATTTTTTTTCTATTTCATCAATTGTTTTTTTTTCCTTTTTATATAATATTGAACCTTTAGAAACTTTCTTATTATTTGATCTTTTTTTAATGTAAGTAAAAGTATCTTCATAAAATTCCGGTTGATACCTGTCATATTCAATTACTTTTGGAAGAAACCTGGCGTCAGACATAACGTCGTCTACAACTTTTTTAGATATTCCGGATTTAATTGCTTCGCTTTTAAAATTTTTTAACCATTGATTAAATGAATCTTGTTGTGCAAATAGAGGTGAATTTACAAATAAAATTAAAACTAAAAACCAAATTTTTCTTATTATTATGTACATTTTTTTTATTATCATATATCTATTTTTCAAACCAGGGCCAGAAAAATATAATGAACATTGTTATTTCCCTTTAATAATAGTAATAAGACAGACGTTACTGGAGAGGTGGCTGAGCGGTTGAAAGCACTGGTCTTGAAAACCAGCAACGGGGCAACTCGTTCGTGGGTTCGAATCCCACCCTCTCCGCCACAAATTTA
>NZJU01000026.1 GCA_002692325.1 Candidatus Pelagibacter sp.
CCTGTATAACCAATAACTTTATTTTTAAATAATGCAGCTTCTATTGGAGGCATACCCAATCCCTCTAAATATGAAAAGGACATAAAAATTTTTGATAAATTCAAATTTTTAAATACATCTCTTTCATTCATGTTATTTAAATCTTTTATTTCCCATTTTCTTGGAAGATAAATCTTAAGTAAAGATATTACTTTTTCACTATGTTCAGGTAATTTTCTACTCATATATGTAATTAAGTTTTTTTTCTTACTTCCAAATTTGTATTTTTTTACATCTATAGAAATTGAGAGTTGTCTGATTTTTTTTTTAATATTAGGAAAGTTTAACAAAATGCAATCGTTTATATCTTTTGAGTATGATAAAATAAATTGTGCATTGTTGTAAACTTTTTTAATTTTACTAAAATGATTTATAGAATTTATAGCGTAACCATTTTGAACAAAAATGGCATATTTAATTTTTTTTTTTAGAAGGAGATCGTCGGCTAGATGAGCATAAATTTCAGGTATAATTACAAAATCTTTTTTTGAGCTAAAAGTTAAGTCCTTTTTCAAGTTTATTTTATTTTTAAACCATCTATGCTTAAAATTTTCAGCTGCTTTAATTTGGTTTGCTTGCCACCCATGTTTGGAGTCATTTTTAAAGGTAATTTTTTTTGAAAGAGAAATGCTCCATTTGGCAGTTTTTCTTAGTTTAATATGCAAAATTTCAGATTTATAATTTCTTAGAGAATTAATAATTTCGGAGTGTTGATAAATTATTTTTACGCCCCCGGAGGCTTTTTTTCCGGCATCACAAATATAGACAATATTTTTTTTGATTTTCACAACTTTAAATAAATTGTTTTACTTTTATTATTTTAAAGTTATCTTACAAAATAAAGAACTTTTCAATGAAGATTTACAATGGATATTTCAAAAAAACATAGAATTGGTATTTTAGTTAAAAATTTAGAGCAAAAAAACTTTAATGGAGAATTAATTTGTAGTTTATTAAGTAATGAGAATATTGAGATTGATACAATTCTTGTTAATACAGAGGGTAATAACAAAAATAAGATTTTAGATATTGCAAAAAAATATTCTTTTAAAAGAATTTTTGAGAAAATATTATTCAAATTTTTAATTTTTTTTGAAAAATTAATTTTCAATATCTCAAACAGTAATATAAATTTTAAAAAGATAAATTTAGAAACCTTAGAATCAAAAAAGATTTATTTAAAACCAAATATCGATACAATAAAAAATATATATACATATTCTGACAATGATATAAAAAAAATTGTAGATAGGAACCTTGACGCGTTAATAAGACTCGAAAGTGGAATAATTAAAGGAAAATTATTAGATTCGACCAAAAAAGGTATTTTATCTTTTCATCATGCTGACAGTGATTTGTACAGAGGACTTCCTCCAGGTTTTTGGGAGGTTTATTTTAAGAATGCTACAACTGGTTTCGTTATACAAAAAATAAATGAACAACTTGACGGTGGAGAGTTGATTTTTAAAGGTAATACAATTACTAAACCTTATTTTTTTCTAAACCAACAATTTGTTTTTAAACAAAGTATCAAATATTTGAACAATACCCTTAATGATTACCTTAGTAACAATAATTTTAAATTTTTAGATAAAGAACCATATAAATCTAAAATTTACAAAGAACCAAAATTTAAAGAATTATTTAGCTATATCTTCAATACTTATTTTTTTATATTAAAAAAAATTTATTTTAAGTTTGCTGGGTTTAAAGAAATTTGGAATATATGTTATACAGCCCAAAAATTTAAAAAAGAAAACCTTCAAAATTATAAGATTATTAATAATCATAAGAAAAGATTTTTTGCTGATCCCTTTGTAGTTAAATTTAAAGATTTAAATTATATTTTTGTAGAAGACTATAGTTTTAAAAACAGAAGAGGTCAGATTTCTTGTTTTGAGATAAATAATAATGAAGAAAAATTCTTAGGTTGTGTCTTGAGTGAAAACTTTCATTTATCTTTTCCGTTTGTTTTTAAATTTAATGATGAATTTTTTATGTGTCCAGAAACAAAAGAAAAAAAAGAAATTAGAATTTATAAATGTAAAAAATTTCCAAATGAGTGGGCATATTTTAAAACTTTAATAAATAAAATTAACGCTGTAGACACCATAATATTTGAGAAAAATAATATTTGGTGGTTAATTACTAATACAGATAAAAATAACTTAGAATTTTCATCCGAGCTCTCCATCTTTTACTCTGAGGATGGCCCCCTTACAACTAATTGGAAAGCACATAAAAATAATCCGGTTATTGTCAATGCCAACAAAGCAAGAAATGCTGGTTTTTATAATGATGGTAAAAATATTTTTAGGGTAAGTCAAAGAATTGGATTTAATACATATGGCACGGGCTTTGATATTAATACAATAAACGATATTTCTAAAAATAGTTATACCGAAATACTTAAGGAAAAAATAAATTGTAATTTCTTTGAAGATAGTATTGGAACTCACCATTTGACTTCTATCGAAAACTTTTCAGCTATAGATATCAAGAGATTTTCAAATCAATCTTAAAAAATATATTTATTTCCAAGATACATTAATAGACCTAATGATATACCTATTAAAATCCAATAAAAATTTTCACTCATAAAAAGTTAAAATAAAAACTTGCCAAGATTAGGTTTGAAATAATTGGGGCCTTTCATGACTTTCCCATATTCATTATATATTGGTTTTCCATCCATGCCTAATTTACTCATATTTGAATTCTGAACTTCGTTAAAACATTCATCTAAATTTACACCAAATGAATGACCGGCACCATAGGTTACATACAATATATCAGTAAGAGCATCTGCTACTTCTTTAATATTGTTATTATTTATTGCATCTTTAAGCTCGTTTAACTCTTCTTCAATTAAGTTTATTCTGAGTTTTACTATTTTATCTGATGGAAATTTGGGCTTTTTTTTTATTTCTTGGCCAAACGTTTGCATGAATTTTTTAACCTTTTCAAAATTTGTCATTACGCATCCTTTATAATTTAAAATTGATCAATTAAGGTGTATTATAACAAAGAATCACTAATGAAATACAGAATAGAATTTGATAGCATTGGAAAAATAAAGGTACCTGGTGATAAGTATTGGGGTGCAAGCACTGAGAGATCTAATAAATATTTTAATATAGGGGACTTTAAAGTAAGACCAGTCGTAATACATTCAATTGCGGTTGTAAAAAAAGCTGCCGCTATAGTAAATAGAAAAAATAAAGATTTGGATATTAAACTAAGCAAATATATCATAAGGGCATCGGAAGAAGTAATTAGAGGAAAGCACGATAATCATTTTCCACTTAAAGTTTGGCAAACAGGTTCTGGCACTCAAACTAATATGAATGTAAATGAGGTAATTGCAAACAGAGCTATCGAAATGATGGGGGGGAAGATGGGGACGAAAAAACCCATTCATCCAAATGACCATGTCAATAAATCACAATCTACTAATGATGTTTTCCCAACTGCGATGCATATATCAATAGCTTTGAGAGCAAATACGAAACTCATACCTTCTTTAAGATTACTTGAAAAGGAATTGGCTAAAAAAGTTAAACAGTTCAAAGACATAGTCAAGGTTGGTAGAACCCACTTACAGGATGCCACTCCTATTACTTTAGGTCAGGAATTTTCAGGATATCATTCTCAATTAAAAAAATGTATAGAACGAATAGAATTGGCGCTTAAAGAGATTTATTTCTTAGCACAAGGGGGTACTGCTGTAGGAACAGGTTTAAATACAAGAAAAAATTTTGATAAGAAAATAATTAAAGAAATATCAAAAATAACGAGATTACCTTTTAAAAATACAAAAAATAAATTTGCTGCACTCGCAGCTCATGACTCTATAGTAAATTTTTCTGGAGCAATGAATACTGCTGCAGTTTGCTTGATGAAAATAGCTAACGATATAAGATTTTTAGGTTCTGGCCCTCGGGCTGGTTATGGCGAACTAATACTTCCAAGCAATGAACCAGGATCATCTATCATGCCCGGTAAAGTAAATCCTACTCAATCCGAGGCAGTCACAATGGTTTGTGTTAAAGTAATAGGTAATCACAACGGAATAACCATGGCTGGTTCTCATGGTCATTTCGAACTAAACGTATTTAAGCCTTTAATTATTCATAACATTCTTCAATCAATCGAAATAATGGCAGACTCGGCAAAAACTTTTGCCTTGTACTGCGTTAAAGGAATTAAAGCGGATAAGAAAAGGATAAAACATTTACTGGATAATTCTTTAATGAATGTTACTGCCTTGGCTCCTTCTATTGGTTATGATGTTGCTGCTAATATCGCAAAGATGGCTCTCAAAAAGGGGACTTCTCTTAAACATGAAATTATTAAAGCTGGTATTCTAGATGAAAAACAATACGAAAAATTAATGAAACCAATTTTAATGACAAAACCAAAATAAAATTATCATTAAGAGCCTATATATTCTAAAAATGACTCAATGTTTGATTTATTAAATATTCCCAATATACTTTTGCTTAGAAAAATATTCTGAAAATTTTCTTGAATGATTTCTGTTTCAACATCGCTAATTTTTTTATTTCCATTTAATAAAATATTAGTAATTTCAACTCTGTTTGAACTGGGCGAATAAATTCCCTCGGAAAGAAACTTATCATTTAAAACAATATTTTTTTTTAAAGAGAAAAATTTTTTAAACTTTTTTGGTTCGGTTATATGAAAATCTGATTCAAATTTGAATTTTTTCAAATCATTTTGACTCAAGGGCTTAGAACTTAATGATAGTACAGCACCAGGAATTTTTAAAATAAGTTTTTTTATAATCATATTTCCATTCTCTAATATTAAAGACATACTTAGATTTTTAATTAATCTTTCAGTAAATTTTTTATCATTATTAAAAGTTAAATATGTTGTACCATTAAACTTATTAATGGATTCAGAATTAAGATAAAATTGAATGAGTTTCTCAAAATCTTTCTCTCTCAATGAAATTTTTTGTAACTGGATATTATTTTTAAAATAAAAGAATGGACTTAAAGAAATTTCCGAGTCAAAATTTATTTTGAGATTCTTATTTCTATATTTTCCTTTGTAAATTGAGATCTTTTCATTTTTAAGAAAATTGAAACTAAAAAAATTGTCTAAAATTTTTAATTTTACTATCGACATAAAATTTTTCAAATCATCTTTTTTTTTAAACCTAGCTTCTAGATCCATGTCAAGATTGTTAGACCTTAAATTAAGAACATTATGATTTTTAAACTTAGAAAAAGTAAATTTTAAATCTTTTCCGATATAATTTCCTTTAACCTCAATCTTACTTGTATTAAGATTATTTAAAGAAACTCGATTAATTTTGAAGATCTCATTCTTGTTACTAGTAATAATAATTTCTGAATTGTCTATAATTAGAGGTTTGCTTAGATCATTAAATTCATTTAATAAAAATTCAATTTCTTTCTCATTCACTTTTAAGGATAAGTTTTTCAACTTAATTTTGCTAAATGAAAAATTTTTTTTTAACAATGAATTCAATTTTAAAAATAGCTCCAGCTCTTTACTATCAGTTTCTTTGTCAAGAAATTTTATATTTGAAGTTGTAATAATCAGCCTTGGTGTAGGAAGAACTTTGTAGCGAATTCTTTTTATAGAACTCAGATTAATATTATAATCATTTTGTGTATAACTGTCTAATTCAGTAGTTTTATTCTCATAATTCATAAATTTTGGAATTATTAAGTAAATAAAAACACTAATCGCAGCTATTAAAATCAGATATCCAAGAAATAATATCGCACTACTTTTTTTTTTATTAAACTTTATAATTGATAAAAAATTAGATTTCATTTTTTTTTATTTTTTAACTGGTATATAAATTACTTCTATTGTTTATGAGATCAATTGACAAATTATTAACAGGGCTCAACAAAAATCAAAAAAAGGCTGTTATGGATACTGATGGCCCGAGCCTAATAGTAGCAGGAGCAGGTTCTGGTAAAACAAAAGTTTTAACTACTAAATTAGCTTATATTATTAGTGAAAGAAAAGCTTGGTCTAACCAAATACTTTGCGTTACTTTTACAAACAAAGCAGCAAGAGAAATGCAAAATAGAATCTTGACTAATCTGAAAAAAGAGTCTGGTTCATTGCCATGGTTAGGAACATTTCATTCAATCAGTGTGAAAATTTTAAGAAGGCACGCAGAAGCACTTGATTATAAAAGTAATTTTACTATTCTTGATACAGACGATCAAAAAAAATTAATAAAGAAAATTTTAGAGTCTGAGAATATAGATCTTAAAAAAGTATCACCTCGATTTGTTATTTCATTTATTGATAAATGGAAAAATAAAGGGCTGTTACCAGACGACATTAATCTTGATAAATCAAAGACATTAGAAAACACAATTAAAAAGATTTATAGTTTATATCAGAGTAAAACAAAAGACCTTAATGCTTTTGATTTTGGAGACTTAATACTTTTTTGTGTTAAGTTATTTGAAAATGATAAATCTATAAAAAAAATTTATAACAATAATTTTAAATACATTTTAGTAGATGAGTTCCAAGATACCAACTTCATTCAAAATAAATGGTTAAATCTTCTAGTAAATGAGAAACAAAATATATGTTGTGTTGGAGATGATGATCAATCTATATATAGCTGGAGGGGCGCTGAAATTAAAAATTTTCTTACATTTGATAAGATATATCCAAAATGTAAAATTTATAAATTAGAGCAAAATTACAGGTCTACAAAAAATATTTTAAAAGCCGCATCTGTACTTATCTCAAATAACGAAAATCGTGTTGGTAAAAAACTTTGGTCAGATGGTGAGGATGGTGAACTTTTAAAATTAAATTGTTATAGAACAGGAAGAGAAGAAGCGGAAGGAGTCGCAGATTTAATTGAAAATAATCTTAAAAAAAAATATTCGTTAAATAACATATCTATACTTTTAAGAGCTATTTATCAAACAAGAGAATTCGAAGAAAGGTTTTTAAAGGTAGGTATAAATTATAGGGTTTTAGGTGGTATTAAATTTTATGAAAGAGCAGAAATTAAAGATGCTGTTGCTTACTTAAGAATAGTCAACCAAAAATTTGATGACCTTGCTCTAGAAAGAGTTCTTTCAACGCCAAAAAAAGGAATAGGAAGTAGCACTTTAAATCAGATTTATGAATATTCAAATAGAAATAAATTATGTTTGGAAGACTCAATCATAAAAATTATTGAGCTTAATAAATTTAAACCCAAAATCAAGAATACCTTGAACTCTTTTATAAATTTAATTCATAAGTGGAGAAGAGAGTTGAAGCATTTGAAACATTATGACCTCCTAAAACTTATTTTAGATGAGTCTGGTTATTCATTAATCTTGAAAAATAAAAAAGATTTAGAAAATGAAAATAGATTAGAGAATTTAAAAGAATTAATAAGAGCAATGAGAGATTATGAAAATTTGAACGGTTTTTTAGAACACGTTGCTTTAGCTACATCAGTAGATCAAAACTGGGAGGGTGAGAAAATAAACTTGATGACCATGCATGCAGCTAAAGGTTTAGAGTTTGATGTTACTTTCCTACCTGGATGGGAGGAAGGTCTTTTTCCGCATCAAAAATCCCTAGAAGAAAAAGGAGATTTTGCGCTTGAGGAGGAAAGAAGACTCGCTTACGTGGCAATTACAAGAGCAAAGAAAGAGTCATTTATCTCATTTGCTATGAAAAGATCTTATCAAGGTGACTGGATGGACTCTTTGCCATCAAGATTTGTTAATGAGTTACCAGATGTGAATGTAGAGAAAAATGAGAATATTGAAAAATCCAACTTTGATGAATTTGATATTAATCAAGATTTATTAATTGATGAGGAGAGTGATTACAGAAGCCCAGGTTGGGAGAGATTTAAAAATAAAAAGATGCTCAAATGGAAAAAATAAAAAAATTGAAAAATCTGATTATTAAACACGGTCTTGATGGCTATATAATACCAAAGAATGACGAATATTTTGGTGAAAACGTACAAATTCACAAAGAGCGATTAAAAAGTATTACAGGATTTTCTGGCTCAGCTGGTTTTTCAATAGTCTTAAGGAATAAAAATTATCTTTTTGTAGATGGGAGATATACTTTGCAAGCTACAGAACAATGCGGAAAAAAATTTGTTATAATTACATTGCCGTCGCAAAAGTTTAAAAAATTATTCATCAAAAATTTAAAAATTGGTTTTGATCCAAAATTATATACTAATAATACTCTTCAAAAAATTTTCAAAAATCTGAATTGCCAGCTAATACCCTTCAAACAAAATTTTGTAGATCTAGTCATAAAAAAAAAATATATTTTAAACATTAAAAAAGCTTGGATTATTGATGGTAAAAACTCAGGTGAAAACTACCTCTCCAAAATTAAAAAGATTAAAAGGAATCTTAGCCAATTTAAAATGGATATGGTTTTTGTGTCTTCTACTGAGTGTGTAAATTGGGCTCTTAACATAAGAGGTAGTGATAACCAATTTTCACCTGTTGTTAACGCGCAGATGATAATTAATAATGTTGGTCAATCAATTTTATTTATAGATAAACGAAAAATTTCCATCTCTTTTAAAAGAAAATTAAATAAAATAAAAATCATTGATATGAGTTTTATGGAAAATTATTTACAAGAATTGAAAGGAAATAAAATTTTTTTAGATTCTTTGAGTTGTTCTATTTATTATGAAAACTTATTGAGAAAAAAAAATATCGTCCGAATTGAGGAGGATTATATCTATTTACTAAAATCAAAAAAAAATAAGATAGAAATAAAAAATATTTTGAAAAGTCACTTTTTTGATGGTCTGGCTTTAACTAAATTTTTGATTTGGCTTAAAAAAAACTATAAGACAAAAAAAATTACAGAAATAGATGCTGAAAAAAAATTAATAAATTTCAGAAGAAAAAATGAAAATTTTTTATTTTCAAGTTTTTCTACAATCTCTGCTACAGCTTCAAATGGAGCAATAATTCATTATCGAGCAAATGCTTCGAGTAATAGAAGACTTAAAACGGGAAGTCTTTATTTAATCGACTCTGGTGGTCAATATAAATTTGGAACTACTGATGTTACTAGAACAATATCACTTGAAAATAAGATTAATAAAATTAAAGATATTTTTACACTAGTTTTAAAGGGTCATATTGCAGTAACTAATTATAAGCTTAGTCGAAATTCCACTGGATCTTTAATAGATAAAGTGGCAAGGAAACCTTTGAATGAAATTAACCTAGATTATCCACACGGGACAGGACATGGAGTAGGATACTTTTTAAATGTTCATGAGGGTCCACAAGCTATTTCAAGAAATAACAATATAAAGATAAAAGAAGGTATGATTGTTTCAAACGAGCCAGGTTTTTATCTCAAAAACAAATTTGGAATTAGAATTGAAAATTTAATTTATGTTAAAAAGATTAATGGAAAACTCAAGTTCACTAATTTAACCTTAGCTCCTATTGATAAATCTTTGATTAATAAAAAACTTTTAAATAAAATTGAAATAAGTTGGTTGAATAATTACCACAATTCAATTTATAAGAATTTTTATAAATTTATGAATAATTATGAAAAAAATGAACTCAAAAAAGCATGTTCAAAACTTTAAAAGCTTGTACCAATTTTCCTCATTTAAAATTTTGATATTTAAACTTTCAGCCTTATCAATTTTTGATTTTGTAGGTTTTGAGTTTCCGACAATCAAAAAATCTAAGTTTTTCGACAAGCTACCAAATACTTTAGCTCCATTATCTTCAGCTAAAACTTTCGCCTCAGCTCTGCTCATTTTATCTAGCCCTCCAGTTATTAAAATATTTTTACCACTTAAAATCCCTTTTTTCTTGATAACAGAAAATCTTTGAATTTCTAAATTTTCTATTAGATCTTTTACAATCTTGACATTTTTTTTTGTTGAAAAATAATTATCTAATGATTCTACTTGAGTTTCACCTATACCGTCTAATTCAATCAAATTTTTAAGAATATTTTTTCTGTTTTCTTCAATAAAAATTTTTTCAAAATTTTTGATATCTATAAAAAATCTAGCTAAAGTTTTTGCATTTTCTTGACCAATGTGTCTTATTCCCAATGAATAGATAAACCTATTTAAACTTAACTTGGTTGCCTTATTTATTGCTGTTTTGAGATTATCTACAGATAGTTGCCCCCACCCTTCTAAGCTAATTATTTTATTATAGTTCAAATTAAAGATATCTGCAGGTTCTCTGACTAGACCAATTTCAAAAAAGTTTTCTATGACTTTTTTTCCAAGTCCGTCTATGTTAAAAGCATCTTTAGATACCGTGTGTTTCAATTTTTCTTTTGCTGTGTAGACACAAGCGTAGCCTTTTGTACACCTCCTTACTGCATCCTCTTTTTTTGTTGTTTTGCTAACTTCCTTTATAGTGATTGATCCACATAAACATTTATTTGGAAAATTATATGCTTTACTATTTTTTGGTCTTAAATCTTTTTTAACAGAGAGCACTTGTGGAATAACGTCGCCTGCTCTTTGTAAAATAACTGTATCTCCTACTCTAATGTCTTTTCTCCTAATTTCCTCCTCATTGTGTAAAGTTGCATTAGAAACTAATACTCCTCCAACGTTTACCGGTTCTACTTTTGCAACGGGAGTTAAAGCTCCGGTTCTGCCTACTTGTATTGCTATCTTTTTAATTTTAGTTGTTGCTTTTTCTGAAGAAAATTTATAAGCGATCGCCCATCTAGGAGCATTTGAGGTACTGCCCAACCTTTTTTGTAAAGATATTCTATTAACTTTAAAAACAATCCCATCAATATCATAATCCAACTCTGATCTATTCTGCTCTATAGCTTGATGAAACTGTTCCATTTCTTCTACCCCTTTGGTAATTTTGTTAAGAGGATTAATAATAAAACCCCATTTACTTAACGTGGATATAAATTCACTCTGAGTATTAAAAACCATCGGCTCAATAACTCCAAATCCATGAGCAAAAAATTTCAAGGGAATTTTAGCTGTCTCAGATGATTTTTTTTGTCTTAGAGATCCACCTGCAGCATTTCTAGGATTTTTGAAATTTTCTTTAATATTTAAGAAGCTGCTCTTATTGATAAAAACTTCTCCTCTTATCTCCAAGATTCTTGGTGGATTAAATTTTTTTATATTCTTGGGTATTTCTTTAATAGTTTTTAAATTTTCTAATATATCTTCACCACTTGATCCATCGCCTCTTGATAAACCTTTTGATAAAACTCCATTCGTATAAATTAAAGACGCCGATATACCATCAATTTTGGGTTCAGAAAAAAATTCCATGTGAGGATCTTTAAAGTTTAAATAATTGAAAATCTTTTCTTTAAAATCAATTAAATCATTTTTATCAAATGCATTTGAAAGCGAAAGCATTGGTTTTAAGTGCTTTATCTTTGTAAATTTTTTTGAGGGGGAAAATCCGATGATTTCTTTTACGCTACCTTCCTTTAAAACAAATGGGTATTTTTCTTCCATGATTAAAAGATCTTTTTTAAGATCGTCATAGGTTGCATCATCAACTTTTGGATTATCTTTATTGAAATAGTGAAAATTGAAGTCTTTGAGAATTTTTAATTTATTTTTGAAATCTTTAACAATTTTGATTTGATTTTTAGTCATTTTTTCCAAGTATATTCTTTATCACTTTTTTAATTAGACCATCGTCCTTTTTTTTTTTACTCTTATCAAAGTCTTTTAATTTATAATTCTTATTCAAAATCACATAAGATTTTTTGTACCATTCGCTTGAATTGTAATTATACCCTAGGTATTTTGCAGCCTCCTCTGACTCCTTTACTAACCCTAATCTGTAATATACTTCGACCAATCTATGTAAAGCTTCCTCTATGAATACAGTCTCTTGATACTCATCTACTACTTTTTTTAATCGATTAATTGCTGGTATCCATTTTTGAGTTTTCATATAATATCTAGCCACATACATCTCTTTTGCAGCAAGCTGATTATTAACTAAATCCAGCTTAAATTTTAAATCAATGGAGTACTCTGTATCGGGAAATTTATTTAAATATTCAATTATTAATTTTTTACTATCTCGTGTTGGTTTTAAATCTTTTTTTTCATCTAGTATTTGTTCGAAAGAAATAATTGTTATTAAATAATGTGCGTAAGGAATATATTTGCTTGCAGGATATGTTCTAATAAATCTTTTTAAATTTTCATGACTTTCCACATAAAAATTTATTCTATAAAAAGAGTAACTAGATAAAATTGCTGATTTGGCAGCCATCTCTATGTTAAGGAAATTTGTTTCAGCATCAGAGAAAATTTTGGAAGCGTAGAAGAAATCTCCCTCTTCTAAAGCAGAAATTCCTTCTTGGTAGAATTTCATTCCAACCTCATCCGGTTCAGGATTTATTACATTTACAGTCTCTTTTTTTGTGCAAGAGGTAAAAATAAAAAATAAAATTGAAAATATAATAAGACTTCTTGTCATCAAATTATTTATATCAAATATGAGTGTTAAGGTAAATTTAAATGAAAATTAAGCTATTGCGGCTATTTTTTCTGATCTTATTATGAAATTTTCTTTTCTTATATCTGGTTTTGTTACTTCAAAAAGTTCATAGTTATTTTTGTCTGAAAATAGAAGGTCTAAGCATCTTTTATTCAGCTCATGACCACCGTGTTTTGTTTTCACATGTCCTAAAATTCTATGACCGGCTAAAAATAGGTCTCCTGCTAAGTCTAAAATTTTATGGTTCACAAATTCTTTTTCGTTTCTTAAGCCACCTTCATTTATAATTTTATTGTCATCTACGACTATAGCGTTATTGAGCGAGCCTCCTTTTGCTAATCCTGCTTCCTTGATTTTTTGAATATCTTTGTAAAGACAAAAAGTTCTTGATGAATAGATGTCTTCTAGATTATCTGATGACAGGTCTACTATATTTTTTTGATTTGATATAATTTTATTTTCGTAGTCAAGTTCATAATTCACTTTTAATCTTTGATCTTGTGGTGTCAAATTTATGAATTTGTTTTTGTTATGTATCTTAACTTCTTTAGAAATTTTCAAATATTTTCTTTTTTTTGTTTGATTTTTTACACCAGCCTTATTTATGATTTTAACGAAGTCTTTAGCAGACCCATCCATAATAGGAATTTCAGAATTATTTATCTGAATTTCTAAATTATCTACTCCAGTAAAATAAAGTGCTGCTACTAAATGCTCAACAGTAGAAATACTTACTCCATGCTGATTTTTAATCACTGTGCAAAGATTTGTAGAGGAAACATTTTGGAAATTAGCTTTGATTAAATTGTTATCCTTTATATCTGTTCTCTTAAAAGTTATTCCAGTGTCTTCAGCAGAAGGTATCAATGATATTTCAGCAATTTTTCCAGAGTGAAGACCTATACCCTTAAAACTCGCTTTTTTACTCAAAGTTTTTTGATAAATATTTAACATTTCATTGATATACAGAATTTAAAGTAAATAATGTAAACAACTAATGTTTCAAAAAAAAACATTGAAATAGTCTTTAGATCACCCTCCAAACAAGCTATTAAAAACTCTTGAAATTAGCGATTTTTTTGAGCGTGTAATTGATAACACCTCTCTTCTCCAACCATCTTGAATTAGTATCACTCCTAGATTGCATATCTGGTATTCGTCATTTTGGTTCAATTTTTTAATGATAAATGTTTTATTTTTTTCTTTTTTTTCTAAGTATTCAAATAGACTTTTTTTTAAACTATTAAAAATACTTTGATCCTCTACAAATATCAGGCACTTATCTATATTAGACTTTAGATAAGAAATATTTATATTATTTATTAATATTAAATCAAATAATTCTTGAAGCCTGGCAAACATTATTTCCTTAAAATGAGACAAAGATATTTTTCTGTAATTTGTATTATTAAAAAATTTTTTATCTAAATATTTTTCATCTAATTCTTGATCAAAATTGATTTCTGATAAGATTTTATCTATCGTAAACAATTCTAACAAACATAATTTTGAAATATCTTTTTTAATAATATTTGTACCAAAACGGAAATTTTCAAGGTATGAGAAAGATCCGTTATAAAAAAAAGATATATTGCTTTTTTCTTTTCCTAAATGAATACTAAAAAAACTATCATTTGACAAAGTGTTGCAAATGCTCATACCGGCAAGAAAATTTCTATTTAAAAATCTTTCTATAGTTAAATTACATCTACGGAATAAAATTTGCAAATTTTTCAAATCATTTTTTTTATTTAATAAAAATGTCAATTGATGAGAGTAAAAATCACCAGCCATACCTAATGGTAAATTTTTTTTTTCCGTCCCATCCAATTTGAAAAAGGTGTTGAATAAATGAATTATTTCTTTTTTGGGATCATTTTGAATTATTTGTTTTTGTAAACTATTTATTATGTAAGATATATCTTGTTTACTTAATTGTTCACCACGTAATTTTTTTGAGCCAGTCACATTTATAATTTCAGTTTCATGATTATCAATTATTAAAATTATATGATCAAAAGTATGATTTAATTTTTTCTCAATTTGAAAAAGAGAGTCTTGAACTGTTAATACGCAATCATTTAAATCAACAATTTTACAAAAATTAAGTCCTTTTGATTTAATTCTTATTTTTTCTAATACTTTAAAACCCTTATCGTTTAATTCAACAACATAAAAAATAAATTTATCATTTTCCAATTCTATAAGTAACTTTATATTTGTCATCTAATAATCAGTTCGTTTTTGATTCTATAATCAAAAAAATCAAATTTTTCAAAATTATTTGACTCATAATTTTCTATAAAATTTTGTAAACTAAATCTAACGTTTTTTGGTGGCAATTTGATAAGCTTATTATTAATTAACTCTAAATCCCATCTACCTATTTCAAAATAGTAAAACACTTTAATTTTTTCGATAGGAAAGTTTATTTCATTTAGTAAATTATATAATTTTATAAATTCGTCTGAGCCACCGTAAATAAATGGTAACTTACCAAAATCATAATATCTTCTTAATTTCAATATTTCATTTTTATCTGTAATAATTTTTTTTTCTTTTTTATCAATTATTATACCTATTACTTTTTTTTGGTTTATATCCAACTCAACTTTACTAGGATATATTTTTTTTATTTTAATTTCTTTTATAATCGGATGTTTATTAATTATGAATTCGAAATCTTTTTCGGATAAAAAAGTAATGTTTTTTCCCAAAATAATTTCTAAATCTTTAAAAATATTTTCTAAATTTTCTTCAGAGTTATTTGATAAAACAATCTCTTTAATTTTAAAAAAAGTACTAAAAAAAGTGTTTTTTGGAGCATAGGTCGTAAGAATTAAAAATAAAAAAAATAATACAACATAATTTTTTTTAGCTATCATTTATTTATATCAGCGTCTAAGATTATTTTTTTAACCAATTTTTTAAAAGTTATATTTTTGTATTTGGCAATCTCTGGAACTAACGATAGATCGGTCATCCCAGGCTGTGTGTTTAATTCTAAAATAAAAAATTTCCCTTTATAGTATTTAAAATCAGATCTAGTAACTCCTCTACATTTCAAAAGTCTGTGGGCCTTTTCTGCTATTTTACAAACCTTTAAATATTTATTTTTATTTAGATTTGCTGGCATAATATGTTTGGTATTTGCTGATTTACTGTATTTGGCCTTGTAATCATAAAAATTTCTTTTTGGTTTAAGCTCTATTGCTCCAAGAGCTTTATCGGCTAAAACCGCTACCTGAATTTCCTGTCCAGGAATAAATTGTTCTATCATTACGTGTTCGTACTTATTTACTATTTTTTTTAGATTAATTTTTAAATTTTGTTTATTTTTAATTATTTTAACTCCAATACTTGAACCTTCATTAATTGGTTTGATTACAATAGGAAAATTTAAATGATTTTTATTTATTAATCTAAAAATACTACTAACTTTTAAATTAGATTTATCAATATCAAAGTATTTAGGAGTTATAATATCATTTTTCAGAAAGATTTTTTTAGATATTAATTTATCCATAGCACTTATCGATGAAATAATACCAGAATGTGTGTATGGAATTTTAAAAAATTCAAAATAACTCTGTGCTATTCCATCTTCCCCCCCTTTACCGTGCAAAGCGTTAAATATTAAATAGTTTTTATATTTTGAAAGCTTATCTAAATGTTCTTTTTTTGGGTCAAACACTTTAATTTTATAACCGAGTTTTTTAAGAGCTTTAATACAAGCCAGACCACTTTTTAAGCTAATTTTTCTCTCTTTAGAGGCTCCCCCATATACAACTAAAACTTTTTTTTTCATATCAGTCACCTACTATCTTTATTTCTAACTCAAGATTAATTCCTGTCTCTCTAAAAACTTTTTCTTGGACTGATGATATAAGGGACTCTATTTCTTTAGCACTAGCTTTTCCATTATTAATAAAAAAATTAGAATGTTTCTCTGATATTTTAGCATCACCCACAGAAAGGTTTTCACATTTCGATCGTTTTATTAACTCCCAAGCTTTTTCACCAATGGGATTTTTAAATGTGCTTCCACAAGTTTTAACTCCAGAGGGTTGAGAATCTTTTTTCATTTTAACAAACTCTGATTGTTTTTTTTGTATTATAGCTTTTTTAGAAGACATTCCTTGTAAGGTAACAGAAGTAATTATTATATCTGATGGTAGATCTGTTTTTCTATAATAAAATTCGATATCACTTTTTTTTAACTCAACTTCATCACCATCTAAATTGATACCTTTTAGAGATACAAATATCTTTGAAATATCTTCACCATAACATCCACTGTTCATGATTACTGCACCTCCTATCGAACCAGGAATGCAGGATAGAAATTCAAAACCTGAGACTGAATTCTCTAATCCAAAATTTGCGACTTTTCTATCTAGAGTGGACGAACCAACCTCTAAAGTATCTTTTTTGATCAAATCTAGCTTTCGAAATTCTGAGCCTAGTTTTATTGTTAAACCTCTAACTCCATTGTCTCGTATAAGTGTGTTTGATCCTGCACCAAGAATATTTATCTTATAATTTTTTGTCTTTGCAAACTTAACTAAATCTATTATCTCTGATTTATTTTCTGGTTTACAAAATAATTCTGCAGGACCACCTAAGTTGAACCAATTAAATTTAGATAACATCACCTTTTTTTTTATTTTATTCATCATAAATACACTCTAAGGTTTCGCATCCATTGAGAGATAGAGCCTGCCCCCATGCCTATTATTATTTCATTATTAAATAAGTTTTTTTTAAAATACCTTACTAAATCGTAATAATCATTTATAATTATAACTTGAGTTTTTGATTCTATACTAATTTTCTCAGCAAATTTAAGTTTNTTGTAATTTCTGTCCTTTTTTTCTCCAGCTGGGTATACTGGACATAGTAAAACTTTGTCTACATTTAAAAAACATTTTGTAAATTTTTTTTGAAGTTTCAAAACTCTGCTATACCTGTGAGGTTGAAAAACTGCTATTAATTCCCTTTTTCTATTTATATTTCTTATACTTTCAACTACTGATGTAATTTCTGTTGGATGGTGGGCGTAATCATCAAAAAAATCACTATCCCTTAAGCTAAAAATTTTTGTCATACGTCTTTGAACACCACTAAAGTTTTTTAAACTTTTTTTAATTATATTTTTATTTACTCCCAAATCTACGCAGACAGCTATTGCAGCAGTGGCATTTAAAATATTATATTTACCAAGCAAATCGATATTAATTTTTTTTATTATCAAATCTCTTCTTCCTACATTTTTCACTCTTATATCAAAAATAGAACTTGTATCTTTATAATGAACATTGAATATTCTGATATCAGACGTCTTTTCAAAACCGTAGGTTAAGAAATTTTTTATTTTTATCTTATTTTTAATTTTTTTTATATTTACATCATCAATACAAATTATCGATTTTCCAATGGGCGGAGTTTTATTTATAAAATTAATAAATGAATCTTCTAAATTTTTAAAATTTTTATAGTAATCTAAATGCTCATAATCAATATTTGTTACGATAGAATAATTCATGGGTAATTTTAAAAAACTACCGTCTGATTCGTCAGCTTCAACGATGGCCCAATCACCTTTTCCGTATTTCGCATTATTTTTCAAAGAATTGATCACACCACCATTTATAATAGTGGGATCTAAGTTTGCTGATGCTAAAATCTTTGCGATTAAAGATGTTGTTGTTGTTTTGCCATGTGAACCAGATACTAAAATGTTCTTTTTTAAAGATATAACATTCGCTAGCATCTCGGCTCTTGTGTAAATAGGAATTTTTTTTTTTGAAGCTTGTATTAATTCAATATTATTTTTTTTAATTGCAGAAGATTTAACCAAAATTGTGGCTTTATTAATATTATCTTTTTTATGGCCAATAAAAATTTTAATTCCTAAATTTCTACAATTTTCAATATTTTTATTAAAATTTGTATCACTGCCTTGAACTTTAAAACCTGTCATTTTCATTATATGAGCAAGTCCACTCATACCTATTCCACCTATGCCTACCAAATGAATAATTTCTTTATTTTGTAAGTTAATTTTCCTCATGAATATATTTCTATTTCATCTTCAATTTTTTTAAATACTTTAATGTTATTTATTTTTTTTTGTTTTTTTATAATTCTTGATAATAATGATTTATCTTTATGAATTGATTTTATCAATGAAAATAATTTTTTATCAATTTCATTTTCTCTAATTAAATAGCAAAGACCTTTTTTTTTCAAATAGTTTGCGTTTATCATTTGATGACTGTCAGCTGAAGTTTCTAGCGGAATTGATATAAAAGGAATATTACAGTTAATAAGTTCTGCAGTTACTGAAGAGCCAGACCTTGTAATTACCAAATGAGCTTTTTTGTAATACTTGAGAATATTTTTTTCAAAGTTGAATAATTTATATAATATACGATTAAATTTATAAAAAGAATTGNGTTCTTTGTTTTGACTTATCAAACACTGTTGATAAATATTTATGTTTATTTTACTCAGTTTACATAATTTAAAAACTGGAGGGATTTTTTCACCAAATACTTTTGCCGCCTGGCTACCCCCTAAAATTAAAATATTTAATTTTTTTTTAACTTTTATGTTTCTACTTTTATAGTTGATAATTTTTTCTCTTAAAATATTTCCAATAAACGAAACTTTTTTTAGATAATTCTTATTAATACCTGTGGTATCTTTATAAGATATTAAAAATCTTTTACATAATCTTAATAATATTTTATTAGTTTTTCCAACTAACAAATTATTTTCATAAACAAAAAGGTCAATTCCTAGAAACTTTGCACTAATGCAAATCGGGAATGACGAATAACCACCCATTCCAAAAATTAAGTCTGGTCTAATTCTATTAAGGTAGCTAAAAGATGCTAAAAAACTAAAAAAAAATATTGATAAAGAGTAAAAAAATTTAAAAACATTTTTATTGAACANGGGAGTAGTTCTAATTATCTTTGGTTTTAAATTTGTAAAATATCTAAGAAATTTTTCTCCCCTTGTGTCTGAAACAATTATAACTTGGTGTCCCTTTTTTTTTAGATAGTTATATAAGGCTATCGCTGGAATAATATGGCCTCCTGTGCCACCAGCTGTTATTAAGATTTTTTTCTTTTCCATATATCAAACTCTATTTTTTGTATAATTTAAGATGAAACCTGCTAAAATTGCACTCCCAATTAAAGAGGAGCCTCCATAACTTAAAAATGGAAGCGTCATACCAGTTGTTGGTAATAAACTAATGTTTACCCCGATATGTATGAACATTTGAAAGATTAGAATTGAAGATAAGCCACAGAGAGAAATTTTTATTTCATCATTGTCCTCTTTTAAACAGATTTTAATAACTCTAAAAGATATATACAAAAAAATAGCAACAATTATTATTGAGGTGATAGAGCCAAATTCTTCTGTAACAACAGCAATGATATAGTCTGTGTGAGCTTCAGGAACTCGTTCTTTTAAAATTCCCTCTCCCATACCTTGGCCTTTTACTCCACCTAATCTAATTGCATCTAATGCTTTATCGGTTTGAAAATTGTCCCCTTTTGAGGGGTCTAAAAAGGCGTTAATTCTATTCATTATGTAACCAAATTTTTCAGGAAATAAATATAATATTAAGAAAAAGGTAGATAAAAAAGTAATCAAAACAAAAAAAATGACGAGTAAGTTTATTCCTGAAATAAAAACTAACGAAAGCCAGGTGATTGATAAAAGAAATGTTTGTCCAAAGTCTGGCTGAAAAATTAAAAAAATTGAAGTTAAGGCCAATAATAAAAAACTTACGAAATATATAAAATTTTGATTAGAAATTTCTTTTTTGGACAAAATATAGCCTATTGTTAGAACAAACAAGGGCTTAATTAATTCAATAGGCTGAATTCGAAAAAAAATGAAATTTAACCATCTTTTTGCTCCTTTTACCTCGACACCTATTAGTGGAACCAAAACGAGTAAAGCAAAAAAAAATAAAAAAAGAGGTATTATTGTTTTTTTAATAATATTTAAATCTAAATAAGAAATTATTAACATTATAGAAACAGAAATAGACATAAAAAATAAATGTTTCGTAAAAAAAAAATAATAATCTTTATTTAATCTTTCTCCCGCCAAAGAAGAAGTAGATGAAAATGAAAAAAATAATCCTAAAAAAAACAATATCAGAAAACAAATTAAAATATTTTTATCAATGTTCCTCCAATAGTTTTGAAATTTTATTTTAAAGATATTTTTTTGCATAGATTTTTACATATTTTTTGAAAACTCTTCCTCTTTTTTCAAAGTTTTTAAATTGATCAAATGATGCACAGGCAGGGCTAAAAAGAATAATATTTTCTTTTTTATCATCTAATTTAAAAAAAATATCCTTAATCGCTTTTTTAAGATTATACGACAGAGAATATTTTACTTTACCTTTTAAAACTTTTTTAAAGTAATCAGTATCTTTTCCAATAATGAAAGCTTCATTTATATTTTTTTTTAATTTACTAATATTAATTTTATCATTTTTTTTTTTTATACCTCCCACAATCCAATAAATATTTTTATTTGCTGCTAAAGCATGTTTTGTAGAGTCAAAAGATGTAGCCTTAGAGTCATTTATAAAAATATTATTTTTTTTTTTTAAAAATATTTCATATCTATGCTCTAGTCCCTTAAAAGTTTTAATACCTTTTTTTATTATCTCGTCTCTCATTTTTAATTTTTTTAAAATATAATAAACAAATGAAAAATTTTTTAAAATTGGTAAATAATTTAAGTTTTTATATGAAATATTGTTAATATATTTTTCGTCAATTTTGATAAGTTTCGATTTAAATCTTTTAGTTTTAAAATGATTTATAAGTTTATTTTTACTTAAATAAGCAAAATCACTTTCTTTTTGTTTTGAAAAAATTTTAAATTTTGCGTTTCTGTAATTTTTCAAATTTTCATGCCAATCTAAATGATCATTTGATATATTTAAAAGAATTGCATGTTTTGGCTTTATCATTTTAGAATAAGCCAATTGAAAAGATGAAGCTTCTATAATTATTTTAGATTTCTTTTCAGGATTTATATCTAGAATTGGCTTGCCGATATTTCCTCCAAGAAAAACTTTTTTTTTATTAAGATTTAAAATATGTTGTAGCATTTTGCATGTTGTAGATTTTCCGTTAGTTCCCGTTATCATAAATAATTCGTTATAAGGATAAAAAATAGAGAACAAGTCTAGATCAGTTAAAATTTTTTTTTTATTTATATTTAACAATTTTTTAAATCGTGACTTTGTTGGATTTATTCCTGGACTTATCACTATAAAATCAGTCTCATTAAAAATTTTTGAAAAGTTTTTCGAATTTAAAGTATATTTTTTTATATTATCATCAACTATTCTAATGTTTTTAATTTTTTTTCTTTTGAAAAAACTTAAAACAGATCTTCCAGTTAAGCCCATTCCATAAATTAAAAAATTCTTACTTATTATGGTCTGCTGATTGAGTGTTTTAATATTTGTCATTTTATCTAAGTTTAAGCGTTGCTAAACCTATTAAAGCTAATATGATGGCTATGATCCAAAATCTAATAACAATTGTCGATTCCGGCCATCCCTTTTTTTCAAAATGATGGTGAATTGGCGCCATCATAAAAACTCTTTTTCCAGTCAATTTAAATGAAACTACTTGAATAATTACAGATACTGTTTCCAGAACAAATAACCCACCAATGATTGCTAAAACAATTTCGTGTTTGACTATTATTGCTACTGCTGCCAATGAGCCGCCAAGAGATAATGATCCAGTATCTCCCATAAAAATTTTTGCCGGAGGAGCGTTATACCAAAGAAAACCTAAGCAAGATCCTACAATTGCTCCACAAAAAATAGCTACTTCACCAGCACCTGGTATAAATTGGATATACAGATAGTCAGAAAAAATTATATTACCTACCAAATAACTAATCAAAGTGAAAGATAATGCAACTAGCATAACCGGTACAGTAGCTAGCCCATCTAATCCATCTGTAAGATTGACTGCATTAGAGGCTCCGATGATTATAAATAGTGCAAAGGGAATAAAAATTACGCCCAAATCAATTACAAAATCTTTTAAAAAAGGAAAATAAAGATTTTGTAGAAATTCGTGATTTGAGAAGTTTAATAAAATTAATAATGCTATATAACCAATAACAAGTTGTCCTAAAAATTTTAATTTTGAATTTAAGCCACTTGAATTCTTATTCTTTATCTTAAGGTAATCATCAATAAATCCCAGAAAAGCTAAAAAAACTGATATAAAAACAAGTGTCCAAATAAAAACATTATTTAGGTCTGACCATAATAAAGTGCTTATTGTCATACTGATCACTATTATAATACCCCCCATCGTTGGGGTTCCAGTTTTTTTAACTATATGATCTATGGGTCCATCGCGTCTTATTGGGCCAGTAATTTGATTTTTTGAAAATGCTTTTATAAGAGGTCCACCAACTATGAAAGCTATTATTAATGAGGTGCCCAGCGATAAGCCAGTTCTAAAGGTTAAGAAATTAAAAACATAAAAAATAGGATATGTTTCAGATAAAGAGACTAAAAAACTATACAACATTTTTATTTCCTGAAATAAAATTTTTTGATAATTTATATACTCCTGAGGCGTTTGATCCTTTTACCATCAGATAGTCGTTATCTTTAATGATATCCTTCATAAGAATATCTAAATCATTTAAGTTCTGAAGTATATTTCCCTTTTTATGTTTATTTAGATGTTTAAAAGTTGTCAAAGTATTTTGACCGTATGTAAAAGTTTTATCAACATCAGAGTTGTTGATCTCACGAGAAATTAGTTTATGATAATTTTTAGTCCTTTTTCCTAATTCTAGCATATCGCCTAAAACAAAATATTTTTTGTTTCTAGTTTTAATTTTTGAAAAATTCTTAATAGCATTTGAAGTAGAAGATGGATTAGCATTATAACTTTCATCAATTAAATTAAAAATTTTGTTATATCTTTTTACTCTGTATAACTTTCCCCTGCCCTCAATCAACTCAAATATTCTATTTTTTTTTAAAAGTTTGTCATAATCTAAATTTAATGCTGTTAAAACTGCAACACAACAAAGAAGATTTAGAATATTAATTCTATTATAATCTTTTAAGTACAACTTAAATCTTTTATCATGCACTTTCACAATGACGTGATATTTTGTTTTTTTTTCATAACAAATATTTGACTGACGAGAAAAACCAAAGGTGATAACTTTCAATCTTTTTTTGTAGGCTATTTTTCTAAAAAATAGATAATATTTATCATCACGATTTAAAATTATATGACCCCCCGGACTTATATTATTTAATAACTCAGACTTTGCCTCGGCAATTTGACTAATTGATCTAAAATTTCCTAAGTGAGCCTCACCGATATTTGTTATTATTCCTATGTTAGGTCTAACCATTTTTGATAAGGCGTTAATTTCTCCTTTTTTGCTCATTCCTAACTCAAAAATACAGTACTTAGCTTTTAATGGCATATTTGATAAACTTAAAGGTACCCCATAATGATTATTGTAAGATTTTTCGGAAAAATAAGTATTTCCATAATTTATAAGAGTTCTTGAAAGTAAAGTTTTAAGAGTTGTTTTTCCTGAACTTCCAGTTATCCCAATAATTTTGGAGTTTACTAAATTTCTTTTTTGAATGGAAAACTCATTTAAAAAATTTAGTATATCATTTACCTTTATTATATTTTCTTTTCTTTTGTTTTTTGTAGATGAAACAATTAATGCTGCGCCTTTGAGAAATGCGTCATTTATGAAACTATTACCATCTTGTTTTTTACCTTTTGCAGCTAGAAACAGATCTCCTTTTTTTATTTTTCTAGAATCAATTTTAATTTTTTTAAATCCACTTTTAGTTTTTATTTTCATCATTTTTAAAATATCTTGATTGATATCTATCATTGTTTTTTTTCTAACTTTTAATGATTTTATAAATTTTTTATCAGAAAATTTTTTCACAAATCCACCGTAATCCTGGTTTATTTCGTGCCCCTTTCCTGCAATTAAAATTATTTCATTCGGAGTAGAACTTGAAATAGCAAATTTAATTGCATCACCTCTATTGGCAATATTGAAATATTTTGTATTTTTGATATTTTTTATAATTTGTTTTCTTATTCTAGCTGCATTCTCTGATCTTGGATTATCATCAGTAATAATAATTTTTTTTGATAACTTGTTAGCGATTTTTCCCATAATTGGTCTTTTTTCCTTATCTCTTTCTCCACCGCAGCCAAACACTAAAGTAATATTATCTCCATAATTTAATTTTAAAGCACTCAGAGTTTTCTCTAATGCATCAGGAGTGTGAGCATAATCGACAAATAATTTAACATTGAAATTGAGTGTTTTGATTAATTCACAACGACCAGAGACTGATTTGATTTGAAAAATCTTGGGTAGAATCTTTTTTAATTTTATACCACATCTTTTTGCAGCTAGAAAAGCCATTGCTAAATTTGAAATTTGAAAATCTCCAGTAAGGTTATGAAATTTTATTTTTTTAAAAGTTTTTTCATATTTGTTAGAGTATATTAGTTTTAAATTTTTTTTTGTTATCTTTTTTATTTTTTTTAATTCTGGGAGTTG
This sequence comes from Candidatus Pelagibacter sp., assembly GCA_002692325.1. The sequence goes on from NZJU01000026.1 coordinate 25,206, forward strand.
TTTCGAAAGAATAATACTGCCCTTTTTTTTCATATTTTTTCGAAAGAGTATCATTTTTGAATAGAAATATTTTGACATTGATCCGTGATAGTCTAAATGGTCTCGACTAAAGTTTGTGAAAACTCCACTCATAAATTTTATAGTTCCAAGTCTACCTTGTTTTAATCCGTGACTTGAGGTTTCAATCATAACATTTTCTATTTTTTTCTTTTTTAACTTTTGAAGTATTTTATGTATTGTAATAATATCAGGTGTAGTCAAATTATTTGATATCTTTTTATTGTTTATAAATATCCCAAATGTTCCAATTGTTGCTACTCGTTTTTTACTCATAAGCATTATTTGCTTATAAAATTCAGCGACAGAACTTTTTCCATTAGTGCCGGTTACTGCAATAAGATTTGAAGGTCTTTCTTTATAAAATTTTTCACAGGTATCAAACAAAAGATTTTTTATTTTGTTATGTTTAATAAAAATACTTCTTTTGTGATTATCTTTTTTACTAGTAATTATTGCAGCCGCTCCATTTTTAATTGCTTCTTTTATAAAATTTGCTCCATTTTTATGATGGCCCTTTAGAGCAAAAAAAAGATTATTTTTTTTTACTATCCTGCTATCCAAAGCTAAGTCAGATATCTTAGTTTCTCTTAAGTGATTTGGACATTCAGAAACTAAATTTTTTAACAGCATTTTGATTTTCAAACTCCTCTTTATTTATGGCTAAAATTGGTCCAATTTTTTTTATAATTTTGCCGGCCACATAAACAGCGTTCCAACCAGCTTCATTTCTAAATGCCTTTACTTTTTGACCCCTATAATTATAAACTAAGTTTTGCGCGATTTTAGGATCTTCTAGTAAAACTAAAAGAGTATATTTTTTATCTCTCCCTACATCAAAAAATGACACAAAAGTATTAATATTTTTTTTTTTATTATTATAGCTCTGTGAGGTGCCGGTTTTTCCTGAAACTGAATAGCCGTGTATATCCGCAAGGCTAGCGGTGCCATTCTCATCAGTTACTACTTTTCTTAGCATATTTTGTATTTGTTTACTTGTTTCCTGACTTATTAATCTCTCTTTTGATTTTGCATTATTATTTTTGATAATCGTGGGTTGAACTATTAAACCGTTATTGGCTATAGAGGCATATACTGTTGCGGCTTGTAAAGGTGTAGTAGTTATACCATGACCAAATGAAACGGTCTCAAGTCTACACTTTTCCCAGTTAAAATCTAAAGGTTGACCAAGTTCACTTAATTCTATCTCAGGTTTTTCTAACAAATTCATTTTATTTATAAATCTGATAAATTCTTTTCTACCAATTTTTTTTGCAATTTTGGTTGTTCCTACATTGGATGATCTTATCAAGATGTCCTCGACTGATAAATTTTTAGGAAACTTCTTTAAATCTCCAATTTCATGCACTGAGCATTTTACTTTTTGGGGAATATTTTTAATAATTGTCTCTGGTTCAACTAGATCATTTTCAATCGCTAAAGCGATAGTAAATGTTTTAAATATCGATCCTAATTCAAAAATATCATTTGTTATTTTATTACTAAATTCTTTTTTAAATATATCTTGTCTTAAATTAATATTATAATCGGGTAAAGAAACTAATGATAAAATTTCTCCGCTAGAGGTGTCTAAAAGTAACCCGGCAGCACCATTAGCACTAAAAGTTTTAATAGACTCATCAAGTTCAGTTTTTAAGATGTGTTGTATATTTGAGTCTAAACTTAAAGCAAGTGGTTTATTTATTTTTTTTATATCTTTAAGCTCGTTATCTAGAAATCTTTCAAGGCCTGATATGCCAATGTTATCATCATTGGTTTGACCTAAAATATGACTAAAAAGTTCAGCGTGCGGATAAACTCGAGTTTGAATTGGCTCAAAGATTATTGCTCTTTCACCAAGTGACCATAGTTTATCTTTTTCTTCCAACGAAATTCTTTTTTTTAAGTAAAACTGTTTTTTATTAATGAGGTTATCTCTGATTCTAATTTGATCAATTTCAGGAAACAAAATTTTTAGTTTAATTAAAAACTTTTTTTTATCTTTTAGCAAATTACTTCTAATCGCTGCATGATAAGAAACTAAATTACTTGAAATTAGTGTACCGTTTCTATCGACTATTTCTCTTCTTGTCTGTTTGAAAGATTTTAAATTGGTCTTGGAATTTTGAAAATTATTTTCCTCTAACGAAATTGATATTATATTTATAGAAAATATAGTGACTAAAGATAAAAAGAAAAAAAATAGGATATATATTCTATCATCAGAAATAGTTGTTTTTTTCTTTTTTTGAAAAGTGTTATCAATATAGCTATCAAAGTAAAAACTTTTTTGATTTAAGTTTGAGTATTTTTTTTTATTTTTTCTCATCAATATTCTTTTCTAATTTTGTTATTTTTTTTTGTTCTTTGATAAATGTATTAAGATCTAAAAAAATGTTGCTTTTTGAGAGTGGAAAATAATCTACATCGAATTTTTTTATCTTTATGTCTAAATTAGCAGGCGATGAAAGATAATTGTATTCGATTTTTGTTTCATAAATTTTTTCTTCAAGATCATTAATTTTAGTTTTTAATTGAAAAATCTCTTTCTCAATAATTCTGGTCTGATTTTTCAGAACAGAAGTAAGTGTAAATAAAGTTATAAAAATAAAAATTGATAATATTATTTTACTTTTTAGCATTAGCCCTTTCTAACAAGGAATATTTTTTGAACTTTTCAAATAATTCCTTTGGAAATTCAAAGTGATTTTCATTCCTAACCGCAAATCTTAACTTTGCTGACCGCGATGGAGGATTTTTTATTATTTCTATTTTTGATGGTTTTATAACTTTATTAAATTTTTCAAATAAAATATTTCCAATTTGATTATTTCTTGGCAGATATCTTGATGTGTTAGGCTTATCTTGGGAGTAATTTTTAAAAAAATATTTTACAATTCTATCTTCTATTGAGTGAAAAGATACTACCAAAATTTTTCCACCGGCTTTAAGTAATTTTGTTGCCTCAGCAAGACCATTTAAAAGCTCGGTTACCTCAGAATTTACAAATATTCTCAATGCTTGGAAAGTTTTTGTACATACGTTAATTTTACTATTATAATTTTTTTTCTTACTTTTTTTAATTATATTCACGAGATCATTTGTGTTTAATATTTTTGAAATTTTTCGTTTTTTGATGATGTTCTTAGCTATAGCGCTGGCTTCTTTTTCTTCACCGAAAATTTTCAAAACTTGTTTTAAATTTTTTTCATCTATGGAATTGAGCATTTCAGTGAGACTTATTTCGCTCAGACCCATTGACATATCTAACTTTTCATTTGATTTAAAAGAAAAACCTCTGCTTAAATCTTGAATTTGATAGGAAGATAAACCTAAATCAAAAATTATTACATCAAATTTTTTATTAACAAATATTTTACCCAAATTGCTATATTTTTCATTGATGAATTTAAAACGCTGTGGAAATTTTTCTTTAAGACTATTGGCAAATTTTTTTATATTTTTGTCTCGATCTATTGCATCGATATTTGCTGCGGTTTTTATCAGAATTTTTTTTGAATATCCGCCACCTCCAAAAGTGCAGTCTAGAAAGTCACCTTTTTTCTTATCTAAGCAAAGACCTAATACTTCGTTTAATAATACTGGAAAATGGTATAACTTTTCCGGTATTATTTTTTTTTTCATAATCCTTGCTGTCAACCATTAATATTTTTGCTTTCTTAAAAATGCCGGTATTTCAAAATCCTCATCTTCTTTTAAATCACTTACGTCATTAAATAAATCACCTGCATTTTCTTTTTCTTCATCGGGGACTCTTATAGTTTTAGCTTCAATCTGATCGCTTTCATTATCTACGTCATCAGCAAAAACTTTTGGAGAGCTTTCTTCCTCTATTTTTTCATTTTCAATACTACTTTCCTTAATTTGAAAACTATTTTCCTGATTTATTTTATTTTGCTCTAGATAGGAGGTGTTTTCTAAAGATAAACCAGATGGAATTTTTTCACTCACTGAATCTTTTAAATCGCTAGTGTCGATGCTCTGAGTTGTTTCTTTGTTTATCTCAATTTCCTCATTTAGCTTTAAAGCAGTAGCGCCGTCGACTAAATTTAAAGTGTTGTTTTCAAAAGTTGAACCCCTTGTAAATAAATTTTCTGAATTACCGATGTTTCTATTCTGAACTCGATTCATCATATTGAAAACAGTTTTATTTTCAGTCCTGAAACCATCAAGAGCAGTTGCAACTATTGATACTCGCATTTTACCGTTAAGATTTTCATCTTGTATAGCACCAAAAATTGACTCAGCTTCAGGATCTACCTCTGCTCTAATCTTATTCACAGCTTGGTCAACCTCAAACAAAGTTATATCATCTCCTCCCGTAATATTTACTAAAAGACCCTTTGCTCCTTTTAAAGAATACTCGTCTATTAATGGATTATTTAAAGCCATATCTGTTGCTACATTAGCTCTATCTTCTCCCTCTGCTTCTCCAGTGCCCATCATTGCTTTACCCATTCTACTCATAACTGTCTCAACATCAGCGAAATCTAAATTTACCATACCGGGTCTAACCATAAGATCGGTCACACTTTGTACTCCATGCTTCAATACATCATTAGATAGTTTAAAAGCCTCTTTAAGTGTTGTCCCTTCATTTGCAATTTTAAAAAGATTCTGATTTGGGACTACAATTACAGTGTCTAGATGTTTTTTTAATTCCTCTAGCCCTGCAATAGCTCTTCTCATTCTTTTAGGNCCTTCATAAGAAAAAGGAAGAGTGGTAACTCCAACGGTCAAAATATTTAATTCTTTAGCGGCTCTGGCAATAATATGAGATGCCCCTGTGCCAGTCCCACCGCCCATACCAGATGTGACGAAAATCATGTTACTTCCTTGTATATAATTAATTATTTCATTTAAGGACTCATCTGCCGCTGCCTGACCTATTTCGTGTTTTGCACCAGCTCCAAGGCCTTTAGTTAAATTCATACCAATTTGAATTTTAGCATCCGCTTTATTTACACTAAGATCTTGGGCATCTGTATTGACAGCAACAAATTCTACACCTTCGAGTCCAGACTCGATCATTGCATTAATAGCATTACCACCTGCCCCACCAACTCCTAGAACTAAAATTCTAGGTTTTAGCTCTTTTAATTCTCCTCCACCAACGTTTATAGTCATGCTCCCCCTTTTGTTATATCTTTGTTATCCCATTTAAGTTTTGATCTATTTTTAGATGCTTTTTTCGCAGCTAAACTTTTAAATTTTTGAAAAATTTTAGGTTCCCACATTTGGAATGTTTTTCCCAAACCTATAAACAAAATGTTATTTCTAATTTTCGCATGATTAAGTAAATTATCTGGAATGACAACTCTTCCCTCGGTATCAAATAGTAATTCGGTACTTTCAGAAAGAATTGAAGTTGCAAAATAATCTCTTTTTTCTTCGAACGGATTTAATGTATCTATTGCATTTGAAATTTTTTCTATTCGATCTTTTGAACAAGCCTCTAATGAGGAATTAGTAAACGAGGGATAAGCCACAAAGCCGCTAAATTTCATTGAATTTAAATAAGATCTAAAACTAGATGGCACAGATACTCTCCCTTTCTTGTCCAACTTGTTCTCGTAACTCGATAAAAACATTGTAAATACTCATTTCCTTTAATTGTTTTTTTATCAATAAATCCTCCGTTTTGGGATTACATGGGATCTTATGGGTTTCTGTGAAATAGTCAATATAATACTTCTATAGATTGTATTTCCAAAAATCGAGAATTGGCACAAAAGATGAACAAATTTAAGGTTGCCAGATAATCTATAAGCCGGGTTTTGTCATTGAAGATGTCATTTATCTAGGTTTTAACTCACGTCAAAACTCGTGCGGCTAACCCAGGTAACTAACTAAAGACTGTTTTTTGCTCAAAAGAGCTTTGTTACCTCTATTTAGCCTTGCTCCCAGTGGGGTTTACCATGCGGTTTTTGTTACCAAAAACCCGGTGTGCTCTTACCACACCTTTTCACCCTTGCCTTGATTAGGCGGTTTATTTTCTGTGGCACTGTCCCTGAGGTCACCCTCGCCAGTCGTTAACTGGCACTGTGTCCTTACGGAGCCCGGACTTTCCTCTGTAATATTTACAGCGACAATCCAATTATCTGGCAAACTGTTTTTATACTTTTTGAATTGAAAATCAACCTTAAAGACTTTTAGCTAAAATATCGCTTATTATCTGACTTTTTCGATCAATTTCCGAGCTTTGATTTGAGGGGTTATAGTGAGATTTAAAAGCCCTTATTATAAATTTGTCCTTTGAAGATCTATTTTTTATGGAAAAATATCGATAACCAATTTTATGCAGATTGGAGAAAAAAAAATATCTTCTATTTGTTTGATTTAGTTTTTTTTTATTTAAAGAAATTTTTTTACTATTAAGCCATAAACCCAATCCTTTATCGCTTAGTTTCTTCCACGGAAATTTATTACCGGGGTCNACTTTTCTCAAAGGTGCAATATCAGAATGACCAAGAAAATTTTTGGTATTAATATTATATTTTTTTTTTAAAATTAAACAAAGATTTATCAAACTTGTTATTTGTTTTGATGGGAATGTATGGTAACCAAATTCAATACCTCTATTTTGTAACTCTATTCCTATAGAATGTTTGTTAAGATTTTTATAATTTAACCACTTGGATTTGCCGGCATGCCAAGCAGTATGAGTGGGATGTACAAGATTAAATACAGTTCCATCATTTGAAATCAAATAATGAGCGCTTACTTTTGTTTTAGGGTTACTTAAAATTTTAAGAGATTCTAGCACAGATTGTAAATTAGTATAATGAATAACTACAAATTTAATATCTTTAATAAGTCTTTTTTTATTGTCATGCTTTAACAATTGAAAATCAATGGTTTTAAAGTATCTATTTTTACTCATATTTATTCATTAATAGTATTTTATATCTAGTAATAGATCAAATTTTCGATATATAACAATTAATACATTATGAAAAAGTTATTTATAATTATTGTTACTTATCTAGTTTTATCTGCTTCAGTTGTAAACGCAGAAACAGAGAAAGAATGCTTTGAAAAAGTGAGTAGATCAGTTTTTAAATTTAATAAAGGTTTAGATAACGCTATTATAGGACCAATTTCTAGAGGTTATAACAAATTACCTGAGCCAATAAAGAAAGGCACTGGAAATTTTACTTCTAATATTGCAACCCTTTTGAGTATACCAAATCACTTATTACAAGGTAATTTAGACGGCGCAGGTGACGCTTTTGGCAGTTTTTTAATAAATAGCACCGTTGGAATCTTAGGTTTCGCTGATGTAGCAACTGGACTAGGATTAGAAGACTCTAAAGAGGATTTAAGTCAAACACTTGGTGTATATGGCGTTCAAAATGGATGTTATTTTGTGCTTCCTGTGTTTGGACCTACAACTGTTAGAGACTCAATTGCAATGGTTGGAGACACCTTTTTAGATCCTTTTGCCACAATGACTTGGAGGCAAAAAGAAGTTTTTAATCGAACGGGGAAAAAATCAGAATATATCGGCGTTAAGTCAGCTGAAGCCATAGATTTTAGAGCAGATAATGATCAAAACTTTGAAAGTTTAGAAAAAAACTCGATTGACTTATATTCTGCAACAAAAAGTGTTTATCTTCAAAACAAAATTAAAAAAATACAAAATACTGATATTGTAGAAGATGAAGACTGGGGAAATTTAGATAATTAATATTTGAATGAAAAAGCTTTTTTTTTATTTATTTTTATTTTTTTTTTTAAAATTTAACTTTGTAAGTGCTTACTCTCCACAACCTAAAATTTTTGTTGACGAACTTGTTAAGGACATTGTTCTTATTTTAAGTGATAATAGCACCTCGGTTAAGAATAAAAATCTTAAGATAGAGGCAATAGCTCTAGAGAATGTAGATATACCCGGATTGGGCTTATACACATTAGGGAAGATGAGAAAAAGTTTAGATTCTAGCAAACTTGAGGAATATAATTTACTTTTTGAAAAATATTTTTTAAAAAGCTTAACTTCTCGGTTAACTGACTACTCGTCTCAAAAATTTGAGGTAACAGGCGAAGAACAAAAAAGTTCGAATTATACAATTGTAAGTTCTAAAATTGCAGCAAATGATAAAAATCCAGAAATAAATATAAGTTGGCGTATATACACTAAAAACCCAGACAAACCCTTGGTAAGAGATCTTATCGTCGAGGGGTTAAGTTTGGCGAAAACGCAAAAAGAAGAATTTGCCTCCATTCTTAAATCTAATAATAATAATATAGATGCTCTGTTTATAAAGCTCAAAGAATTTACAGAAAATTAATTATTACTTTATTTCGCGTTAATTTGGTGGGCCCGCCAGGACTCGAACCTGGGACCAATACATTATGAGTGTACTGCTCTAACCAACTGAGCTACAGGCCCTCAAAATCTTGTACAATAGTTTTAACTATTTTTCTAGAAAACTTTTTAATTGTTTAGACCTGCTAGGATGCTTAAGTTTTCTTAAAGCTTTGGCTTCGATCTGTCTTATTCTCTCTCTGGTTACTGAAAACTGCAATCCTACCTCTTCTAAAGTGTGGTCGGTATTCATTCCAATTCCAAAACGCATTCTTAATACTCTTTCCTCTCTAGGCGTTAATGACGCTAATATTTTTGTAGTTGACTCACTCAAATTGGATTGTATAGCAGTATCCAAAGGCTGAAGAGCGTTTTTATCTTCAATGAAATCCCCTAGATTTGTATCTTCTTCGTCTCCAACAGGTGTTTCTAAAGAAACAGGTTCTTTTGCTATCTTAAGAACTTTTCTAACTTTCTCTAAAGGCATAGCCAATTTTTTTGCTAACTCCTCAGGAGTTGGCTCTCTCCCAAACTCACTCATAATTTGTCTTTGTGTTCTAACTATTTTATTTATTGTTTCGATCATATGAACTGGAATTCTTATTGTTCTTGCTTGATCCGCGATAGATCTTGTAATTGCTTGTCTAATCCACCATGTTGCGTATGTCGAAAATTTATAACCCCTTCTGTATTCAAATTTGTCTACAGCTTTCATTAATCCAATGTTTCCCTCCTGAATTAGATCTAGAAACTGGAGTCCTCTATTAGTATATTTTTTTGCTATTGATATTACTAATCTTAAATTAGCCTCGACCATCTCTTTTTTTGCTAATCTAGACTCTCTTTCACCCTTTTGAATTCTACTAACTAATTTTTTAAATTCACCAACTGAGAGACCAATCTTCTTACTAAATTCTACAAGTCTATCTCTTATTTCTGAAAAATCTTTTTTATGTTTTTTAAAAAAACTTTTCCAATTTGAACTTTCATTCAAAAATGTCTCAAATTTTGGATTTATTTCATTACCTAGATAATATTTTAAAAAATCTTCTCTTGATATTTTATTATCAATAGCCAATCTAAGAAGAATGCCTTCAAGCGAGACTATCTTTTTGTTTTCTTTATAATGCCCTTGAACAAGCTCCTCTAAAATATGAGGCGCAAGTTGAAGATTTTTGAAACTATCAACTAAAACTAATTGTATTTTTTTAAAATTTTTATTCTTAGAAATTGAGAGTTGTTTTGATCTCAATAAACACTCAAGTTGTTCAATTTGATATTTCTTTAGCTTTGCGTAATTTTTATTAAGAAGCTCTAAAATACTAATTATTTTAGGTCTTATTTCTTCCTCCATTTTTGCTAATGAAAGATTAAACTCATCTTCGTCGTTACTAATATTTTCTTCATTTTTGTCTTGGCTTTCCTTTTTCTCATTTTTTTGTTTATCACTAGTTTTTGAGTTTGCATTTTCCTCATTCTCATCAGATTCTTCGAAATCTTCATAAGTAGAATCTATGTCTATAATATCTCTAACTAAAATTTTTTGGTTTTCGATTTCTTCCTTCCACTCAAATATTTTTTTTGCTACGAGTGGACTTTGAGTAAGTGCATTTAACATCACTTCTTTTCCTGCTTCAATTCTTTTTGCAATTGCAATTTCTCCTTCTCTTGAGAGTAATTCAACTCCACCCATCTCACGAAGATACATTCTAATTGGATCATCGCTTTTATCCGCAGATTTGTCCTCAGTCTCAACTTGACTCTCTTTTTTCTTATTCGATTGAAATTGTGATTTATTTTCTACAAGTGATACTTTATTATCAGCGATTATAATGAATGCTTTCTCAACATTTTCGAGAGAGCCCCCTCTTTTACCTAATGATTTTCCTAGTTCATCATAAGTTATGAAACCACGATTATTACCCTTAGTAAGAAGTCTCTCAAATGATTTTGTAATTAATTTTTGTAGCATTTAGGGACTATATATATAATAATTATTTTTTAAAAATCTATGTTTATTTTATTCACTATTTAATTGGTTTTTAAGCCTTAAAAATTCATTATATGAATTTTCATTTAAATTTTCTAATAATTCACTTTCGCTTTTTTCGATTTTGTTTATTTTTTGAATTTCTTTTAATTCGAGTATTAAATCATACATCATCTCAGTGATTATTTGGGTATTCTTATTTTTAGTAATATTCTTAATGATACAGTTTTCATTGATCTTATTAACTAAACTTTGATTTAGCTGCAAAACTTGTTCTAATTTACTGTCATTTGTAAGAATCGAGTTAACTAAACTATTTTTGAGTTTANCATTTTCTAACGAAAGAACGATTTCTGCGATTTCCTCAATTTTTTCTTTTGCGCTATCGGGAAAATTAATCATTAAATATAAGAGTGAAAACTCCTTTAAATGTATTTTGCTAAATTCATTTTTTTTCTTAAAAATCTGTGAAGTTTCTTTTAGGATTTTGGTATTCCTCTTCTTATAGGTTTTATTCTGATAAATTTTTTGATTAGGAGTTAAATCTCTGATCTTATTTAAAAATTCTTCAATTATATATTTTCTTACAGTTTCGTCTCTTATTGTCAGAAAAATGACTTTTAATTTTTTTTCAAAATTTGACAGAGATAATGGATCAAATGAGTCTAGATCCAGCGAGAATGAGTCCCATATAAAGTCAAAAATAATTTTTTTGTTTTTAATAAGTTTGATAAAACTATCTCTTCCGTTTTTGTTTATATAGTCATCAGGATCGTTTCCATCTGTAAGAGTGGTAAAAAAAATCTTTTTATTTTCTGAAATTGAAGGTATTAGTTTTTCTGCAATACGCAACGCAGCATTTTTTCCACTTTGGTCGCCATCAAGACAAATATTTGGGTCAGAATAAAATTTCCAAATAAGCTCAATTTGACTTTCTGTGAGAGCTGTTCCGGAATTTGAGATAACATTTTTTATACCATGATTATATAGACTTATAACATCCATATAACCTTCGACGATTATAACTTCATTATTTACATGTCTAAAGTCTTTAGCTTTATTCAAATTGAAAAGTATTCTTCCTTTTTTATAAAATTCAGTTTCTGGAGAATTAATATACTTAGCAAATTTTGAGTTTCCAATTATTCTGCCACCGAAAGCTATGGTGTCGTTGGATAAATTTTTAATTGGGAAAATTATTCTTGACGAAAATCTCTCAAATATATTTTGATTTTTTTCATTTTGATTAAATAATCCTGAATTTAAAAGATCCTTTTCTTTATAACGAGTTTTTAATTTTTCGTATATTCCAGATCTATTTTCTACAAATCCAACTTGAAATTCGTCTAAGATATTTTTTTTAAGTCCCCTATTTAGTAAATACTCTAAAGCTTGAGGATTTTTTTTTGAAAAAAGGTTTATTTTAGTTTCTTGAGAGTAATCATTTAATATACTTTTATAAGTTTCAAATCTTTGGTCTCTAATCTTATCAGAGCTAGAAAATTTATATATAGGCATTCCAGCTTCCTGGGCAAGAGATCTGACTGTCTCGCCAAAACTTAGTGATTTAGTTTTCATTAAGAAGTCAAATATATTTCCATGTTCTCCTGTAGCAAAACAATGATAGAAGCCTTTTTCATCATTAATTGTAAAAGATGGTGTTTTTTCATTTTTGAAAGGGGATAAGCCTATAAATTCTTTTCCTCTCTTTTTTAAATTCACGTGTTTTCCTATTACCTGTGAAACTTTTAATCTAAGTTTTATTTCGTTTAAATATTCTTTTGGGTATTTCATCATTTGTTTAACAACGTTTTTAATATTCTATTTACTACAGAAAAATCTAAAATGTCCCCATGCTTTGTCTTTAGTGCTCCCATAACTTTGCCCATATCTTTCATTGAATTTGAGTTGGTATTTTTCACTATATCTTCACATAATTTTGCAGTCTCATTTTCATTTAGTTGGGTTGGTAAAAATTCATTGATTATCTCAATTTCTTTTTTCTCATTATTCAGAAGGTCGTCTCTTCCGGCTTTTTTATAAGCTTCGCATGAATCGTTTCTTTGTTTTATCATTTTTTTTAAAATGCCTATTACCTCATTGTCTTTTAAATATCCTTCTCTAACTTTTTTTGATATTTTTAAGTCTTTAATTGCTGATATAATTAGTCTTAATGTGGGAAAAATATTTTTTTCTTTATTTTTAAGCGCTTCAGTAAGTTTTAAATCAATCTTATTTTCTAAGCTCATGTTTGGGTATGTTAATCACAAATTTTAACTAAAATGAAAAGATCTTTCTTGACGATTTTTAAACTTTTTCATATGTTTCGCAAAATCATGTTTATAAGTTTTTTACTTTAACTTATGAGTTGTATTTGAAGCTTAAAAATCAAAATATAAACTCTAAAAAAAATCTTAAAAAGATCAACGCCAACGCTATTTTAATTCTACAAAGTGGAAAATTTTTTATGGGAGAGGGATTGGGCTATCAGGGCTCGGCCACAGGCGAGGTTTGCTTTAATACATCTATAACTGGTTACCAAGAAATAATTTCAGACCCCTCCTATGCAGATCAAATAATAAATTTTACTTTTCCACATATTGGTAATGTTGGAACAAATTTAGAGGATCACGAGTCAGATAAAGTTTGGACTAAAGGTGTGATAATAAATTCTGAAATCACTGATCCGTCAAATTATAGATCTTTTAAACATCTTGACTTGTGGCTAAGAAAAAATCAAATCGTTGGAATAACTGGTATTGATACTAGAAGCCTCACTAATTTAATTAGAGATAAAGGAGCTCCTAAGGGAACTATATCTTTTTTAAAGAATGGAAAATTTAATGTTAAAAAACTTCTTGAGACAACAAAAAAGTGGAAAGGCCTAAAAAATTTAGATTTAGCAAAAAAGGTTACCACAAAAAAGAATTATATTTGGAAAGATTTAAAAACTTGGAAGAAAGGTAAAGGTTTTGAAAAGAATAAAAAGAAAACTTTACATGTTGTTGCTATTGATTATGGAATAAAAAAAAATATTTTAAGATACTTTTCTGACTTTAATTGTAAAATTACTATAGTATCATGCAATACAAGTTCAGATGAGATTTTAAAATTAAAACCTGATGGTATTTTTCTTTCAAATGGTCCTGGGGACCCAGCCGCTACAGGTAAGTATGCAATTCCAATATTAAAAGAATTTATAAAAAAAAATTTACCCATTTTTGGCATATGCTTAGGTCACCAATTGCTTGGTTTGGCTTTAGGGGCTAAAACGCAAAAGATGAACTTGGGTCACAGGGGTGCTAATCATCCAGTAAAAAATCTCATGAGAGGTAATGTTGAAATCACAAGTCAAAACCATGGATTCGAAATTGTAAAAAAAAATTTACCCAAAAAAATTCAGGTGACCCATCAGTCTCTTTTTGATAAAAGTATAGAGGGTATTAAGCTTAAATTTAAACCAGTTTTTTCAGTACAATATCATCCCGAGTCAAATCCTGGACCACAGGATAGTGTATATTTATTTGAAGAATTTATAAAAAGTATGAAACAGAATGCCAAAAAGAAAAGATATTAAAAAAATTTTAGTGATTGGTGCTGGTCCAATTATTATTGGGCAAGCTTGTGAATTTGATTACTCTGGAACGCAAGCATGTAAAGCACTTAAAGATGAGGGTTATAAAGTTATTTTAATAAATTCTAACCCTGCAACTATTATGACTGATCCAGATGTTGCCGACAAGACATATATTGAACCGATAACTTTAAAAATTCTAGAAAAAATCTTAATTAAAGAAAAACCAGATGCAATTCTTCCCACTATGGGCGGTCAAACAGCTTTAAACTTAGCAATGGAGGCANAAAAAAAGGGTATTTTAAAAAAATACAAAATTGAACTTATAGGTGCAAACTCTAAAGCAATTTCAAACGCTGAAGACAGAAAAAAATTTAGAAAAAGTATGCTTGATATAGGTTTAGATCTTCCTAAATCAAAAATAGTTAATAATGTAAGTCAAGCTTCAAAGGTTTTAAAACAAATCGGCCTTCCAGCGATAATAAGGCCTGCTTTTACACTAGGAGGCCTCGGAGGAGGTATAGCGAAGAATAAAAAGGAATTTTTGAAAATAATAAAAAATGGACTACGTGAGTCTCCAGTTAGCCAAGTATTAGTTGAGGAATGTTTAGAGGGATGGAAGGAGTTTGAGATGGAGGTAATAAGAGATAAAAAAGATAATTGTATTATCATTTGTTCAATTGAAAATATTGATCCAATGGGAATTCATACTGGAGACTCTGTGACTATTGCTCCAGCATTAACTCTTACGGATAAAGAATATCAAGTAATGAGAAATGCATCGATTGCATGTTTAAGAAAAATA